>RZZX01000006.1 GCA_009929715.1 Bacteroidia bacterium
ATCAATAAATATTTCAGACTATATTTAGATGCTTTTTTAATGGGTACGAGACACCTTTCTCTTATAAAAAACTGTCACAACTTATTTTTTTACGTTTACAATGAAAGCACTAGTTCTCTTTTTCAAAAAGCAAATCACTAAAGTCAAACAGTTTTTATCTCACTCTGAAAAGCATCAACGGCTTATCAAAAAAGGGAAAGCGCTTTGGCGGTTGTTTCTTATCAGACGAGAAAATGGGCAACCGCTGCCAACCAATCAGCCAGAGCCAACCAACTGCCTGAATTGCGGACAAACCTTCACAGGTAATTACTGCAATGTATGCGGGCAAAGCCGAAAAACCACCAAATATACAGTTCATTCCATCTTCCAGAACATATTAGGAGGAATGACAAACATTGACCATGGATTCGGCTATACATTGATCGAACTGCTTATTCGCCCTGGCTATATGATTAATGACTACATAGCCGGTAAACGTGTGCGCTATTTCCGCCCGTTTCAATCCTTGTTTGTTTTAGCTGCTATCTATATCCTATTTGTGCAGGTCATTGACCCAAACGCCATCGCAAAAGAAGAACGCGACGCAAAAGCCAGCAGAAGCACCTATGCTGAAATCAGCCAAGAAATAAAAAAAGCCCTAAATGAAGAGAGCCCCAATAGCCTACACAGCACATCGGGGCAGAAAGCTGGAGAAAAGTTAACGCAAAAAGCAACTTTCTTAACCGATAGCCTGACTCAAATGGCACAAGACCAAGCAAAACAAGCTTCTTTAAAAGACAAAAGCCAACAAAAAGCAGCTATTCAACAACAAGAAGAAGAAAACAACTACCTCTTTGAATCCCCCTTTCTACGATCGGTCGAACAGCTCCTAACAAAATGGGCCCATGGCAACAAAGCTGCTAGCATCCTCTGCGCCATCCCTATTTTTGCACTAGCTACCAGAAGCAGCTTTCGCAAACGAAGTTCCTCTAAGCACTTTAATATAACCGAGCATATCTTTATCCAAACCTACATTGCTTGCCTGATTTTACTCGTCTCAATCATCTGCTTACCCTTCAATGGAAAAGCCGATATCAACTCCCTTTACGACATTCCCTACTGGGGCATATTCGGCCTTTATTTTTACGCTTACAAACAACTATTTGAAATAGGCTGGTGGAAAAGCATGCGTAAAACGCTGCAAATGTTTTTCTATGCCCTCTTCATCTTAATCGGACTAGCAATCATCGTAGGCCTCTTGTTTTTACTCATTAGTGCAATAGATCATCTTTTCGCCAAGTAAAACCGTGAATCTGAGCGTTTTTATAGAAATAAAAAGAAAAAGATTTGCCTGAGAGAAATAAAAAAAGTATTTTTGTGCCCGATTATTCCGCAACGGGTTCGACTAAGAGCCTTTTAAGTGATTGAAAGCCACCCGCCGGAGCTAACTTATAGATACATATATAAGATGTACGCAATTGTAGAAATTAACGGTCAGCAGTTCAAAGCAGAAGCTGGCAAGAAATTGTTTGTTCACCACATCCAAAACGCAGAAAACGGTGCAACAGTTGAATTCGACAAAGTTCTTTTAGTAGACAACGATGGCAACATCACTGTAGGTGCTCCTACTGTAGAAGGTGCTAAAGTGGTTTGCCAAGTGGTTTCAAACTTAGTTAAAGGCGACAAAGTTTTGGTATTCCACAAAAAAAGAAGAAAAGGTCACAGAAAACTGAACGGTCACCGCCAACAGTTTACTGAACTAACAATTACAGAAGTTAAAGCTTAATCAATTAAAAAAAGTAAGAAGAAATGGCACATAAAAAAGGTGTCGGTAGTTCGAAGAACGGCCGCGAATCAGCAAGTAAAAGATTAGGCGTAAAGATATTTGGTGGCGAAGCTTGCAAAGCAGGTAATATCATCATCCGTCAAAGAGGTACAGAATTCCACCCAGGTGAAAACATGGGTATGGGTAAAGACCACACTCTTTTCGCTTTAGTAGATGGAACAGTTAACTTTAAAGTTACAAAGAACGACAGAAGATTTGTTTCTATCATCCCGACAGAAGCATAATCGTTAACTGAACGAACAGAATAGAAGAAGATGTAACCTAATCAGTTACATCTTCTTTCTTTTTGTATGCCACCCCTAAGATATTTACGGCACAACCATCCGCTGTGTTTGTTTTTTAGTTATCTTTGTCGTACAATTAATGTTTATATATAAAGTCTAGATATGCTTACCATTAAACAGATTACAGAAAATACAGAAGCGGTTCTCCGCGGACTGGAAAAAAAGCATTTCAAAAATGCTAAAGAGACCATCGAACAAGCCATACTATTCAATGACAAAAGACGCAACACTCAAAGCATCTTAGATAGCAACTTGGCAGAAGTCAATGCCCTTTCAAAAACCATCGGACAATTAATGAAAGAGGGTAAAAAAGAGGAAGCAGCTGCAGCACGCGAACGAGTAGCTGAGCTGAAAGAGCAAAATAAAAGCTTAGATACCCAGATGTCCGATGCCGCTACTGAACTTCAAAACATACTATACACCATCCCTAATATCCCATACGAGAGTGTACCTGAAGGAGTTTGCGCCGAAGACAATGTAATCGAAAAGACCGGTGGCATGGAGACAGCTCTACCAACCGACGCCCTTCCTCACTGGGAACTAGCAAAAAAATACGATTTAATAGATTTCGATCTCGGTGTAAAAATCACAGGAGCCGGATTCCCTGTTTACAAAGGAAAAGGAGCCCAACTACAACGAGCATTAATCAACTTTTTCTTAGATGAAGCACGCCACTCAGGCTATACAGAGATTATGCCACCAACAGTAGTCAATGCTGCTTCAGGATACGGCACAGGTCAATTGCCCGACAAAGAGGGACAGATGTACCACTGCCAATTAGACGATTTGTATCTCATTCCGACAGCCGAAGTTCCCGTCACAAACATCTACCGTGATGTCATCTTAGACGAGAAAGAGCTGCCGATCAAAAATTGCGCTTACACACAATGCTTCCGTCGCGAAGCCGGATCATACGGAAAAGACGTACGCGGACTAAACCGCCTACATGAGTTTTCAAAAGTTGAATTGGTGCGTATCGATAAGCCGGAGAACTCAGAACAATCACACCAAGAGATGCTGGCACACGTAGAAGGGCTGTTGCAAAAACTAGAACTCCCCTACCGCATCCTTCGCCTTTGCGGAGGTGATATGAGCTTTACAGCAGCTTTATGCTTCGACTTTGAAGTTTACTCGGAAGCCCAAAAACGTTGGTTAGAGGTTAGCTCCGTATCCAACTTTGATACCTACCAAGCCAATCGTTTAAAATGCCGTTACCGGTCGGCAGAGAAAAAGACCGAATTGTGCCACACCTTAAACGGTTCGGCATTAGCACTTCCACGCATCGTGGCTGCCTTACTCGAGAACCATCAGACGCCCGAGGGCATACGCATTCCCAAAGCACTGGTTCCATACTGTGGTTTTGAGTGGATTAATTGATCCACACCAACATAGGAAACAGAAAGCCACTCTATCACAGAGTGGCTTTCTTCGTTTTTTAGTTCTCATTTTCACAAATAAACTCTATCTTTGCCTAGAACGAATACTAAATTTACTCAAAAACAGTCACGTAATAATTCCAACTAATTAATTTAAGATAATGAACAAAATCATTAGCAAAGAACGCTTTTCGGAAAAAGTGTTTAAATTTGAAATCGAAGCTCCGCTAATAGCCAAATCACGTAAAGCCGGGCATTTTGTGATTATCCGTGTAGGAGAAAAAGGCGAACGCATGCCTTTGACCATTGCCGGTGCCGACATTAAAAAAGGTACAATCACATTAGTTGTACAAAAAGTAGGACTTTCATCGACACGTCTTTGCGACTTAAATGAAGGAGATTACATCACAGACGTGGTAGGACCACTCGGACAAGCCACACACATAGAAAACTTCGGAACCGTCATTTGCGCCGGTGGTGGAGTTGGCGTAGCCCCCATGCTCCCCATTGTCCAAGCACTAAAGGCCGCCGGCAACCGCGTCATCACAGTTCTAGCTGGTAGAAACAAAGAACTGATTATTCTCGAAAAAGAGATGCGTGAAAGTTCAGACGAAGTCATCATCATGACAGACGACGGCTCTTATGGTCACAAAGGACTCGTTACAGAAGGAGTAGAATCGGTTATCAAGCGTGAAAAAGTAGATCATTGTTTCGCCATAGGCCCAGCCATCATGATGAAATTTCTATGCCTACTCACTAAAAAATACGAGTTACCCACCACCGTTTCCTTAAATACCATCATGGTCGATGGCACTGGCATGTGCGGTGCTTGCCGAATCACCGTGGGAGGAAAAACAAAATTCGTATGTGTAGACGGCCCCGAATTCGACGGGCATCAAGTCGACTTTGAGGAGATGCTCAAACGCATGGGAGCTTTCAAAAAAATAGAACACGAGAAGATGGCACATCTTGATGAAGAGCACTCCACTTGTGAAGCAACGAAAGCCGTCGACGAAAAGAGTCGCAACGCCGATTGGCGACAAGCCCTTCGTAAATCAATGAACCCCAAAGAACGCACAGCCATTCCACGCGTTATCATGAACGAACTCGATCCCGAATACCGTTCACACAGCCATAAAGAAGAGGTGAACCAAGGACTAACTGCCGAACAAGCTGTTCTTGAAGCCAAACGTTGTCTCGATTGTGCCAATCCAGGTTGCATAGAAGGCTGCCCTGTAGGTATCGACATCCCCCGATTTGTCAAACACATCGAGAAAGGCGATTTCTTAGAAGCAGCCAAGACACTGAAAGAGACCAGCGCCCTACCTGCAGTCTGCGGTCGCGTCTGCCCCCAAGAGAAACAATGCGAATCAAAATGTATCCATCTCAAAATGGGCAAGCAAGCCGTGGCCATAGGATATCTCGAACGCTTTGCAGCCGATTATGAGCGCGAAAGCGGACAAATCTCCATCCCAGTTATCGCTGCAAAGAACGGGGTAAAAGTAGCCGTTATCGGCTCCGGACCTGCCGGATTAGCTTTTGCCGGCGACATGGCCAAACTGGGCTATGACGTGACAGTCTTCGAAGCACTGCATGAAATTGGAGGCGTCTTAAAGTATGGCATTCCAGAATTTCGCCTACCCAATGAAATCGTTGACGTTGAGATCAACAACCTATCAAAAATGGGCGTAGAGTTCGTAAAAGATTGCATTGTAGGTAAAACTATTCGCATAGAAGAGCTAGAAGCCGAAGGATTCAAAGGCTTCTTTGTAGCCTCTGGTGCCGGTCTACCGAACTTCATGAATATCCCCGGTGAAAACGCCATCAACATCATGTCGTCCAACGAGTATCTAACTCGTGTCAACCTGATGGATGCTGCCAATCCAGAGTCGGACACCCCTGTCACCTTTGGAAAACAAGTCGCAGTAATCGGTGGCGGTAACACCGCAATGGATTCTGTGCGCACCGCCAAACGACTAGGTGCCGAACGCGCCATGATCATCTACCGCCGATCAGAAGAAGAGATGCCTGCACGCCTAGAAGAGGTGAAACATGCCAAAGAAGAAGGCGTCGAATTCCTAACCCTTCACAATCCCATAGAGTACATTGCCGATGAAGAAGGCTCTGTAAAGCAAGTGATCCTACAAAAAATGATGTTGGGTGAACCCGATGCCTCAGGCCGTCGGAGCCCAATCGCTATTGAAGGAGCCACAGAAACAATCGATATCGATCTAGCTATTGTGAGCGTAGGCGTTTCACCGAACCCCATCGTTCCTAGCTCAATACCCGGACTCGAAGTAAGTCGTAAAGGAACCATCATCGTTAGCGACAGTATGCAATCATCCATCCCCACGATCTATGCGGGAGGCGATATTGTACGCGGTGGGGCAACAGTTATATTAGCAATGGGCGATGGACGCAAAGCCGCCGCTGCCATGCATGAACAACTTCAAAAGTAACCCTCCAGATACCAAAAAAGTAGATAACAGTCAGACTGTTATCTACTTTTTTTAAATGACTTTGAATCCTCTTATCTAAGTTTACAAAGTTTTATTTCACAAGACTATTCGTTTCTGGATCGGGAAAAATAACCGCCGGTTTAAATGACTTAGCCTCTTCAAAATCCATTAAGCCATAAGACATAATAATAACGATATCACCCGGTTGCACGCGACGAGCAGCTGCACCATTCAGACAAATTTTCCCAGAACCACGCTCCCCTTTAATAATATACGTTTCAAAACGCTCTCCATTATTATTATCGGCAATGTGCACCTTCTCGCCAGCAATCATATTCGCAGCATCCATCAAATCCTCGTCGATGGTAATACTCCCTACATAATTTAAATTAGCTTCAGTGACACGCGCACAGTGGATTTTTGATTTCAATACTTCGATCATCATAAAGTTATTCTCTTTATTTAGTTAGTGGTTTCTTTATATTTAATGTTATCAATCAAGCGCACCTCTCCACAAAAGACCGTGATACACCCCACAGCATACGAAGTCTCTTCCCAACAAGAAAGTCCCTGCAACGTCTGCCCATCGACTATTTCAAAATACTCCAGCGAGAGTCCTTCGGCCTCAGCAATAGCCTCTTTCACCCATTGCAATGTTTCAGAAACCGTATGATTTGCCGCATAATCCCGGCTAGCAAAAAGCGTTCGAGAAATAGCCAAAGCATGTTGGCGATCCTCCGCAGACAACCGTTGGTTGCGACTACTCAAAGCCAACCCATCTTGTTCACGAACAATAGGACATCCTACAATTTGGAGACCATAACCCATTTTTCGTACCATTTCACGAATGACAGCCAACTGCTGGAAATCTTTTTCCCCAAAATAAGCCACATCAGGTCCCACTGCATCAAACAGCTTGCTAACAATCTGGCAAACCCCATTGAAATGTCCCGGACGAAAAGCCCCCTCCATCACAGTATCTAAAGGCGGATAACTAAACGAACGCTCGTCCGGTTGAGGATACATTTCCTCCACTGTCGGCGCAAACACGAAATCAGCTCCACAGCCCTCCAGCAAGAGACAATCAGCCTCCAACGTGCGAGGATATTTTGCCAAGTCACTCTGATCGTTAAACTGAGTCGGATTCACAAAAACGCTCACCACAGCTACCTCGTTTTCCTGTGCACACCGCCTAACCAAGGACGCATGTCCCTCATGTAAAGCCCCCATCGTAGGGACCAATCCTATCCTTTTACCCTGTGCTCTAAAGGCCACTAAATGAGCCTGTAAGTCACTGATAGTATGTACTATTTTCATTCTAACTAACCCTATTAAGTTCTATTGTTTGCAAAAACTCTGCAAAATAAACTAATATTTGCCATATAAAGAAAGAATATCGTACTTAAAGCTCATTTTTTTTGCTATCTTTGCAGAATATTATAGAGAATGATTGTTATTATGACAAAGGCGAGTAAAGTTTTATTTATCACACAAGAAATTACACCTTACGTTTCAGCATCTGAAATGGCCAATGTAGGTAGAAACCTACCCCAAGCGATTCAGGAAAAGGGCCGAGAAATCAGAACTTTTATGCCTAAATGGGGCAACATTAATGAACGTAGGAATCAGCTACATGAAGTTATTCGTTTATCGGGAATGAACCTGATTATTGATGACACTGATCATCCACTTATCATCAAAGTAGCTTCTATTCAGTCTGCACGCATGCAGGTTTATTTCATTGATAACGATGACTATTTTCAGAATAGACTACAAACAGTGGATGAAAACGGAGTAGAGTATGACGACAATGAAAACCGTGCTATCTTCTATGCGCGCGGCGTCCTTGAGACAGTAAAAAAACTGCGTTGGTGTCCAGACGTGATCCACTGCCACGGTTGGATGACTGCATTGGCTCCGCTTTACATCAAGAAAGCCTATAAAGACGAACCTTCGTTCCGTGATACCAAAATCGTATTCTCAGTTTATGAAGACGATTTTAAAAATCCCTTTAGTAGCGATTTCGCCTCTAAACTGATGTTAAAGGGCGTTACTAAAAAAGATGTAGAGCCTTTACAAGGATCAATCGATTATGCCACTTTATGTAAATTTGCCATAGATTACTCGGATGGTGTTATCCAAAACAGTGAAAAGGTAAACGAAGAAGTGATGGCATACGCAGCTCAATCCGGAAAGTTAGTGGTGAATTATCAAAACCCGGACGACTATGCAAATGCGTGTGACGAGCTCTATGATAAAGTATGGGATAGCGATTCAAATAAAGAATAACTAAAATCAAGAAACACCAATTTATGAAAGCAAGATATGCATTAGTAGCCCTATTAACATTGGCTTTCTTCGGATGTGATGACAATACAGGCAGCTTAGGCTTGGGCATGTTCCCCAACGACGATCAAGCAATCAACGGGCGGCTGTCCACTTTCGACATAACCACTGAGTCTGTTTCGGCCGGACGTATCTATGCCAAAACAAACATAGGCTATATCGGAAAATTTACGGACCCCACATTCGGCACCTATAAAGCAGGCTTCTTAACAGAACTGAACTGCCCCCAAAACATAACCTTCCCAGCTGTTTATCAAGAATTGGATAAGGATGGGAATAAAGTAGAAGAGGGTAAAGGCGTTAAGGCTACCGGAAAAATGCTCGATGAAGGCACCATGATTGGTGAACAAAAATTCGGAAACATCCATGCAGTAGAAATCAACTTGTGGTATTCTACCTATTTTGGCGATTCGCTAACAGCTTGCCGGTTAAGCATCTATGAACTTAACAAACGAATAGAAAAGAGTAAGGCTTACTATACGGATATTAATCCAGAAGAGTTTTACAACGCCCAAACGGGGTTATTAGGCAGAAAAGCGTATACGGCAGTCGATAAAACAATTGCAGATTCTATCAAGAAACAAAACGGCTACGTACCGAAAGTTAACTTGATTTTAAAAGATAAAAGTCTAGGCCGACGGATCTTAACAGCGGCTAGAACGGGCAACCTAAGTGATCAGTTTAACAACGAAATCATGAAAGGGCTTTATATCAAAAGCGATTATGGTGATGGAACAATCTTATACATCAACCAGGTCCAATTAAATGTGGTTTGCGAATGTTACGTGACTGATGCAAAGACCGGACTCAAACTAAAAAAGAAATATGAGAAAGACAAAGAAGGTAACCAAGTTGACTCAACTTATTATGCTTACCTTCCCTTCTCTTCTACACGCGAGATGATTCAAGCCAACCAGCTGACTAACGATGAGAATAAGATCAATGAATTGATTCAAGTGCCTACATGGACGTATCTCAAGACACCGGCTGGCATCTTTACGGAGATGACACTCCCGCTTTCGAAAATCGAAGCGCAACTTAAAGGAGATACCTTGAATGCTGCTAAGCTAGCAATTCCTAATTATCATCAGGAGAGCGACAAGAAGTTCGGAATGACTGCACCAACTACGATGCTTTTGGTGCGCGAAAAAGATAAAGAGCATTTCTTTGAAAAGAATCTGTTGAATAACAACATAACCTCTTTCTTGACTTCGCATACGAAGGCCACAAATCAATACTCCTTCGATAACATTGTCCGACTGATCATCACTGTTTTGGCCGAAAAAGATGCAGCTGAAAAAGAGATCGCTAAGGCAGGCACCATGAAAGTAACGGTAAGAGGTACGGATGGAGAAGACAAAGAGGTCACAGTCACTTCTCTTAATGAATGGAAAACTGTAACGAAATGGGATAAAGTTTGCCTCATTCCAGTACATGCCGATGTTACCACTGCACAAGATTATTATGGCCAGCAAACATCTAAAGTGGTCTCGATCCAACACAACTTAGCGCCTAGCTACGTTCGCTTAAAAGGTGGAAAAGCGGGACTAACAGACGATGCTTATAAACTAAAATTAGAAGTGGTTTCAACCAATTTTGGACAAAACCAAACGCTCCAATCATTGATCAATAAGAACCGCGTTTATCTGAAGAAATAACCGCAAGATAATGACATAGCAAGAAGTGAGTAACCCGACCAAATAGGTCAAGTTACTCACTTCTTTTTTGTGATTGATCCACCCTTGTAGAAGAAGGCCACTGAGTCCTTCTAACTAAAACACCCCCGAATAGATTTGCTTCTCATTCGGGGGTGTTTTAGAAATAATCCGATCGGTTTTCGGCCAACAAATCAAGTGGTCTTACTAACCGTTTTTTTAGTCACTTTCCGCACGCTTTTACCACTAGACTTACCCTCCTTCGGTTGGGCTACAGAAGCCTCCTTCGGTTTCTTCACAGCCGTCTTCTTCGGCTTCTCCTCAGACAATGCACGCCATTTAGCCGACTCCTTCTTTAAATCTTCAATCTCAATAGCTTGGTTTCGTATCGTCGTAAGCAAAGAGTTCAGCTCCTCATTATCCACCCCGATAGGATAAAGCGCATCCACCCGCTTAATAAAGTCGCCCAAAATATTCATATAGTTTGTAAACGCATCATAAGCCGAATCATAGATCCCTCGGTTAATGGCAATACCAGTATTCTTCGTACTCATAAACCGGAAGTTATTAGTAGCCTGCAGATAATCCCAATCCTGCTTAATACGCCGATCGTTACACAAGAACACCCGTTCCGCCACGCTATACAACTTTTCAAAAGCCTCCCGTTGCAGCACGTTGCCCAACCAGCAACTCGTATCCCGTTCCTCATCAATCCACGTCATCGGATAAGGCACCTCCAACGCCGAAACAGATTTCGATTTCAAAGCAATTTCCGTTGGTGTAGAGAACGTTATCCCCTTTTCACGCGCACACTTCGGAAGCGCCTTCATAAATTCCAAAATATTCGAAGAGAGCGGCTGAGAAAGCCCCAAAGCACTCAACTCCATAAAAAGATTAACCACCTGATCATCTTGTGGCAAAGCATCAATCCAGCTGATATATTTATCGGCAAACAAAGGGTACTCCGCCCATTCCGAGTTAGAAAAGCGCAAACTAATATCGTCCGACAGTTTATAATCCCGCAACAACAACTTCAACTCCGGAGCCTCACTACAATGGTAAACATAATGCGGGCTCTTCCATCCTAGAATATTCTTAGCCCCCTCAGTCAGAATCCCCTTGAACCCCATAGAAGCAACCAGCTGCCCGATCTCATCAGAATAAGTCAGTCCCGAATTGCGAAAGACCTGCGGTTCTTGTCCAAAAAGTTGTTTCATTTTCTGCCTCTGGCGCATCACCTCTTCACGGAAACACGCCTCATTGGCCAACGATGAAAGGCCGTGCGAATAAGGCTCACAAAGAAACTCACAACACCCTGTTTCATTCAACTCGTGCAGCAACTCAATAACCATCGGTGCATGAATCTCCAACTGCTCCAAAGCCACTCCAGAAATAGAAAAAGCCACTTTGAAAGCCCCTTCCTCCCGACGAATCATTTCAAGCAAAGCAGTTAATGCAGGAACATAAGAACGTTGGGCCACCTCATTGATCATTGTTTCATTCGCAAAATCGTCATAATAATAATGATCCGTTCCGATATCAAAAAAACGATAACGCTTCAAATGAATAATTTGATGGATCTCAAAATAAAAACAAATTGTTCTCATAGTCTATTGCGTTTTATTATTTACCATAATTTTTAATTGTCTCCTCATAAATGCCACGTACCTTATACCCCACATGCTCCCACTTAATTTCATCCACCTCTTTTTTCCCCTCATCACGCAAATAAGTATACATTGCCGGATAAGTACAAATAGAATAGATCGCATCGGCCATTGCCTGAATATCCCAATAATCGGTTTTAATACAATGCGTTAAAATCTCCGCACACCCCGATTGCTTAGAAATAATCGTTGGCACGCTACACTGCATAGCCTCTAAAGGCGATATTCCAAACGGTTCAGAGACAGACGGCATAATGTATACATCGCTGGCCTTAAGCACCTCATACACCTCGTTCCCCTTCATAAATCCAGGAAAGTGAAACCGGTCGGCCATGCCACGTTCCGCCACCAAACGAATCATCTGATCCATCATATCGCCACTTCCGGCCATCACAAAACGCACGTTATGCGTCCGTCGAAGCACCATTGCAGCAGCTTCAACAAAATACTCCGGTCCCTTCTGCATGGTAATTCTCCCCAAGAAAGTAACCACCTTCTCATGAGGTTTCTTCAGAGGAACAATATCCTGAATCTCTTGCGACAAAGGCGAAACAGCATTATGCACCGTCGACACCTTCCGCGGATCTTGAAAATACTTCTGAATCACCGTTTGTCTCGTCAGCTCACTCACACACATAATATGATCGGCTTGATCCATGCCATTCTTTTCGATGGCATACACCGTTGGGTTCACATTTCCACGACTACGGTCAAAATCAGTTGCATGCACATGAATAACCAGCGGTTTACCAGAGATCTGCTTAGCATGAATACCCGCCGGATACGTTAGCCAATCATGCGAATGAATAATATCATACTGCTGCTGCCGTGCCACGACACCAGCCACAATGGAATAATTATTAATCTCCTCATGCAAATTATCCGGGTAACGTCCCGAAAACTCGATACACCCCAAATCATTCGTATGCAAATAATTAAAATCGGCATAAATATGATCCCTCAAATCATAGTACAACTGCGGATCCGCGCGCTCTCCCAAACGATACTTCACATAATCCCAGTTCACATCGCGCCACACCACAGGCGTGCTATTCATCCCCACTATTTTCAAGAAACTTTGGTCCTCATCTCCCCAAGGCTTAGGAATACAAAAAGTAATATCCATATCCTCTTGCAAAGACATCCCCTTAGTCAGCCCATAACTAGCGGTACCCAAACCACCTAAAATATGCGGAGGGAACTCCCATCCAAACATTAATACTCTCATATCGGTCCCTTCGTTCTTTAGTTATATTTCGACAATAATTTCAGAAGCCGGAGAATCTCGGCCACATTCATAGCAAACGACACCGCTCCACGCCCTTTAAATGGTGGATTCCCATCAAACAACTCAGGCAAAGAACCGATGCAATGAATCGTCAGTTCATCCTCCAATCCGATGAGCTGTCGCTCCACAAAAGAGACCCCACTCATCTTATAAATCCTCAGATAAGCCTCCATGTAAAACCCGATAAGCCAAGGCCATGCCGTCCCCTGATGATAAGCATAATCCCGTTCCCTTTGCGGTCCCACATAATTAGGATTATACCCCCCACTCTTGGGGCTCAAAGTACGTAACCCCTTAGGAGTCAACAACTCTTTAGTCACCGTATCGAGCACCCGCTTCTTTTGTGTACGATCCAATGGAGAGTAATCGAAAGCCACCGTAAAGATCATGTTTGGGCGCACACTCCAATCCATTCTATTTCCATCGACATAATCGAGCAGATACCCATACTCATTTAAGAACACCTCAACAAACGACTGAGCCGTCAGCGCAGCCTGATCAGTTAAGATTCCAACGAGCGGTTCATGAGCCTCCTCACGCCACAAGTCGGCAACGAAACAGAGCGCATTATACCACAAAGCATTAAACTCCACGATATATCCCGTTCGCGGTGTCACCGGTTTACCATCGACCGTTGCGTTCATCCACGTAATAGCCCTCTCTTTCCCATTAGCATAGAGCAAGCCATTGGCATGAAGAAACAGATTCTCATGTCTACTACTGCGAATAAACTCCACGATCTCACGAAGCAAATCCCCATATTTCTGTCGGCACTGCTCTTTAGAAGTTGCCTTAGCATACTGTTGAATAGCCCAGACAGCCCAAAGCAAGACATCCGGATGTTCCAGTTCATAAATCTGATACCCGATAGGCTCACCCGCCATAAATTGGCGAATAGCCCCTTCGGCACTCCGCATCACCACATCAAACTCCTCAACATCATTCAAAGCCAGAGTCAGTCCCGGCAAAGCGATGAACAAATCCCTCGCCCGGCACTTAAACCAAGGATAGCCTGCCAAAATATAGTGCTCATCGCCACGCCTATAATAAAATTGGTGAGCCGAATTCTTCAAGCAATGGTAAAAACTATCGCGAGGAGTTCTATCGGCCACCTCCTCTTCGAAAAGCGGCAACAGCCCTTCCGGCTCAATTTCAGAAATCCCAGCAGAGAAAACCACGCTCTCCCCACGTTTAATATCCACTTCGAAATAGCCCGGCACATAAAGATCCTCATTAAACTCATAGCCCCGTTCTTGTTCCTTAGAATACTCTATCCCTCGATACCAATCGGGTATAAAATGAAACGAGTTTGCTTTATTCAACTGCATAACTAATTCCGGATAGCCCGGATACATGCACGTCTTGATGCCATGCGCTACCGGTTGATAATCCCGATTTGCCTGTCCGTTCTCATGCGTATATTCGCGTACGCTTCTGAAAGCCAAGAACGGGCGAAACCGGAGTGTAGTAGCCGAATGCGCCTCCAGCAGAGTGTAACGAATCAGTATGCGATTTTCGTGATACACAAAGATTTTCTCTTTCTGAAGCACCACTCCCCCTACCCTATAAATCGTAGCCGGGATACGTTCACAATCAAATTCACGGATGTATTTATGCCCGTTAGGGTTAAAATGATCTCCCTGATACTTGTGCAAACCCAAATTAAATTCAGCTCCATGCTGAATAACCGTTTCATCCAAAGAAGAAAGCAACACATGATTTTCATCGTCAATATCGGGGATAGGAATAACCAATAGACCATGATATTTGCGTGTGTTGCAGTCCACAATGGTTGTACAATGATAAGCCCCAGCTTTATTAGTCCGAAGCACCTCTCGTTGAAGAGATTCCTCCAAATTAGTCATGAGCGTCTTGTCGAATCGTAAATAACTCATAGTGTGCTTTATTAAAGGTTAATTATTACTCTTGGAAAAACAACTAAATGTATAGTCCCAAATATACGAAATATAGGTAAAGATAAAAATTAAATGAGACTTTATTTCAGGAAAAGTGTTCTGATTATTCAACGAGCCCAAAAAAAGAGGCATACCTTTGTGGCATGCCTCCTATCTAATTACTCTGAAAAGAGTTTAAATTAACGTCCTTGTAACATATCAATCAGTGAAGTGATATTTTCTGTAAACATCTTCACCGAGATAGCCAGCAGAATGATGCCAAAGAATTTGCGCAAAATATAGATACCACTTTTGCCAAAGAAACGTTCCACGCGCTCCGTCATGCTCACAACGAAGTAGACCCAGATCATGTTTAGGATCAAAGCAATAATAATATTCACACTCGCATTGGATGCTCGAAGAGATAAGAGAGTGGTAAAAGTAGCAGAACCGGCCAATAAGGGGAAAACGAGAGGTACCAAAGTGGCTTCTTTGATAGGCCCTTGGTTCTTAAAAATCTCAATATCCAAAATCATCTCTAAAGACATTAAAAAGATAACAAGCGCTCCGGCTACCGCAAATGATTTGATATCTACACTAAAGATATTCAGCATCACATCACCCACATAGAAAAAAGCTAGTAGAATAGTAAAAGAGATCAATGTAGCCTTTGTGGCATTCACCCCCCTCCCTTTCGACTTTAAATCGATAATAATGGGGATCGATCCTAAAATATCAATCACTGTAAATAATGCAAAAAAAGCCGCAACGAGTTGCTGTAAATCAAAGCCTTCAAACATAATTTCCTCCTTTTTTTGCGCAAATATAGCTTATTTTTATACATTCAAACAATAAAAAAACAAAAAGATTAATAGTTTTTTAACAGCATCAGCGCAAGAATTGATAACTTTGTATCTAAACAAAAGAATGAAAGTGTATGGAAACCATGTTTGATACGTTGCTTCAACTCCCTTTATTCCAAGGACTTTGCCAAGAAGACTTCACCAATATCCTTGAGAAAGTAAAATTCGATTTCACCAAACATAAATCTGGCGAAGTGGTTATCAAAGAAGGCGATATTTGTAATAAGCTTCTATTTGTAATCAAAGGAGAGTTTTCGAGTCTAGGCACCTCCCAAACAAGCCTCTATACCTTTATGGAGCGCTTAGAAGCCCCTTATCTCATTGAGCCACAAGCTCTTTTTGGACTAAAGACCACCTATTCTGCCTCCTACATCGCCGATTCAGAAGTACACACTGTTAGTATCAGCAAAGCGTGCGTACTAAATTACCTCTTCCATTACGATATCTTCAGACTAAACTACCTGAATATTGTAAGCGGTCGTGCTCAGAGCTTATACCAACGCCTTTGGAGAGACCAGCAAACCGATCTAGAACAACGTATCATTGCCTTCATCACCGAGCATTCGGAACGCATATCGGGCGAAAAAATCCTGAAGATAAAGATGAAGGATTGGGCCGACTACTTAAACTGTACCCGGTTGAGTCTCTCAAAGACCCTCCATGCCATGGAAAAAGAGAATCGCATCTATCTGCGGCGCAAGGAGATCATCATTCCAGATCTCCAAACCCTCACCAACCAAACACTCTAAACAGTGCTTCCCACCACTTAGTGGCTGGATCGCATCGGTCGGCTCATTCATTGCATAGAAAATAAGAGAGAGGGTGTTTAAATTCGTTTTTCATAGGTGTGTTGCAGATACCGTTGCAGATCGGTAACGGTAATCGATTCATCCGCTTTTATAATCAAAAAAGGGCAGATGGTGCATACATGTTACGCCGCAAATTGTCATTTCCATAAGAGAAAAAAGTCAGTTTGCCTAGGACATACAAAGTGTTTGTCTAGGATATATAAAGTGTTTGCCTAGGATATACGAAGTGTTTTCCATACGATATACGAAGTGTTTTCCATACGGTATACAAAGTGTTTTCCATCGATATACGAAGTGTTTTCCTAAGGGGAATACAGCGTTTTCATTCATGAAGGACTTGGAAAATCTGTCTAATCTTAACTTGTAAAAGAGATGCACGCTGACTTATTCCAAGTTAAGACAGATCTATGCGCTGAACAAATGAGCCTAAAAAAAGGACAGCTTCAAGGTAGAAGCTGTCCTAAATCTTATTGGAATGAGCAACGGGTTATTCCCACTCAATCGTTGCCGGTGGTTTAGAGCTGATATCGTATGTCACACGATTCACTCCTTTTACCTTATTAATGATATCATTAGAAACCTTGGCCATAAAATCATATGGCAATCTGGCCCAATCGGCTGTCATCGCATCCGTAGAGGTCACCGCACGCAAAGCGACTGCACGCTCATACGTCCGCTCATCGCCCATCACGCCAACAGATTGTACTGGCAATAAGATAACTCCAGCCTGCCAAACCTGATCATACAATCCCCAGTCACGCAAACCTTGAATGAATATATCATCGGCTTCTTGCAAGATAGCTACTTTCTCAGGCGTAATGTCACCAAGTATGCGCACTGCCAAACCAGGACCAGGGAACGGATGACGCGTGATTAGATGCTCTGGCATTCCTAATTCACGACCAACCCGACGCACTTCATCTTTAAAAAGTAAACGCAACGGTTCACATAGTTTCAAATGCATTTTCTCGGGTAGCCCACCAACATTATGATGGCTCTTAATCACCGTACCAGTAATAGACAATGATTCAATACAGTCCGGATAGATGGTTCCTTGTGCCAACCACTTAACATCTTCAATCTTATGCGCTTCAACATCGAACACATCGATAAAGCCTTTACCTATAATCTTACGTTTCTGCTCAGGCTCAGTCACATCCGCTAACTCAGAGAAGAATTTCTCACTAGCATCGACGCCAACCACATTCAAACCAAGACACGCATAATCATTGAGCACATTCTTATACTCATTTTTACGAAGCATCCCGTGATCCACAAAGATACAAGTCAAATTCTGACCAATCGCTTTATGCAACAAAACAGCGGCCACTGACGAATCGACTCCCCCACTTAAACCAAGCACCACTTTATCATTGCCAAGCGTCTCTCTAAGCTCTGTAATGGTACTCTCGATAAAAGAAGCAGGAGACCAATCTTGCTTACAACCACACACTTCAACCGTGAAGTTTCTCAACATCTGCGTGCCATCTTCACTGTGGAAAACCTCTGGATGAAACTGCACACCCCACACCGACTCTCCTTCTATCTGATAAGCAGCAATCTCCACTTTGTCTGTCGAAGCAATCGTTTTAAAGTTGTCCGGAATAGCCGTAATGGTATCGCCATGACTCATCCACACTTGCGTCTTTTCACGCACCCCTTTAAAAAGAATATTATCCTGATCGAAAGAGTCTAAGTGTGCCCGTCCATACTCGCGCGTACCGGCCGGTTCCACCTTACCACCATTGGTATACGACAGGAACTGAGCACCATAACAGATACCCAGAATAGGATATTTTCCGCGAATCTCGCTCAAATCGACTTTAAAAGCATTGGCATCGTATACAGAGAATGGACTTCCGGAGAGAATAACTCCTTTGATCGTTTCATCATCTTTCGGAAATTTATTGTAAGGTAGAATCTCACAATAAATATCCAATTCACGTACTCTGCGACCAATCAATTGTGTGGTCTGCGAGCCAAAATCAAGGATAACTATTTTTTCTTGCATATCTATGTTGTTGATTTGCGTGCAAAAATAGATAAATTCTAGAAGATATTACCGCTTTTCGCTCAGTAAATCATCAAATTCCATCAAATCCCCCTAAAGAACGCCCCTGATGAAAGCAAATCATTTAAAATCCTATAAAAAAGAATTCTTTCTCATCTTTTTTAGTATTTAGTAATTAAAATACGTGCAGATATAAAAACATTTTCGTATTTTTGCACCGCATTATAAAAAAATGCTGAACCTCCTAAACTAAGGAAATTTAGAATAACTATTATATAAACCCTTAAAAGTTTAAACAAAATGATTAAAGTAGGTATTAATGGATTCGGACGTATCGGCCGTTTCGTTTTTCGCGCAGCTCAAACAAGAAACGATATTGAAATCGTAGGTATCAATGACCTTTGCCCAGTTGACTATTTGGCATACATGTTGAGATATGACACAATGCACGGTCAATTCGAAGGTACAATCGAAGCAGACGTTGAAAACAACCAATTAATCGTAAACGGTAAAGCAATCCGTATCACTGCAGAAAGAAACCCTGCTGACTTGAAATGGGATGCTGTAGGTGCTGAATACGTAGTAGAATCTACAGGTTTATTCCTTAGCAAAGACAAAGCTCAAGCTCACATCGAAGCTGGTGCAAAATACGTTGTAATGTCTGCTCCTTCTAAAGATGACACTCCGATGTTCGTTTGCGGTGTAAACGAAAAAACATACGTTAAAGGTACTCAATTCGTTTCTAACGCATCTTGTACTACAAACTGTTTGGCTCCTATCGCTAAAGTATTGAACGACAAATGGGGTATCGCAGACGGTTTGATGACAACAGTTCACTCTACTACTGCAACTCAAAAAACAGTTGACGGTCCTTCTATGAAAGACTGGAGAGGTGGTCGTGCTGCTGCTGGTAACATCATCCCTTCTTCTACTGGTGCTGCTAAAGCTGTAGGTAAAGTAATTCCTGCCTTGAACGGTAAATTAACTGGTATGTCTATGCGTGTTCCTACTTTGGACGTATCTGTAGTAGACTTGACAGTAAACTTAACTAAACCGGCTACTTACGCTGAAATCTGTGCTGCTATGAAAGAAGCTTCAGAAGGCGAATTGAAAGGTATCCTTGGTTACACTGAAGATGCAGTGGTTTCTTCTGACTTCTTAGGAGATGCTCGTACTTCTATCTTCGACGCTAACGCTGGTATCGCTTTGACTGATACATTCGTTAAAGTTGTATCTTGGTACGATAACGAAATCGGTTACTCTAACAAAGTTCTTGACTTGGTTGCTCACATGGCAGCAGTTAACGCTTAATTAGAGAAATCTAATTCAACTGATATAGGGCTACTTCAGCAATGCTGAAGTAGCCTTTTTTATCCCATCTTCTCCCAACTCACCAAACAGAAAATCTCTTATCGAACTCAAACCACAAGTCGCAAAGCAGCTCTTAACCTCACGTGCTCTGATCCTCCAACTAGCCTATAGAAAAACGAAAGAAACAGAAATGGGAAACGTCCTCTTATATATTGTTAAAAAGAGAGAGCTTCTCGAACGATTAATGGACTATTTTAGTAGCTTTGTATTTAGTTGTATCCTAACTCTATATAAAACGTTTATCTATGATAAGAAAAACTCTCATTATCTTGACTATATTTTGTTCGATGAATATGTTAAATGCACAAAATCCTTTTTTAGAGAATTACCAAACGCCGCATGGCACTGTCCCGTTCAACCGGATTAAAACGGCTCACTATAAACCTGCCATACTGGAAGGTATCAGCCAACAGAATAAGCAGATTGAGGCTATCATCAACAATCCCAATCGACCAACATTCGAAAATACCATTGAAGCGTATGAACGTTCCGGTGAGCTTTTAGATCGGGTTTCCATCGTTTTCGACAACCTCTTAAGTGCTGAAACGAATGACGATCTACAGAAATTGGCGCAAGAGATTATGCCCATGCTGAGTGAACATAGTAACAACTTAACACTCAACGAGAAACTGTTTGCACGTGTCAAAGCTGTCTACGTACAAAAAGAGGGATTAAACCTGAACACTGAGCAGAAAAAACTGCTAGAAGATATCTATGATGGATTTGTTAGCCACGGGGCTAACCTCGAAGGAGAGGCCAAAGAGGCGTATCGTAAACTCTCTCAAACGCTTAGTAAATTGACACTCGACTACGAAGAGAACAACCTGAAAGAGGTGAATACGTACCAACTGTTGCTGACATCAAAGGCCGATTTGAAAGGACTGCCCGAAACAGCCATCGAAGCTGCGCAAGAAACAGCCAAAAGTAAAGGAGCCGAAGGGTGGATGTTTACTCTCGATGCCCCAAGTTATATTCCTTTTATTACTTATGCCGATAACAGAGCGCTTCGCGAAAAACTCTACTTGGCGTATAGCAGTAAGTGTAGCCACAACAACGGCTGTAATAACTTGGACTTGGTGAAACAGATTGTAAATACGAAAATGGAAATTGCACAGTTGTTGGGTTATAAAGATTACGCAAGTTATGCGCTTCGTAACCGAATGGCTCAAACAAGTGAGGCGGTTTACAAACTTTTAAACCAACTCATCGAGGCGTATAAGCCAACGGCTCAGAGGGAGTATGAAGAGGTACAGGCTTTGGCACGCCAGGAGCAGGGGGCCAACTTTAGGCTGATGCCTTGGGACTGGAGTTATTATTCCAACAAGCTGAAAGATCAAAAATACAATATCAACACGGAGCTTCTTCGCCCATACTTTGAATTGAGTCAGGTGAAAAAAGGGGTTTTCGGATTGGCTGAGAAACTCTATGGCATCACGTTTAAAAAGAACAGTGACATACCTGTTTATCATCCAGAGGTGGATGCGTATGAGGTTTTTGACAAAGATGGAACGTTCTTAGCGGTTCTTTATACGGATTTCCACCCACGGGCTGGGAAACGCTCAGGGGCTTGGATGACTTGTTACAAGGAGCAATGGGTAGAGAAAGAGAATGGGACTAAAGATATTAACAGCCGCCCGCATGTCTCTATCGTGATGAATTTTACTAAACCTACGGAGAATAAACCGGCGTTGTTGACGTTTGATGAGGTAGAGACTTTCTTGCATGAATTCGGACATAGCTTGCATGGCATGTTTGCCAACTCTACTTACAGAAGTTTGAGTGGAACGAATGTTTACCGAGATTTCGTTGAACTTCCTTCGCAAATAATGGAGAACTTCGCCATCGAGAAGGAGTTCTTAAATACTTTTGCTAAGCATTATCAGACGGGCGAAAACTTGCCCGACGAATGGATTGAACGCATCGTTAATGCAGCTAATTTCAACGTGGCTTACGCTTGCTTACGCCAAGTGAGTCTTGGCTTGCTGGATATGGCTTGGTACACACGTACTTCCTCTTTCGACGGGGATGTACAGGCGTATGAAAAGGCAGCTTGGAAAAGTGCTCAGATCCTACCTGTCGTAGATGGGACGTCTATGAGTACACAGTTTTCACACATCTTTGCCGGAGGGTATGCCGCTGGTTATTATAGCTACAAATGGGCGGAGGTGTTGGATGCTGATGCCTTTGCGCTGTTCAAAGAGAAGGGACTGTTTAATGCGGAGGTAGCTGGGGCGTTCCGTCGTGAGATTCTCTCGAAAGGGGGGACAGAGCATCCCATGGTGCTGTATAAACGGTTCCGAGGGGAGGAACCTAGTATTCGGGCTTTATTAAAAAGAAACGGTATCAACTGATGAAAAAGATCACAAAATGGGTGCCAATGATAGGCTGCTTCATCCTAGCATTGTGCGCATGGAGCTGCAATGAATCGGATGACGTGGAAACAATCTTTATTGGAAAGACTTGGAGGCTGACTTATCTGACACGGGTAAATGGCAACTTCTGGTATAAGTTTCCGGAAGTGGATGCTAAAAATTATGAGCAGTATGACCCGGTGCATGGTATCCGGGCTTTCTATATCACCTTCACCGGAAAACCGACTGATGAACTGATCCAGGGTACTTGGACGACCACTGGATCGGTGAACGGAACGGGTAGCTGGCATGCCAATGGCTCGAATCAAAACTTTGGCGCTTCTATTCAGAATAGTGCTATTGTGGATCCGACCATCGATAAATTGGCGCATCGCATCATCGAGGGGTTGAGCCGAGCAACGTCCTACGGCGGAAATTCACAAAATCTATATTTATATTATCAATCTAAAGAAAACGACGAATCACTTTGTTTAGTGTTTACGCCTGTAAAAAAATAAATCGTACATGAATACAGAGATCAAGCAGTTGGAGCTGGATAAACGGTACATCCGCATGGCTATCATCTGGGCAGAAAACTCTTATTGTCAACGCCGTAAGGTGGGAGCACTGATCGTTAAAGATAAAATGATTATCTCCGATGGGTATAATGGTACACCGTCGGGCTTTGAAAATGTGTGTGAGGATGAGCATCAGCTAACTAAACCTTATGTGCTGCATGCAGAGGCTAATGCGATTACCAAAATAGCTCGGACTAATAATAGCAGTGAGGGGGCAACGATGTATGTCACGGCTTCGCCATGCATAGAGTGTGCTAAATTAATCATTCAGGCTGGCATTAAACGGGTGGTTTATTCTGAACATTACCGCTTGGAAGATGGGATAGATCTTCTTCAACGTGCTGGTATTGAGGTGGTTTTCATCGACCCGCAAGAGAAATAAGTAAGTTTTATCATCAAGAATATATAATTAGGAAAGATATGAGTATCAAACGTTCCTCTCGCTTTACACCTATTATTATTGCTATCAGCATAGTCGTAGGCATTCTTATCGGCACTTTTTATGCCAAACATTTTGCCGGCAATCGCTTAGGAATAATCAATGGTTCTTCTAATAAATTAAATGCGTTGTTGCGTGTGATCGATGATCAGTATGTGGATACGGTCAACATGATGGAGTTGGTAGAGAAGGCTATGCCGCAAATTTTAGCGGAACTGGACCCGCACTCGACTTACATACCTGCCAAAAATCTGGAAGAGGTGAACTCTGAGTTGGAAGGTAGTTTTAGCGGAATCGGTATTCAGTTTTCAATTCAGAATGATACGATTCATATCAATGCGGTGATTCAAGGGGGACCATCGGAGAAGGTTGGCTTAATGGCGGGCGACCGTATTGTGACGGTCAACGATACAGCGTTTGTGGGTAAGAAGGTCAACAATGAAACGGCTATGCGCACGCTGAAAGGACCTAAAGATACGCAGGTGAAATTGGGAATCAAACGGTTGGGCGAAAAAAACATACTTCACTTTACGGTAACACGTGGCAACATTCCGCAGAATACAGTGGATGCTGCTTATCTAATTGATGACAAGTATGGGTATATCAAAATCAGTAAGTTTGGACGGACTTCACACCCTGAACTGCTCAATGCTTTAGCACAATTCAACCACCAAAAATGTCAGGGGTTGATTATCGATCTCCGTGGAAATACGGGAGGATACATGGAGGCGGCCATCCGCATGGTGAATGAGTTCTTGCCGGAAGGAAAGTTGATCGTTTATATGCAGGGACGTAAATACCCTCGCTCGGAGGAGTTTGCCAACGGCACTGGCAGTTGCCAGAAAATGCCTCTGGTGGTTTTGGTCGATGAGGGATCGGCTTCGGCTAGTGAGATTTTCACCGGAGCAATTCAAGATAATGACCGTGGTACAGTGATTGGCCGACGCTCTTTCGGGAAAGGGCTAGTGCAACAACCCATTGAGTTTAGCGATGGTTCGGCCATACGGCTTACTATCGGACGCTACTACACACCGTCGGGCCGATGTATCCAGCGTCCTTACCAAAGTGGGAACGACAGCGAATATGAACTCGATCTTTACAAACGGTATGAGCATGGAGAGTTCTTCTCTAGAGATAGCATTAAACAAAATCAAAGTGAACGGTATAGTACCAGCCTTGGCCGAACGGTTTATGGCGGTGGCGGTATCATGCCCGATGTCTTTGTACCGCAAGATACGACGGGGGTTAGCTCTTATTTATCGGCAGTCTTGAGTAGAGGGCTTACCATCCAATTCACATTCCAATATACAGACAACAACCGCTCTAAATTGACTCAATATCAAACGATTGAGGAGTTGGCTCAATACTTACGCCGACAAGGTTTAGTAGAGCAGTTTGTACGGTATGCCGATAGCAAAGGGGTGAAAAGAAGAAACATCCTGATTCAGAAATCACACAAGCTACTCGAACGAAATATTTGCGGCAATGTGATCTATAATATTCTTGGCATGGAGGCGTATATCAAATACTTCAATGCCTCTGATGATACGGTATTAAAAGGTATTGAAATTCTCAATGCCGGCAAGGCGTTTCCTTCTGCACCGGCAGTGAAAGATCAAAAAGAGAAAAAGGAGAAGAAAGACTCTAAACAAAACTCTAAGAATGGAACAAAAAAAAGAGCTGCGTAAACGGCTTGCTGAAGAGAAGAAGCGCCACAAGGCGGATGAACTGAGGCAGTTATCGGATGTCATCTTTGGTTTTTTGGAAAATCTACCGGTTTTCCAAAAAGCAAAGGTGGTTCTTCTTTATCACTCTCTACCCGATGAGGTCCAAACGCATCTGTTTATAGAGAAGTGGTATAAAGAGAAAGAGATTATTCTGCCAGTGGTGCAGGGGGATGAATTGGAACTTCGAGCTTATACTTCGCCACAAGAGACCGCTGTGGGGGCTTTTGGCATTGTGGAACCGCAAGGGAAAAGGGTCGTGGAGTATGATCAGATTGATTTAGCCATCATCCCTGGCGTTGGGTTCGATGCCAATAGGCACCGCTTAGGACGCGGAAAGGGGTATTACGATAAATTGTTGCCTCGCATCGCTGCACCTAAAATAGGTGTCTGCTTCCCGTTCCAAGTGGTAGAACTGGTCCCAACGGATCGGTATGATGTGAGCATGGATTGGGTCATGTCCGATAAAGGGGTGATAACAACTTAAATTGGGTGCTTATTGAAAGATGATGTTCGTAATGACAGTAGCTCCCACCTCTTGGTTTAAATGCCGAACTAACATCTCGCGGCTCATCATCAACTCTTGACGAAGAGCGGCAGAGGTGATGTGAACATACAAGGTTTGGTTGCGAATAAATAATCCATCGGTATAAACGGCCGTAGGTCCTAACACTTTGGGCCATGCAGCCAACAGCCGTTGTTCGTTCAAAGGTGACTCCAATGATTCCTGCCGAAGGAACTGTCTGATCAACTTACCTATCTGTTCTGCATTCTTACGCTTCATCTTCTAATGCCTCCATCTTATTAATTCGACCTTCTACAACTTGAAACATGGTATAGTCGCCCCCTACTTTTTGCAAGATCTGATCCAGATGTTTCCGATTTGTATCGGTGATAAAGATCTGACCAAAATTGTCGCCAGCAACCAATTTAATGATTTGTTCTACACGAACCGTATCTAATTTATCAAAGATATCGTCTAAGAGTAATAACGGCACCTTGCCAGATGCCCGTTTAAGGAAGTCGAACTGAGCCAACTTTAAAGCAATTAAATAAGTTTTATTCTGTCCTTGCGATCCCTCTTTTTTAATGGGATAGTCGCCCAATAACATCGTCAAATCGTCCTTATGAATACCCTTCAAAGAGTACTTCATGATAAGATCTTTCGGTCGGCTACGCTTCAAGGTTTCTAGCAAAGAGCCGTCGGCCGCATGAGACTCATACATCAGCTTCACAGCCTCACTCCCTTGCGAAATGTACGCATAGAAAGATTGGAAAATAGGAATAAACTCACTAATAAACTCGGCTCGCTTCCGATACACCGTTTCACCTGCCTGAGCCATCACCTCTTCCCAAACCAAAAAAAGCTCCTCTTCAACTGTCGATTCACTTTTCAACAACGAGTTGCGCTGTTCCAACGCTTTATTATAACGGATCAATGCAGCTAAATACTCTTTATCGTATTGCGAAATAACCACATCGATAAAGCGCCGCCGTTCCTCACTCCCACCCGCAATCAAATCTGAGTCGGCCGGCGACACCATCACCAAAGGCAAAAAACCAATGTGATCTGACAAACGCTCGTACTCCTTTTTATTACGCTTAAACTGCTTTTTAGTCCGACGTTTCATACCGCAATAAATCTCTTCGGATGCTCCATCGGTTGCTTCATAAAACCCCTGAATCACAAAAAACTCTTGGTCGTGCCGAATGTTTTGCGAATCAATCGGATTCGCTGCACTCTTGCAAAACGACAAAAAATAAACCGCATCGAGCAAGTTGGTTTTCCCCATGCCATTACGACCAAAAAAACAGTTCATCTTCGGAGAGAAAGTCAGTTCAGACTCCTCTATATTCTTATAATTCAGTATAGAAAGACGCTTCAGTATCATAGGACTACAATTATTTAGTCACAAAAGTAAGAAGTTTTTCAAGCTTTTCAGCAGTAATATAAAAAAATATGGCGCTAAATTTCATTTGTAGATATAAAAAAACTACTTTTGCGATTCAAAATATCTCATATTAGAATAATAACAAAAAACATATCACAATGACAGAGCAAAGCAATCAAAAAGAGCACTTGAACGTCGAAGAAGCCTTGGGCCAATCGGAAGCGTTCTTTATTAAAAACAAGAAGGCAATCATCGGAGGAGTAATCGCCGTAATCATTTTAATTGCCGGGTTTATCTTATATAAGAATATGTATGCCGAACCTCGGGAACAAAAAGCACAAGCAGCCCTTTTCAAAGGACAAGCTTACTTTGAAGCCGATGCCTACGAACAAGCCTTGAATGGCGACAGCATAGGCTTTGCCGGTTTTGTGAAAGTAGCCGATCAATACAGCGGAACCAAAGCAGCTAATCTAGCTAAAGCTTATATGGGTATCTGCTATGCACACTTAGGAAAGTACAATGAAGCTATCAGCGCTTTAAATGACTTTAGTGCGAACGACCAGATGATCGCTCCTGCTATGCTTGGGGCTATCGGTAACAGCTATGCAGAACTGAATCAGTTAGACAAAGCGGCTTCTACTCTTTTAGATGCTGCTAAGAAGGCAGACAACAACACTCTTAGTCCGATCTTCTTAATGCAAGCTGGTGACATCTTAGTTAAACAAGGTCAACTAGACGAAGCAATTGATGCCTATACACAAATCAAAGAGAAATATTTCCAATCATACCAAGCTATGGATATCGATAAATACATCGAACGAGCTAAATTGATGAAAAAATAAATCTCTTAATTAATCATTTTATAGTCACGGCTTACATGCCCCACGGTTTAAAAGACCCGTGTACTGCATGCAAGCCGTTTCTATTTTTAAAAAAAAGAACTCTATGGCAACTGCATTTCACAACTTATCAGACTATGACGCTCAGTCAGTACCAACTGCTGAACCGATGAAATTCGGCATCGTAGTATCCGAATGGAATAGTCACATTACTGGTGCGCTTCTACAAGGAGCCATCAATACGCTCAAAAAACATGGCGCTAAGGATGAAAATATTCTGGTTAAAACAGTACCCGGAAGTTTTGAACTGACTTTTGGCGCAGCACAAATGATGGAAAATTGCGAGCTCGACGGAATTATTATTTTAGGTTGCGTCATAAAAGGAGATACACCGCATTTCGATTATGTTTGTATGGGAGTGACTCAAGGAATTACACATTTAAACGCAACTTGCGATATACCAGTTATTTACGGTTTAATTACCACCAACACGATGGAGCAAGCGGAGGACCGATGCGGTGGAAAGCTCGGCAACAAAGGGGATGAATGTGCAATTACTGCAATAAAAATGATCGATTTTATTTGGAGTTTAAAAAAATAGTCGTATCTTTGCATCGCAATTGAGAAACAAAGTATCTCAAACGCAAAAGGGGGCAAATACCAGAGTGGCCAAATGGGGCAGACTGTAAATCTGCTGGCTTCGCCTTCGGTGGTTCGAATCCATCTTTGCCCACAAAAATTGCGGAAGTAGCTCAGTTGATAGAGCATTAGCCTTCCAAGCTGAGGGTCGCGGGTTTGAGCCCCGTCTTCCGCTCTAGAAAGAGAATCTGAGTAATTAGATTCTCTTTTTTTTTGTATAACCTGTACACTCATTTAATCGGCTTATGAAATCCGACACAACACACACGCACGTGCTTCGTCTCGCTCACCCTCCTATTCCTGTGGTACGTATTGGCATCATCGGACTGGGCAACCGGGGGCTGCTTACTCTTCAACGGTATCTCTTACAGGATGGGGTGGAGATCAAGGCGCTCTGTGAAATTCGTGAAGGCAACTTGGCTAAAGGGCAACAGATCTTGACCGAGGCGCATCGACCTCAAACAAAAGGGTATACTGGAACGGATGGTTGGAGGCTGCTCTGTGAACAGCCGGATATCGATCTCATTTTAATCTGCACCGACTGGCAAACGCATACGTCCATAGCAACCTATGCAATGACGTGTGGAAAGCATGTGGGTATCGAGGTACCGGCAGCTACAAGTGTCGAGGAGTGCTGGCTGTTGGTCGACACAGCCGAACAAACGCGCCGCCACTGTATCATGTTGGAAAACTGCTGCTATGATCCTTTTGCACTAAATACCTTACAACTATCGTCCGAGGGAGTGCTCGGCGAAATTATGCATACCGAAGGGGCGTACATTCATGATTTGCGTCACGTCTATTTTGCAGATGAGAATACTGGTGGGTATCATAACAACTGGGGGAAAAGACACTGTATGGAGCACACCGGGAATCCGTACCCAACGCATGGACTAGGTCCTATCTGCCAATTGTTGGCTATTCACCGAATGGACCGGATGACACATCTAGTCTCTATGTCGACTGCACAAGCAGGATTAACAACTTATGCAGAGCGATTATATGGCACTGAATCCGCAGAAGCGAAAGAGGTTTATAAGCTGGGTGATATGAACACCACTTTGATTCAGACTGAGAGAGGAAAAAGTATCTTATTGCAATATAGCACCACACTCCCGCGACCATACAGTCGGCTACAAACTATTTCTGGCACACGCGGATTCGCACAGAAATATCCTGTTCCTTCTTTATTTATCGACGAAGAGCACCAAGAGGCTCTTACCGGTGAAGCTTTGGAAAGTTATTTGGCGTCTCACCCACACCCTTTCTTGAAGATAGCCGAAGAGGGAAAGAAGAGGGGGGCAACCAACCTGATGAATTATACCATGGATTACCGACTTATCGATTGTCTACGCCAAGGACTACCACTCGATATGGATGTCTACGATGCTGCAGAATGGTCGTGTATCACGGAATTAAGCGAACATTCTATTCTACTAGGACATGTGCCCGTGGAGATACCCGACTTTACACGGGGGGCTTGGAAAGGAGAACGCTCTTCTTAACAACATCGGATTACCGAATGAATCTACCGAAAACTTTTTTGACACTTATAAACATCTTATGAAAACACTACTTACCACGCTCTTTCTCTTTTGGTCTACCGTCCAACTCTATGCCGGTGATACCATTCGTGTAGCCAACTTTGGTTTACAGCCCAACAGCCGAGTGAATGCTGTTCCGTATCTTCAAAAAGCACTTGCAAAAGCGGCAGAAAAACCTGGGTCTGTGATCCTACTCGACAATGGACGGTATGATTTTTGGCCACAACAGGCTACTGAACGGGAATACCACGAAACGAATACGTATGATATAAACCCTAAAATACTGGCGGTCTTTCTCGAAAAGGTTAATAACCTAACCATCGATGGCAGAGGGGCCGAACTGATCATGCATGGACGAATGCAACCTTTTACACTCGATCACTGTACGAACATCACGCTAAAAAACTTCTCCATCGACTGGGAGATACCGCTCACCGCACAAGGCGAAGTGGTGACACGAAATTCACACAGCATTGATCTAGCTATCGATCGGATGCAGTACCCATACATCATTGAGAACAGCCAACTGACTTTTGTCGGGGAGGGATGGAAAAGTGCCATCTGGTCCATTATGCAGTTCGACCTACAAACGCACTTGGTGCTTCCTAACACGGGTGATAATCTGGGATGGGGAAAATTCGAGGCTTCAGAAGTCAAACCTGGCCTTGTGCGTCTCCACGCTCGCACGAAGGAACTGGCCGATAAATTGCCACAACCGGGTACGCTCTTAGTTCTTCGCCACAGCTGGCGTGACCATGCTGGTCTCTTTATCTTCCACAGCACCAATACGACACTAGAGAACCTCCACCTGCATCACACCTGCGGACTCGGCATTTTATCGCAATACAGTCAAGACCTCACATTTACGAATGTGCATATTGTCCCCAATGCCGCAAAAAAAAGGGTCTTCAGCGGACACGATGATGGGTTTCACTTCATGGGATGTAGCGGACTGATTAAAGTAGAACGCTGTAGCTGGGCGGGACTGATGGATGACCCGATTAACATTCATGGGACTTGTTCTCGTATCACCGAAATTATCTCACCGACCCGTATCAAATGTCAATTCATGCACGACATGAGCGAAGGGATGGAATGGGGGCGTTCCAATGAGCAAATCGGTTTCATCGATCATCGATCCATGCGTACGGTAGGAACAACAACCATGAGAAGCTTCCAACCACTGTCGAAGACTGAGTTTATCATCGACTTGTCACAACCGTTGCCTCCAACAATCGTACCTGGCGATGCTATCGAGAACCTCACCTGCACACCCAATGCCGAAATACGTCATTGTCATTTCGGAAGCTGCCGGGCACGTGGCTTACTGATCTCAACCCCTGGCAAAGTGGTGGTGGAAAAGAACATCTTCGAATCGAGTGGATCGGCTATTTTAATTGCCGGTGATGCGAATGCGTGGTATGAATCGGGAGCTGTCAAAGATGTCCTTATCCGTGAGAATGAATTCCGTTACCCGTGCAACTCTTCGCCCTATCAGTTTTGCGAAGCAGTGATCAGTATCTTCCCTGAAATTCCAGCACCGGACAAGCGGTATCCATACCACCGTAACATCAGAATAACCAACAATACCTTCCATCTATTCGATGCTCCGATACTCTATGCACGATCGGTAGAGGGACTGGATTTTAGCCACAACACACTCATCCGTGACACCACCTACCAACCCCTTTACCCGCATAAGGCAGGCATCACGTTAGAGTATTGTAAAAAAGTGACCATCCGGAAAAACAGAAAGAAAGGATCTATTCTTGGCCAGACGATCCACTGCCATGAAACAGACTCAAAAGAATTAAGAAAAGAGAAAAACAGTTTCTTTAAAAAGCAGAAGAAATAGATCAAGAAGAGCTATCTGAAACGTTTATGGAATTGCTAAAAAAACGCCACTACTTAGCCAGATAATCAACAGCCGATAGAGCGGACCTGCTCCAGAATGGTTTTAAAAGCTGTTTCGACTTTTTTAGGATCAGCCCGAAAAACCGGTGGGGATATTCAATATCCTGACATTTCCCTCTCACTTTTTTGGGGGTGCATTGCCCATAACACACACACTTTGGAGCGCATGGATCAAGTTCAGACGAGTGCTAGTCACTGACTTTGGAGTAAAAATCTAACCTGTTTAGCGGGATGAATGGTTAGCTTAAGGCTTTATCACCGTTAGGTTAAGTCTAAAGATCAACAGATTTTCTACACTTCACCTAGGTGACGTGTATACTTCACCTAGGTGAAGTGTATACTTCATGCAGGTGAAGTGTACACTTCATGCAGGTGAAGTGTAGAAAAGAGAGGGAGAGATGAATTAACTCTTGTGAGACGGCAGTTTATTAAAGGTTTATCTCCGCTTAATGATGCCAGGATAAAGTCGGTAGATCTGCTTTATTTCAGACTAACTCTTTATTTCTAGGCCATTAGTGTACCGCTTTTTCCGGTTGAATCGGTCTTTTTTAGATCAAGCCAACAAGTCGTTTAAATAGAACAGACCCATCAGGTTTTCGAACTGATCTCTTTTTTTCCATTTTTTCTATTACCTTTGTCTGTTATTGAGTATAGTACAATGAACGAACAAGAACTAGTCATACGTCTGAAACAAGGAAGTCAAGAGGCTTTCACAGCACTTTACAAACATTATTGGGCTAAAGTGTATCATTTTTCCAACCTTTATCTCTCTTCCGAAAGTGAAAAAGAGGAGGTGGTTCAGGAGGTTTTTGTCCGTCTTTGGGAGGTGCGCGATTTCATTAAACCCGAAGAGAGTTTTAAAGGATTCTTGTTCATCATCACCCGCAACATCATCTTCAATAATTTCCGAAAGAGTTTTAGAGAGACAACTTATAAACAGACGGTGCTACAAGCGGCATTCGAGGAGTATGACATGGAAGAGAGCATCGAAACAGCCGATTTAAGAAGTTACATTAAAGGACTGGTTTCGCAGCTCACACCCAGACAACAGGAGGTCTTCAGGTTGAGCCGCGAACAACATCTAAGCTACAGAGAGATCTCTAAACAATTAGATATCAGTGAGAAGACAGTAGAAAGACACATCAATGACGCTTTGCGTTTTTTGCGCAAAAACATTCACCTCTTCTTACTCTTCCTATCGGCTTAGAGAATAGAAGATAAATCTGCTCGGGTATCTGAGGGAAAAGCTTTTGTTAAGTGTATTTATTATAAAATGAATCGAAGCATTCAGTATAAAGAATCTATGAAAGAAAAAAAGACCACTTATAACGACCGCATTAAGCAATTGTTCAAAGCCAAACTATCACCTCAAGAACGTGAAGAGTTAAACACGTGCCCACTGATTAACCAAGCTTTGGAAAATCAATGGGAAGAGAGCAGCTGTTTATCGACCGATTCAACCAAAGAAGAGAAAATTCTTCAGGGAATACGCCAATCGATTGAGGGACATAAAATTCCCAAACGTTCTTTCTACAGACTTCACTCAGGATGGGCAGCAGCCATTGTGATGGCTATACTTTGCGGCGCTTGGTCGCTCTTCCTGCTACACAACACCCAAGAAAAAGAGATTTGGTATGTCCGTACGGCGGGACATCAATGCATGGATTCTATCTTCTTGGCCGACGGAAGTAAGGTTATTTTAAATGCTGGGGGCAAGCTGACTTACCCCTCCGACTTCTCTAAAGAGAAACGAGAAGTTCACCTCTCAGGACAAGCCTTCTTTTATATCCATCACGATCCTAAACACCCGTTTACAGTACATACTAAATCGATGAATGTAACAGCACTCGGCACCGCCTTTGAGGTGTTCAGCTTTGATGCCGATGATAAAGCGGAAACCATTCTTCTAAATGGAAAAACATTGATCGAAACGAAAGATAAACAGAATCAGATTAAACAACGCTACATTTTACAACCCAACGATAAGCTGACTCTAAATGCCAATGGCCGAATAGACATTGAACAGACAAACGCCGACAACTACTCGGCTTGGCGCAGCGGTGGACGGTTAAGGTTTAAAGGTGAGCCTTTATCGATGATCTTACCACGCCTCGAAAAGTGGTATGGCCAAAAGATCAGTTGTTCAAGAAAGGTTGCTGAGTTTTATCGTTTTACCTTCTCTATTCGTAACGAATCATTGGAACAGATGCTAAACATCATGGCGCAAACGGCACCACTAAGTTACAAGCTTATTAACGATGATTATTATGAAATCAAAGAAATAACTGATAAATAACAACTTACACCCCCTCTCTTAATAAAATGCTTGTTAATATATTATAAAAAGGGGGACCTCTTTGCGGGGCAGACAGCAGATTATGTGTATTAATAGTATAACTAATATGAACTAATAGACGAATGAAAAACACTGCCCGAATCTTCATGACTACACCGCTCAAACGCCGTTAGCGGCTTTAAGCACTTACCTCCGCCGTCACATACATCAACAAAATAAACACGAATCAAATACAAACTAACTAGTTTTTGCTTGGTAAGATGTAGGTCATGAAGCTATCCGGCACTTTTTTCAACCGTTCAATTAGAAATTATTTATTATCTTTGCCTAACAAGCAAAGTAAAACCAAACTATTAATACATCAATCTACTAAAAACCTAAAAGATTATGCGTAAACTATTTACGATGGTTGCTCTCGGACTAGCTCTGTTGATGGCTCAGCCAAGCTATGCCCAAAAAAAAGCAAAAGTAACAAACCACACAATTCAAGTGAACACTCCCAAACGTCCTGCCGGACAGCAAGATGTGATTCAACTAACAACCCCTAAACTAGAGACAGTCCGTGTTGGATTTATCGGACTCGGTATGCGTGGACCAGGTGCAGTGGAACGGTTTATTCACATCCCTGGTACTCAAATTGTTGCACTGTGTGACATCCGTTCGGAACGAGTTGAAAAATCACAAGAGATGCTCAAAAAAGCTGGTCTGCCGGAAGCTGCTTCATACAGCGGTACGGAAGATGCTTGGAAAAAAGTCTGTGAACGGAATGACATTGACTTGATTTATATTGCAACCGATTGGAAGCACCATGCTGAGATGGGAGTATATGCTATGGAGCATGGTAAACATGTAGCCATCGAAGTACCTGCAGCTATGACAATGAACGAGATTTGGAAATTGATTAACACCTCTGAAAAGACACGCAAACACTGCATGCAGCTCGAAAACTGTGTCTATGACTTCTTCGAACTGACCACGCTAAACATGAAAAAGCAAGGTATCTTTGGTGAAGTACTACACGTAGAGGGATCGTACATCCATAACTTAGAAGATTTCTGGGCATATTATTGGAACAATTGGCGCATGGATTATAACCGCCATCACCGCGGTGATGTCTATGCAACGCATGGCATGGGCCCAGCGTGTCAGTTGCTCGACATTCACCGTGGCGACCGCATGAAAACATTGGTCGCAATGGATACAAAAGCGGCTAACGGACCGGCTTACATCAAAAAACAGACTGGTGAAGAGGTGAAGGATTTCCAAAACGGCGACCAAACGTCGACTTTAATCCGTACCGAAAATGGTAAAACGATGTTGATTCAACACAACGTTATGACTCCACGTCCATACAGCCGCATGTATCAATTGGTGGGTACTGACGGTTATGCAAGCAAATACCCAATCGAAGAGTATTGTTTACGTCCATCGCAAGTGGACCAAAAAGATGTGCCTAATCACGAAAAACTGAATGCACACGGATCACTCCCTGAAGAGGTTAAAAAAGCCTTGATGACTAAATATAAAAGTCCAATCTTAGATCAAGAGCTGGAAGAGACGGCTAAAAAAGTGGGTGGCCACGGTGGAATGGATTATATCATGGACTACCGCTTGGTGTACTGTCTACGCAACGGATTACCACTCGATATGGACGTTTACGATTTAGCAGAATGGTGCTCATTGGCGGAACTAACACGCCTTTCTATCGAAAACAATTCTGCACCGGTAGCTGTTCCTGACTTTACACGTGGCGCTTGGAATAAAGTGAAAGGCTTTAGCTATGCTTTTACCAAATAACTAAGCAGTACGTTAAAACTTCTTATAAGAACAATGAGGGAGCCCCCACCCCTTATTGTTCGCTGATGATTCGACTCAATAGAGCTGAATTATAGTTAATCGAGACACATTATACCACAACGACTCTTTTTCTCTCAAAATTTCTGCTTAACTTTACGGGCTGTTGAAGGTTAATTGGTCAAAACAGTTGAAAATTAGTATACATCATTGATTCCATGAAAGAGATTACACAACATACCTATAAGCTATTTATAAGCCTCATTATCGGGCTGATAGCCTTTATAACACCCAGCAGTGCTCAAGAGAATGCGGCGAAACCGTATTGGAAAGATATTCAAACAGTATCGGTCAACAAAGAGTATCCGCGTTCATCGTTCATGACTTATGCCAACCGTTCACAAGCGCTCAGTGGCACTTATGAAGCAAGCTCCTATTACCAATTACTGAACGGTACTTGGAAATTCTACTTTGTCAATTCTTATAAAGAACTACCTGCCAACATTACTGATCCAACAGTCAGTACCGCACAATGGAACGATATTAAAGTACCAGGCAACTGGGAGGTTCAGGGCTATGGTACAGCCATATATACCAACCATGGGTATGAATTCAAACCACGCCACCCGGAACCTCCAATCTTACCGGAAGCCAATCCTGTAGGCGTTTATCGACGTGATATCACAATCCCTGATAATTGGAAAGAGCGGGATATCTATCTGCATCTATCCGGTGCGAAATCGGGCGTTTATGTCTACATCAACGGCAAAGAGGTAGGATACAACGAGGATTCAAAGAATCCGGCTGAGTTCTTAATTAATGCCTTTGTGAAACCAGGTAAGAATGTGCTAACCCTGAAAATATTCCGTTGGAGCACCGGATCGTTCTTGGAGTGTCAGGACTTCTGGCGCATCAGTGGCATCGAACGGGATGTCTACCTTTATGCACAACCGAAAGCGGCTCTAAAAGATTTCCGAGTTAAATCGACTCTCGATGACAGCTATAAAAACGGAGTTTTCACCTTAAATACGGAGTTAAGAAATCACCGCACAGCAAGTACCTCTTTATCACTCACGTATGAACTGCTTGAAGGCAACGGACAGTTGGTTTGTCAAGAGGAGAAGAGCGTGCAAATTCCATCGGGCGAGGTGTGTACACTCACATTCGACAAGACACTGAAGAGTGTTAAAACTTGGACTTCGGAACACCCTAACCTGTATAAACTGATCATGACGATTAGAGAGAATGGCCAAGTGACTGAAATTATTCCATTCAATGTCGGATTCCGTCGGATTGAGATTAAACCGATTGAGCAGGTAGCTGCCAACGGTAAACCGTATACGTGCCTTTTCATCAACGGCCAACCGATTAAGCTGAAAGGGGTTAATATCCACGAACATAATCCTGAAACAGGGCATTATGTCACTGAAGAGTTGATGCGCCGAGATTTCGAATTAATGAAACAACATAATTTGAACAGTGTGCGTCTGTGTCACTATCCGCAAGATCGCCGATTCTATGAGCTGTGCGATGAATACGGACTGTATGTGTACGATGAAGCAAACATTGAAAGCCACGGCATGTACTACGACTTGCGCAAAGGTGGTTCTTTAGGGAATAATCCGGAGTGGCTAAAACCGCACATGGAACGTACCATGAATATGTTCGAACGGAACAAAAACTATCCATCGGTCACTTTTTGGTCGCTTGGTAATGAAGCGGGCAACGGCTATAACTTTTATCAGACTTATCTCTGGGTAAAACAAGCTGATAAGATGTTGATGACTCGCCCAGTGAACTATGAACGCGCACAATGGGAGTGGAACTCCGATATGTATGTACCACAATATCCTGGTGCCGACTGGTTAGAAGCGATAGGAAAAAGAGGAAGCGACCGTCCGGTAGCTCCGTCGGAATATGCCCATGCCATGGGTAACTCAACTGGTAACCTCTGGGGACAATGGCAAGCTATTTATAAATACCCGAACTTACAAGGGGGATACATTTGGGACTGGGTTGATCAAGGTATCCTGCAAAAAGATAAAAACGGTAGACCTTTCTGGGCTTACGGTGGCGACTTTGGGGTGAATGCTCCAAGCGATGGTAATTTCTTATGCAATGGATTGGTGAACCCCGACCGGACACCGCATCCGGCTATGGCAGAAGTGAAGTATGTACACCAAAATGTGGGCTTCGAGAAAATAGACGCCGCTGCTGCACGCTTCTTAATCACCAACAGATTCTACTTTACGAACCTGAACGCTTACCAACTAAATTACAGCGTTTTGGCAAATGGAAAAGTCATCAAAAGTGGTAAGATGAAGCTGGATGTAGCTCCACAAACATCGAAAGAGGTGACGCTACCCATCGGCAAACTCAAAGCAGCTCCCGGAACAACCTACTTTGTTAACTTCAGCGTAACCACTCTGAAACCGGAACCGCTAATCCCAGTGGGTTATGAAATTGCGTATGACCAGTTTGAGCTACCAACACAGGCTACCGCTGAACCTTATAAAGCGCATGGCCCCAAATTATCGGTCGACCAAAGTAGCAATTTGCTTATCGCTCACTCGGCTAAGGTTCATTTCGCCTTCGATCAGAAGAGCGGCCTCGTGACTTCATACCGCGTAGATGGCACAGAGTACTTCAACGATAGCTTCGGTATCCAACCAAACTTCTGGAGAGGGCCAACAGATAATGACTACGGCAACGGAGCTCCTAAACGCCTACAAGTATGGAAACAGTCGAGCAAACAGTTTAACGTGACCGATGCCACCATTACGATGGAAGGTGAACGGGCGGTGATCCAAGCAACCTATCTATTGGCTGCAGGTAATCTGTATATCGTGACCTATAAGATAGCTCCCGATGGAATAGTCAAAATCAATGCAACCTTTACCTCAACCGATTTAGAAGCACAGACAAGCGAGGTTTCAGAAGCCACTCGCATGGCTACGTTCACGCCAGGCAATGACGCTGCACGCAAAGCAGCCTCTAAATTAGAAGTGCCTCGCATTGGCGTTCGTTTCCGCTTACCTGCCGATATGAATCGAGTGGAATATTTAGGACGTGGACCGGAGGAGAATTACATCGACCGCAACAAAGGAACTTTGATAGGACACTACCGGACTACAGCAAATAAGATGTATTTCAATTACGTACGTCCACAAGAAAATGGGCATCACACCGATACCCGTTGGGTAGCTCTGCAACAGCCCAACGGAAAAGGATTGGCTGTTATAGCTGATAGCCTCATCGGGTTTAATGCCCTACGCAACAGCGTCGAGGACTTCGACTCGGAAGAGGCGAAACCACACCCCTACCAATGGAGTAATTTTACACCGGAAGAGGTTGCTGATCACAATGAAGCCAAAGCGAAAAATGAACTCAGACGCATGCACCATGTGAACGATATCACACCAAGAAACTTTGTGGAAGTCTGTATCGACATGAAGCAACAAGGGGTAGGTGGATACGATAGCTGGGGATCACGCCCAGAACCGGAATACCAGATACCAGCCAACCGCCAGTATCAATGGGGATTCACTTTGGTACCGATTCGTACAATCGGCCAAGTGAATAAAGCCATACGTTTAGATTATAAATAACCTTAGTATAAATTTTTAAAGAAAAAAAGTTCATGAAAGATTTTGCAAGTATCGTTGCCCACTTCCATACACAAGGGACCATCGGAGAGATTAAACCTCTAGGTGCCGGGCTTATCAACGACACTTATAAAGTAATCACGACCGAAACAGATGCTCCGGATTATGTTTTGCAACGCATCAACCACGCTATATTTCAAAATGTAGAGATGCTGCAAGCAAACATCCAAGCTGTGACGTCGCATATTCGCCAAAAGCTTGTCGAAGCAGGCGAAACAGACATTGAACGTAAAGTCCTCACCTTCCTCCACACGGAGGAAGGCAAGACCTACTTCTTCGATGGCGATAGCTATTGGCGCATGATGGTATTTATCCCTCGAGCCAAAACCTACGAAACGGTTGATCCGGAATACTCTTATTATGCCGGTGTCGCATTTGGAAATTTCCAAGCCATGCTAGCCGACATACCAGAGGTGTTGGGTGAGACCATTCCTGATTTCCACAACATGGAATTCCGCTTGAAGCAACTCAGAGAAGCAGTTCAAACCAATGCTGCCGGCCGTGTAGAAGAGGTTCGTTACTACTTAGACGAGATTGAGAAGCGCGCAGATGAGATGTGTAAAGCCGAACGGCTTCACCGCGAAGGCAAACTTCCGAAGCGGGTGTGCCACTGTGACACGAAAGTGAACAACATGATGTTCGATGAAGAAGGCAAGGTGCTTTGCGTGATCGATTTAGATACAGTCATGCCTAGTTTCATCTTCTCCGACTTCGGTGATTTCTTACGCACAGGCGCCAATACCGGTGATGAAGACGACAAAGACCTAGAGCGCGTCAACTTCAACATGGAGATTTTCAAAGCCTTCACCAAAGGTTACCTTGAAAGTGCCCAAACGTTCCTCACCCCACTAGAGATAGAGAACCTGCCTTATGCAGCCGCTCTGTTCCCATACATGCAATGCGTCCGTTTCTTGGCCGACTACATCAATGGTGACACATACTATAAGACTAAATATGCGGAACATAACCTAGTGCGTACCAAAGCACAGTTCAAGTTGTTACAAAGCGTAGAAGCACACACCGATGAAATGATTTGTTTCATCAGTAACTGCTTAAAGAACTAACATAACTCGGGACGGAAACTCTAACCAGTTTCTTAATTCAGATTAAACTGCCCTTCTTTCCACGAGAAGAGCAACTCACGGCGGAGAAACGGTTTTAGTTTCTCCGCTTCTTTTTCCCCTAAATAATCGGGGGTAGTCAACGTCCATTTCAGATTGGTAGTCGCCTCATCAAAGTCGGCTTTTAACAAACCAATCTCAGTCTGCAAGTAAGCAGCATCAAAGCCTTTCAAAGTCATCGAATCGCGTTGCAAGAAGAAGTCACTCAAAACTGGTTGTTTAAGATACCGTTCAGTGGGCAAGAGCTTCCAATTGGTTGTATAAAATTTGATCGCACTATCACAGACAGGCGCACAAGAAGTAGAGACCACCGCAATGATTCGAGTAGAATCGGCCACAGTGAGCAATTTCATTTGGCAAGTTGTTTGAGAAGTCAGCTGAAGCCGAAGGTAATCCTTCCCCAGCACCTTCAGTTCACTTTTCCCACCAAAGACATTGGTCACCTCAGCCTTCATATGGCTAGCCATAAAATCGACACAATCGGCCCGATTCACAGGTGTGAGCAAAGGCGAAAGAGAGTCGGGCATATTCACGAAAAAGGTTTGAATATCCTGCGCTTGAGCCGAAGAACCAGTCAGTGTTAGACAGCTAAAGAAGAGTAAGCCGAAAGCCCATGAGGTATGGCGTAAAATGAAGCCTTTCATAAATCGTTGCATTAATCGTTATTATATCACTACCGCTATTCGTTGTCCTAGCTCCTCCTTCCAAGCAGTTAGGCGGACAAAGATAACCAATAGCGAGCGATGTCACAACAAAGGGAACTTAAATATTCACAAACAAAGCTCCCCCATCCCTCTAACCTACCTCGTTCCGATATAGAGACAAACCATCCCAATCAACACCAAAATCAGATCAATCGCTTTACTCTTCAAATTCTTCTCATGAAAGAAAAGCGCCCCAAACATGAAAGAGACCAACACACTTCCACGGCGCACCATAGAAACGATCGAAATCATCGATTCCTCATCGCTCAAAGCATAAAAGTAAGCAAAATCGGCTGCCGAAAGGAAGAGAGAGATCAGTAAAATGGTCCACCGCCACTGAAAAGGGGTATTCTTTTTCCGCTTAGGCCACCACAATAAAAGCAAAATCGGCCCCATGATAAAGACTTGATAAACGTTATACCACGATTGGACCAACATGGGGTGAAGTTGCTTCATCAGGTATTTATCGTACAGCCCACTCACAGCCCCCATCACCGCGGCCAACACAATAAACAAAATCCATTTGTTGCTCTTAAAATCAATGCCCTCCTTTTTCCCCGAACGGCTCAACAGAAAAAACGAAACCAAAGCCAACACCACCCCGGTCCATTGATAAAGGTTCAAACGCTCACCAAAAAGGGCCATGGCACCAACCAGCACCATCACCGGGCGAGTGGCATTGATGGGCCCCACAATGGTGATAGGCAGATGCTTCATCGCGAAGTAACCGAAGATCCAAGAAGAAAGAACGATAAACGATTTCACGATAATAAACCGGTGAACTTCCCACCCTGCAGTAGGTACGTAAAACATGGAATCCTTCAAAAGATCGGGCGTCCAAAAAGAGAGCAAGATAAAGGGTAAAAAGAGCAAACTCGAAAAAAGAGTATTTAGAAACAGCACCGGCAGTACCGCATTCTCCTTCAACGATTGTTTCTTGAACACATCATAAAAGCCCAAAAGGGTAGCCGACAAAAAGGCGAGTAATAACCACATCGTAAAAAACAGAGTTTATAAATCCAAGTCACCAGAGGTAACCCGAAAGAATGATTAAAGAAATAGATCTTCGGGGTAGGCAATATCGACTAAGAACAACGCTTGTCCCGGTACAGAAGTGCCAGCCTTACACCGATCTTTTTGGTCAATGACCTCTCCAAACTCCTCCAAACTCATTTTGCCACGCCCCACCTCAAAGAGAGTTCCCACGACTGCTCGCACCATGTTGCGCAAAAAACGATCGGCTCGAATAGTAAACACCCATGTCACCTCATCCAACTGCTCCCAGTGAGCCAAGTCTACTTTACAATTGTTTGTCTTCACATCCGTATGCAGCTTACTAAAACTGGTAAAATCCGTGTAACGGGACAAGGTAGCCGCTGCCTCATTCATCCGGTCGAAATCCAACGGTACAGAGAGCCGGCAACGGTATTGTCGGTTGAAAGGCGATTTAGCAGTAGTCACATAATATTTATAGGTGCGCGAAAGCGCATCAAAACGCGCATGCGCCTCTGGTTTCACCCGACGAACGTTGTAGATAGAGATGTCTGGCGGAAGCAACCGATTCAGTTTATCGGCCACAGCAACCACATCGAGAATCACCTCTGTTCCATCCGCTTGAAAACGTTCGTAATCAAAATGAGCCACCATGAGTGAAGCATGCACTCCCGCATCTGTCCGACCAGCTCCAATGACCTCAATCTCTTGTCGCAAAAATGTCGACAACGCTTTCATGAGTGACTCTTGTACACTGCTCCCATTGGGTTGTATCTGCCAACCGTGATAATTTCCGCCATCGTAAGCCAAATAGATAAAATACCTTTGCACGCTCTTCTTGTTTTTTAGTTTCCGACTGCAAAAGTAATAAATAAATTCCGTACCAACCCAAAAAGGGAGACTTTACCACTTTGAACAAACCACCAAAAGAAGTATCTTTGTGAGCAAAAAAACAACATGAACAAACGCACATCGGTTATACTTCCAGTATTTTTTCTCAGTTTATTCCTCCTTTTATCAAGCGGCTGCTTTAAAAAGAAAGACCTCTCCCTGAAACGCAACACCCCACACAACATCCGCGGTGTGCTTAGCTTCAAAGGCACTTTTCGCGATTTGCCGGAGAAGCATTTAGCAGCAGCCAAAAGTTTCGGAATCAGCCCACTAGAGAACCGTGAAGAGGCTGAAGGCCTGAAAGAACAACTCACACACATTACCACCAACCCTTATTACTGTGTCGACTCACTCACCCACTCCATTCCTTACTTAGTGCCACGTGCCGGTGAACTACTCGACAGCATCGGTGCCAACTTTCTAGACTCACTGACCGCCAAAGGACTTAACCCCAATAAAATAACCGTTACCTCGGTGCTACGTACCAAAGACGATGTCAAACGCTTGCGCCGCCGGAACGGCAATGCTTCCGAAAACTCAGCCCATTTCTATGGAGCCACCTTCGATGTGAGCTGGAAACGCTTTGAGAAAGTGGAAGATGAGGATGGACGCCCACTCGAAAATGTGGGTTCAGATACTCTCAAACTGGTTCTCTCGGAAGTACTACGCGACCTACAAGCCAACAATCAGTGTTTCGTGAAATATGAATTGAAACAAGGTTGTTTTCACATCACCGCCCGATGAGATATTTTTCAGGGATTTACCTACTCTAAATCCAAACGTTTCATTAAATTTGCAGAAAAATCTCTTTAATACAACTCAATGATAGAAAAGGTTATCGTTCTTGAGGACATTGATCCTGTTATCTTTTACGGCATCAACAATGCCAATATACAACTTCTAAAAGTATTATACCCCAAATTGCGCCTTGTGGCACGCGGAAACGTCATCAAAGTCTTGGGCGATGAAGAGGAGATGTGTGCTTTTGAAGAGAACATTCTTAAACTCGAGAAGCATTGTGCAGAGTTTAACGCCTTAAAAGAAGAGACCATTCTCGACATTGTAAAAGGAAACAAGCCAACGACCGAACAGAATGGAAATGTGATTGTCTTTAGCGTAACCGGGAAGCCGATCATTCCCCGCAGTGAGAACCAGCGCAAACTGGTAGAGGGATTTAGCAAAAACGACATGGTGTTTGCAACTGGTCCGGCTGGATCGGGTAAGACTTATACAGCCATCGCTCTCGCAGTTAAAGCATTAAAGAATAAAGAGATCAAAAAGATTATTTTAAGTCGGCCGGCAGTGGAAGCGGGCGAAAAACTCGGTTTCCTTCCAGGGGACATGAAAGAGAAGATTGACCCTTATCTGCAACCGCTTTACGATGCTTTGCAAGATATGATTCCGGCTGCCAAACTGAAAGAATATATGGAACTCAACATCATACAGATTGCGCCTCTAGCCTTTATGCGCGGACGCACCCTGAACGATGCCGTGGTTATTCTGGATGAAGCACAAAACACCACCACCCAACAAATCAAAATGTTTCTCACACGGATGGGGATGAATACCAAGATGATCGTAACAGGCGATATGACACAAATCGATTTGCCCAACCGACAAACCTCCGGACTGGTGCAAGCGATCCGTATCCTCAAAGGAGTGAAAGGTATCAGCTTTATCGAACTCACTAAAAAAGATATTGTCCGCCACAAACTGGTGGAGCGCATTGTCGATGCTTATGATAAGTTCGACAAAGAGGCTAAACCCTCACAGAGTCAGCACACACTACTTAACAACGAAAATAGAAACAAAGATGAAAGCATTAACTCAAACTGATTTCAACTTTCCGGGACAACAAAGCGTGTATCATGGCAAGGTACGCGATGTGTACAACATTAACGGTGATACATTGGTCATGGTGGCCACTGACCGCATATCGGCATTCGATGTGGTACTGCCTGAAGGCATTCCTTACAAAGGACAAATGCTGAACCAAATTGCTGCAAAGTTTCTGGATGCGACAACCGACATCTGCCCCAACTGGAAAATAGCTTCTCCGGATCCCATGGTCACAGTGGGCGTGATGTGTCAAGGATTTCCTGTCGAGATGATCGTACGCGGCTATCTTTGTGGAAGTGCTTGGCGTACCTACCAAAGTGGTGTCCGTGAAATTTGTGGCGTGAAGCTGCCCGATGGGATGCGCGAAAACGAAAAGTTCGCCCAACCGATTATCACCCCGACCACCAAAGCCGAAATGGGGCTGCATGACGAAGACATCTCGAAAGAGGAGATCTTAGCACAAGGATTGGCTACCCCAGAAGAGTACGCTATTCTCGAAAAGTACACCCTCGGATTGTTCCAACGGGGTACGGAGATAGCAGCCGAAAGAGGCCTCATCCTAGTCGACACCAAATATGAGTTTGGTAAGCACAACGGAACCATCTATCTGATGGATGAGATCCACACACCAGACTCTAGCCGCTATTTCTATGCCGAAGGGTATCAAGAACGTTTCGAAAAAGGCGAAGCACAAAAACAACTATCGAAAGAGTTCGTACGCGAATGGCTTATGGCCAATGGCTTCCAAGGAAAAACGGGACAAGTTGTCCCTGAGATGACACCGGAGATCGTTCAAGGCATCAGCGAGCGTTATATTGAACTTTATGAGAACATTACAGGCGAAACATTTGTTAAAGAAGATACGAGCAACATTGCCACACGTATCGAACAGCAAGTGACCGCTTTTTTAAAACAATAGATTCAAACTAAGCGTGTGTCAATAGGGTGCTCAGCATTCTATTGGCACACGCATTTTATATAAGACTATGAGGTATCCGCAAGAAGAGATTAAACCTTACGATAGTGAGAGGAAGAAAAGTGAACAAGTGGAACAAATGTTCGACCACATCGCTCCGGCCTATGATAAGCTAAACCACGCCTTATCCATGGGGATAGACCGCTATTGGCGACGCAAAGCGATTAATCGGCTACGCCCTTTTAAGCCTCAGCGAATCATGGATGTGGCCACGGGAACGGGCGATTTTGCTCTTCTAGCTTACCGCAAGTTACTTCCCAAACAACTGATCGGTACGGATATTTCGGAAGGCATGATGGCTATCGGCCGTCAGAAGGTGGCTCAAGCAGGATTAAGTGAACAGATCACCTTTGCCCGTGAGGACTGCACGGCCCTCTCTTTTGCAAACGAGACATTCGACGCCATAACAGTGGCCTTTGGTATACGCAATTTCGACCACTTGGATGAAGGACTATCGGAAATGTGTCGGGTGCTCTTACCCGGCGGACAACTCGTTATTTTAGAGTTAACCACCCCCGATTTCTTTCCAATGAAGCAACTTTTTAGTTTATATGCTAAAATTGTGATACCTTTGCTCGGCAAGCTCCTTTCGAAAGACCACAGTGCGTACCGCTATCTCCCGGCTACCATACAAGCTTTTCCGCAAGGCGAAGTGATGCAAGAGGTGATCCGGAAGGCGGGATTCAGTGCTGTACAGTTTGAAAGGCTGACCGGTGGTATCTGTACGCTATACACCGCAACAAAGTAAAAACATCATAACACACCCCCAACTTATGGATAAATACGGTTTAATAGGTTATCCGCTGAGGCACTCTTTCTCTGTCGGATACTTCAATGAGAAATTTACAACAGAAGGCATCAAAGCCGAGTATCTCAACTTTGAAATACCTCAAATAAGCGATTTCGAGGAGATTATCGATGAATATCCGGAGTTGCGAGGCCTTAATGTGACCATCCCTTACAAAGAACAAGTCATCCCTTTTTTGACTGAGCTCGATCCCGAGGCAGCCAAGATCGGAGCAGTCAACGTGATTAAGATCATCCGTGAGAAAAGTAGTAAAACTAGGCTCATAGGATATAATTCCGATATTATCGGCTTTAGCGAATCGATCGAACCACTTCTGCAAGCACACCACCAAAGAGCACTCATTCTTGGGACAGGAGGTTCATCGAAAGCGGCCTACCACGGTTTAAAGAAGCTGGGCATAGAGAGCCGATTTGTATCTCGAGAGCCCGAATCGAATGAGATGTTCTCGTACGACGATCTGAATGAAGAGGTGATGAAACACTATACAGTGATTGTCAACTGCACACCAGTGGGTCTATTTCCCAACGTTGATGCCTGTCCGGATATACCCTATCACCTGCTTACACCAGACCATCTCTTGTACGATTTATTATACAACCCCAATGTCACGCTCTTCATGAAGAAAGGACAGGCACAAGGAGCCGCCGTAAAGAATGGGCTCGAAATGCTTCTTCTACAAGCTTTCGCCGCTTGGAAGATTTGGAGAAAATAACCTTTTAAACTCAAGTTATGAACAAGAAAGTCCTCTACAGTATTCTCGTTGCCCTACTCATTTTATCGGGGTGCACCATTGGCGGTAGTTTCTTTATGCTCAACTACTCACTGACCCCCAATGCTAAAATCAGGCAAAAGGATATCGAGACTTATGCGTACATGTATAAAGAATACCCTTATCTGAAAGGATGGGTCGATAGCCTTAACCAAGCAAAGGCTCTCAAGGACACGTTTATAACCAATCAAGAGGGATTGCGCTTACATGCTTATTACATAAGGGCTGCCCAACCAACTCGTCGGACAGCGGTAATCGTTCATGGGTATACCGATAATGCCATCCGCATGTTCATGATCGGGTATCTATACAACCGTGATCTAAAGTTCAACGTCCTCCTACCCGATCTGCAACACCACGGTTTAAGTCAAGGTGAAGCCATCCAAATGGGTTGGAAAGACCGTTTGGATGTGATGCGATGGATGGAGGTAGCGCATGAAACATACGGAGACAGCACACAACTCGTGGTGCACGGCATCTCCATGGGAGCAGCCACCACCATGATGGTCTCGGGCGAGGAGCAACCGGAATATGTCAAATGCTTTGTGGAAGATTGCGGCTATACAAGTGTTTGGGATGAATTCTCCAACGAGCTGAAGAGCTCTTTTCACCTTCCACAATTTCCCCTAATGCACACCAGCAGCTGGCTATGTGAAAAGAAATACGGCTGGAACTTCAAAGAGGCTTCTGCCCTGAAACAAGTGGCGAAATGCCAACGACCGATGTTCTTCATCCATGGCGACAAGGACACCTACGTACCTACTTGGATGGTCTACCCCTTGTACCAAGCCAAACCAGGCATTAAAGAACTGTGGCTGGTACCCGGAGCCGAACACGCCTTGTCTTACCGAGACAATAAAGAGGAGTATACTCGCCGCGTAAAAGCTTTCGTAGAGAAATACCTACACTAAACCTCCTAAAGAGGAACGATAAAACAGGTAAACAGTTCTTAAAGCTTAGTAAGAAAGAAGCTTTTTTAGGTAGAATTTCAAAAAAGTGACTATATTTGTCACAACTAATTTCAAATTCGTTATGAAGCAACTCTTTAGCTTAATAGTCACCTTATTCATTTTCATTTCCGCTCATGCTGCTCCACAGGTTTACACCGTAGATAATCTACCGAAAGTACACCTTCAGGACAAGACTCGTTATGTGTGTAATCCAGACGGTATTCTCTCTGCAGCAATCACCGCCCGCATCGATTCGATGTTTTATGAGTTGGAACAACAAACCGGCATTGAGACTGTAGTGGCTGTAGTCTCTTCCATCGGAGAGGCAGACTGTTTCGACTTCTGTCACCAACTGCTCAACCGGTGGGGAGTAGGTAAAAAAGGAAAAGACAACGGTTTGGTGGTACTTCTAGTGACCGACCAGCGCTGTATTCAGTTCTATACCGGCTACGGATTGGAGGGCGATCTACCCGATGCTATCTGTAAGCGGATTCAAACCAAATACATGCTCCACTCTTTCAAACAAGGAGATTGGGATGGTGGGATGCTCAAAGGGATGCAAGCCGTTTGTGGCCGACTCGACGGTTCGATGTCGAACGATACGCCAACCGAAGAAGACGGCAGCCTGCTGCTGATCGTTTTTGCGATCTTTGGTTTTGGAGCCATTGCTATCGGGATGAGCTATGTGGCTGCCCGCCAACAAAGTCGTTGCCCGAAATGCGGAAAGCATGAGTTACAACGCACCAGCAGCACCCTGATCTCCTCGATCAATGGCGTAAAAACCGAAAAAGTAATCTATACTTGTCGCCAATGCGGTCATAGCGTGGTGCGTGAAAAGCAGAGTTACGACAACAATTACCGCGGTCGCGGTGGCGGAGGCGGTCCCTTCATCGGAGGTTTCGGTGGCGGTAGTTTCGGTGGCGGCGGTGGCGGTGGCTTTAGCGGCGGCAGCTTCGGCGGTGGCATGGGTGGCGGCGGTGGAGCCGGCTCACGTTTCTAAGTCAATCAGATAAAAAAAACGACTAATAAAAAAATGAATATGAAAATGAACAAATCACTTATCATCAGTTTAGCCGTTATCGCTATACTCGTTTTTTGGGCCATCAGCTCCTATAACGGGTTAGTGACTATGGAGGAAAATGTCAATAGCCAATGGGCTAATGTAGAGACACAGTATCAACGCCGTGCAGATTTGATCCCTAACTTAGTCAGCACCGTAAAAGGGTATGCCAAACATGAGAAGGAGACACTCGAAGGGGTTATTGCTGCCCGTAGTCAGGCTACACAAATTAAGGTTGACCCGAATGATTTAACACCCGAAAAGCTGGCTGAATATCAGAAAGCACAAGGTGCTGTGACTTCGGCCCTAGGCAAACTCTTGGCTATCACAGAGAACTATCCCGACTTAAAGGCCAACCAGAACTTCTTGGAGCTACAAGCCCAATTGGAAGGCACTGAGAACCGCATCACTGTGGCTCGCAAGAACTTCAACGATGCTGCACAAGGGTATAATACCTCTATCCGTAAGTTCCCCAAATCAATGTTTGCAGGCCTGTTCGGTTTTGAGAAACGGGCTTACTTCGAGGCCGAAGAAGGCAGCGAAAAAGCACCGAAAGTGGAGTTTTAAACTGATCAAATCAGTCGATAACCGATATATGGGGATGTGTCATGTAGAGCATCCCCATTTGCTTTTCTAGCCCTAAAGTTGGAGCTGTATGATACTGCCTGACTGCTCCAATCCCAGCTCAGTCTGCAATAAAAGGCCTACTTGAAAAAGATTTCATCACGTTCTTCGGTGGACTTATAGCATCTACGACACGTTTTTGAGAGATGATTAAGACAAAAGGAAAAAGGAGGGACTTTTTCTCTCTTTTTCCTTTTAATGTGTTTTAGTCAACTAGATTTAGGTATAACACTAAAAAAGGTCAACCTAAATTAGGTTTAAAAATCTAAGTAGTCAACCGAATTTAGATATAATAAAGAATGTTGGCAACCGAAGATCGTTATAAGAAACTAAACCGTCAACCAGATCCAGTATTAGACAAAGTCTAATAAAAGTGACGCTGCAAATAGTCGTTTCATAAGCCAAACAACGTGTTTAAAAGCCGAAAACGAAGTGTTTGCCTAGGATAAACAAAGTGTTTTCCATAGGGTAAACAAAGTGTTTTCCATAGAGTAAACAAAGTGTTTTCCATAGGTAAACGAAGTGTTTTCCATAGGTAAACGAAGTGTTTTCCATAGGTAAACACTTTGTTTGAACATAGAAAACAACAAATAGCTGAGAAAAAGGCAACGTAAAACAGCCGGAAACGTTGACCTCTGGCCCTCTTTTTTTGAAAACAATCAAGAGAAAAAGAAAAATCTTTCAAAAAGAAAAAATACATTTGTAGAAAATTACTAAAACATAAAAACCGACCATGTTATCATGGTGTGTTTTATAAAAGAGTATTAGATTCATGCATACCAATCAACAGATTCGCTCTTCTGCCCCACTTAACTTCAAAGCCTATTTAGAGTTCATGAGCATGACTGACCGCGTAGAGTTAGCCTTCCAAACGCCAACAGAAAAAGGTTTTGAATGGTATTTTTATCGACCATTTTCATCCACTACAGTCTTAATCATCGCCTTCCAAAAACCCGATAGATATACCATTTCGATGGACTGCTTAGCCTCTGTGGACGATTATAGATTCTTTCCTTACCTCGTCGATTCGTTAGCACAGTATTTAAAAGGTACCATTGAAGAACTCAGTGACACCGAAACAATTTACCAACGATTAAATGAGGAGTGGATGGAAGAGACTATTGCCGATGAAATAGCCCGTATCAAAGGAACATTAACCATCTTCCCCAAATACTATATCAGTCAGTCGTTAGTGGGTGCAGCTTATGTCTCGGCACAAGCACTCGGTCGCTTTGGAGTCACACTGACTTCGGCTACACCGCGCATTTATGGGTATATACAACACATGCTGTTGCACGATTTAATTCCCATCGCTACACCAGAAGAGATTGCATACGAGAACAGCCACCCGATGGTTGGTGCAGAAGAAGATTATGATGTAGATATCCCCCAGCATCAATCCATCGGTCGAGTGAAATCTTGGCAACTCAATGGGGAAGAAACATTTGAAAGTTACAGTCAAGAAGATGTCGATTTACTTCTCAATTTAGCTGAAGAGTATCTTAATGGAGAAAAAATAGACGGAGTCGTTCTCAACGATATTGGCACGATCTATCAAGAGGGTATTGGCACAACTCAAGATGGTAAAATTGCCGCCGAATGGTTTGAAGAGGCATATCAGGCGGGAGATACACTCTACGCACCAACCAACTTGGGTGATTTATACCGCAAGGGAGGTGCAAACATAGAAAAGTCTCTTCCAAAAGCATTCGCCTATTATCAAAAATCAACCGACCCATACTCTTTTTACCGCATCGGTCAAGCATACGAAGAGGGATGGATAGATGCTCCAAACCAAGAGATGGCAATGATCTGGCACCATAAAGCAGCCGAAGCGGGGCATCATCTCGCTCTAAAAAGACTTAAGACTTAAAAGATAAAACGTGAAAGATTTACATCAACAACCGCTCTAGTTTATTCTTCCATCGCTCCCAATCGGGCATTTGTGTGGCTAATAATTCAAAGAACTGAGCATTATGTTCTCGATGAACTAGATGACACAGTTCATGTGTAATGACATATTCAATGCACGGGCGAGGAGCTTTAATCAGTTCTGTGTTGAGAATAATTTTTCCGCTATTGGTGCAACTTCCCCAACGATTACTCATTTCTTGAATAAAAAGTGAGCTTGGCTCTACATGATAATGTTTGAAACGCAAGATGATAGGTTCTGCAATCTCAGCAAACTTCACTTTGGCATGATCACGGTACCACTTCTTCATCAACTCTTTTGCTTTAGACGGCTGAGAACAGACTATTTCAAAGTAACGACCTTTATACTTTACACTTTCCGGCGTACCGATAACGACACGCAAAAGATACTGTTTGCCTAAATAGAGATGAGACTCACCGCTGACATATCTCCGTTCAGGCGTACGTTCTCCAAAAGACTTAAAATAGTGCTGCTGCTTTAATATCCAAGACGCCCTTTTGTGAACCTTTTCATTGATTCGTTCCATGCCTGCATCATCGGGTGCCTTCACAATAACAGCACCATCGGGCATTACAATGATAGAAAGCGTTTTACGCTGGGATAACTGAATAGTATAACGAATAGTCGACAGCCCGAACTGAATTTCATGTTCCATTACTTGTACCACAGTTTAGCTATATCCACACACTTATCCACAATGACATCCATACTTTCAAAAGTCAGTGGAACATCGTATTTACGTTTGACCTCATCAATTAAGAAATCTTCCAATTCGATCTTTATTTTCCCTATCAAGGTCGCGTTCGACTGCCAATCCACAATCACTTTTGGTTTGATTATTTGCTCAAAAGCCAACGAAGTATCTAATGCAATCTGTCTCCAGTCCAAATGACTACCCTCAACGTCGATTGATTTATAGACCTCCATACTTTGACCAAAGAAAGCCTTTGCAGCATCATTCCGATTGAGAACTGGCGGTATTTCATTATCAGTATGCGCCAATACATCCTCTTTATGCTTCATGACTCGTTTCAAGTACTCAGCTTCATTAATTCTGCCCTGTTCGTATTCTAAAATAGTCTCTTTGAGCATTTCCGAGAACTTTTTATAGAAAATGGGATCGAAGTCCATATTCTCGTTGATATACTTTGCTGTACGCGATGCAACGGTATCTGCTTTAGCCGCTTTGCCAATCACCTTTTCCACCTCTTCCTCAAACCGTTCTTTATCAAATATATTCACTAGTTCGGTGATAGTTCTCACCTCTCCACTCTCTATATGCGTATCAATTAATTTCTGAATCTGCCCTTCATACTTTTTGTAATCGATGCTATCCGAATATCGTTCTTGAACAGCACTTCGCAATTTTAAGAACATCGTTAAATCGGCTTTATAAATTGCCACATCAGCTTCTGGCGTAACTTTATGAAAGTCCATACACGAAAGCGCAATCTTTAAACAACGAGCATAAGCCGACAGTCGGTCGTAAAACTCTTGTCGTTTATCCTCGTAACGAAGTATCTGGCTATACTCTTCCAAATCTTTTCTATTCTTCACCGTCTTGAAAAGATCCCATAAGTCAGAGTAAAGTTGAGGCAACTTAGCTGCTTCCTCTTTGATATTGGTTAATGTTTGATGAATATCATCGAGCTCTTCACTATCATAGTCGGCATACATATCAAGGGCACTATCTAATTTTTCAAGTACTCCAAAATAATCTATGATATAGCCAAACTCTTTGTCATCGCACACCCTATTCACTCGGGCTACCGCTTGAAGCAATGTGTGGTCAGTCAAGTTCCGATCCAAATACATCACCGTATTCTTTGGTTCATCAAACCCAGTCAATAACTTATCCACTACGATAATCACCTCCGGCGATTCATTCTCTTTGAACCGATTGATAATATTTTTTTCGTACTTCTTGGCATTGCCATGCTCATCCATCATGCGTTTCCAGAAAGCCTTCTCTTCACTACTTGTGTCGCCATAAGCCGTCTCCTCACCTTCTCTATCATCGGGCGAAGTGATAAGCACTTCGGTAGAGATAATCCCAATCTCGTCCAAGAACTTTTTATATAAGATAGCCACACGCTTTTTAGGACACACCAGCTGACCTTTAAACTTTGTTCCTTGCCAATTGGCACGGAAATGTAGCGAAACATCCCACGCAATAGCATGAATGCGTTGCTCTGCTTCATTCAATTGATTTGCCCTGCTAAACTTACGCTTCATGTCGGCACGCTGATAATCGGTCAACGGCTCACACACCTTATTAAAATAGTTATCAATCACATTCTCGTGCACCAACTGCGGGACAATTCGTCCCTCGTACAACAAAGGAACCACGGCACCATCTTTCACCGCTTGATCTACCGTATAAACCGGTTTTATCATTCCGCCAAACTTATTGGCCGTACTTTTCTCCTTCTTCATCAATGGCGTACCCGTCATCGCAATACAACAAGCATTGGGCAACGTCTTCTCCATTCTCACCGCCATCTCACCATACTGACTACGGTGAGCCTCATCAATTAAGATAAATATATTAGGACTTTCGAGCGGACACTTTATCTTATTAACAGCCGTTTCAAACTTATTGATAATAGTCGTAATCACGGCATCACTCTTACTCTCGAGCAATTCCACCAAATGCGTGCCCGTCTTTGCATTATCAGCATACGTTCCACACTTTTTAAAAGTCGAGGTAATCTGCCTATCCAAGTCCGTACGGTCGGTCACCAATACAATTCTAGGATTCTTTATCGACTTATCCATCACGATAGCCTGAGCTAACATCACCATAGTAAGCGACTTACCACTTCCTTGCGTGTGCCATATCACCCCCCCTCTGCGCCTACCGCCTTCCAGTCCGCCGATTCTCTCCAATGTTTTTTTCACAGTAAAATACTGCTGATAGCGCGCCACCTTTTTCACTCCATTGTCATAGAGCGTATAACTAAACAGTAATTCCAATAATCGTTGAGGACGACACAAACTAAATAAGTATTGATCTTGAACCGTAGGACTCACCCGTTCACGCTCCATCTCATCAAAATAACTTTTCACGTAACGGTAACGTGTCGCAAAAAGTTTCTCTTTCCGCTCCACATCGAGTGGTTCATTCACCAATTTATTGAGCTCCGTATGATAAGCCACTTCCTCCTCCTTGCTCGCAAACTGTTCGGTCCACGATGCCCAAAACTTCAAAGGCGTACCCGTAGTTCCGTATTTAGCAGATGAGTGAGCAATGCTCATCACTAGCGATGAATAGAGATAAAGCGCACGTATACCATTCTCCTTCTGATTACGAAGATGTTGTGAGATAGCCTGCTCCAACGAATCCTTTATATCTGGCCGTTTGCACTCTATCACCACTAACGGAATGCCATTAACGAACAACACCACATCCGGCCTATAGGTATCACTCATACCCGTTCGGCTCACAGCAAATTCTTCGGTCACATGAAACACATTACGTTCAGGGTGTTCCCAATCAATGAATTTCATCGTATAACTCCTCTTATCGCCATCCACATTCTGCTCGAACGACTTGCCATAAGTGAGCAGATCATACACATACTGATTGGCAGAGATATACCCCTCGTCCACAGGAACATTTCGCATCGCAAGAACTCCATTTTCGATATTCTGTGCCGAGAAATATGCTGAGCGAGTACCACTAACCTGTATCTCCGCATTAATAGCCGATAGCTGTTGGCGCAAGATTGATTCGAGCAACACATTAGTGGTTTTACCATCACGCAATTGAAGTGCTTCTTCTTGCGAGAGATAGGTATAGCCGAGCTTTTGCAACAGTTGCAATGCAGGTATTTGGCTGATATGATCTTCTTTAAAGGAGATATTCATAAGATTCAATTATTTTTTCTTGTTTTTCAAGGCCTTCTTTTCTTCACTTTTTAGTCTTCGCTCTACTTTCTTTACGTCTTCGGCTACTGGTAACGATTCAGGTACAATCCCCCTATCAAGCAACATTTTTCTTACCGCCAGATTATTATCAATATGCTCACGCTCTATGGCGGAAAGTCCTTCCAAATCTTTCGACTGCACGTTTACACTAGTCATTTCTGCTGCAAAATCTTTGGCCTTAATACTAATTGTAGGAAGAAAATCAGCTACCGGTCGATTATCCGGAATACCCATTTTACGTTTCAGTTGAGCAGTATTCAGTCGAAACAACGCTTGGTCCCCTTTTGAACGAATAAGAGCAAAGCCTTTATCATCAACTCCCCTTTCATAGAGCACCCCTGACAGGCGCCTTTCTGTATCTTGCAATTTCACGCGAGCTTTTACACGTTCCCCCTCTAATAGACGTTGTTCAATCAACTCAGCCCGACGTGTCTGCACAGCAAAATAAGTTTGAGCAAAAGCAATTTGTTCTTTACGGGAATCTCCATTTTGAGCCACTAAATAACACGCATAACGAGTCAATAGCATGTCATCTATCTCTTTTTCAGCCCCCTTAGGCATTGCGATCGTTTTCCTGACGTCAGGAAAATGATCTGAAATGTTTTGTTCTGCATTTTTGCATGCTTCTTTTGCCTTTTCGATGACATTAGCAAAGTTCTCCCACTTGCTATATCCAAGCAGGAGTTGCAATTCGCGAGCACTCCAACATTCTACTCCTTCAAATTCTGCGGAAGCTTCTTCAAACTGCTCGAAAAGCGCTTTTATTTCGGTTGTTTTCATCTTGTATTTTTCTTTTTGCTATTTACTAGATTTCTTCTTTTCCGATTTATCTTTATGGATT
>RZZX01000186.1 GCA_009929715.1 Bacteroidia bacterium
GCCCCATTTGCTGCAGTTGGTGCTTGAGCAGGTCTTTTTAATGTCACCATTTGTTTTTTTGCAGGTTTGTCCATCTGCACTTTGTAAGGAGTCCCATTTACCTCTACTTCAGCAAAATTGTCTTCGACATTGTTAACGGTAACATTGTAAACATTCCCGTTTATTGTATATTTAAACTGTTTCATTGTTTATATTTCTTTTTATTGAAATTATTTTCTTGGAATTTCACGCAGGCCGTAGAGTTTCGAACTCCATGGAGAGTAGTTTCTGGTAACTTTATGTATAGTTAAAACAGTGTTTTCAAGATCATGTACATCTTCTGTTACTTCATATAGTGCCGTCGCAATAGCTGCAAAAACTTCACCAGCCTCTTCTCCTGCTAGATCATCATTTTCAGCATTAATGGCTCCTGTTTTTGCCTTTTTTGCATTTCGTTTAGAAGCAGCGATGGATATTTTTCCCACTTGTTTGAATATGAGATATAATAATAATAATCCCATAAAAGTAACAGCCATTGCACTTACTGTCATTCCAATTCCAAAGGAATCATTTTGTTTGAAATTATCAATTTTCTCATTTGAATCAAGTGTAAGATTGTTTGTGCTGGGAGTTACTTTGGTAAGTTGCGCCCATTCTTTTTCACCATCTATCAAACGACCATAACTTGTGTCTGCAATTTGACCTGCTGGAACTGTAACTTCATCAATTAATGTTTTACCATCTGCATCAACAATGGCAATATAGTTATCCATATATGGATCAAGAACAAAGTTTACGTGAAATGTTCCTCTTCCAGGATTATTGTCAGCAAAAAAGAGAGTGTGTTGTCTTGGACGTATTTTTGTAAGAACATCACCTTTGGGAATCATATATTTTGTAAGATTGTTCTTGTCGTTAGTAATATAACAACCTTTCAAATCTACAGTCCCTGCAGAACTGTTAAACAGCTCAATCCAACCACTATGTTTTCCATAATCGTCAACATAATTATCTTCGTTGACAACTAATATTTCATTTATTCTTATGGATGTGGCACGTTGAGCATTAATTCCTAAAGAGAATAATGTTGCAAACAAAACCAGTATCCCTATTTTCTTTTTTATCATATTCATCTCCTTTTTTATGAATTATAAAGGTAGATTATCATGTTTCTTTGCAGGGTTTGTCAACTTCTTAGTCTGAAGCTGCTGCAAAGCACGGATAATCCGGAAACGGGTGTTACGAGGCTCGATAACATCATCAATATAGCCATATTGAGCTGCATTGTACGGATTTGCAAATGCTTTTTTATATTCCTCTTCTTTTTCAATCTGAGCTTTAGCGGGATCTTCTGCTGATGCAACTTCTTTCGCAAAGATAACTTCAACAGCACCACTTGGTCCCATTACTGCAATTTCAGCAGTTGGCCAAGCATAGTTCATGTCACCACGAAGATGTTTTGAACTCATCACGCAATAGGCTCCACCATACGATTTTCTTAAAGTTACAGTAACCTTAGGAACTGTGGCCTCTCCATAAGCATAAAGAAGTTTAGCTCCGTGAAGAATTACACCATTGTATTCCTGGCCTGTACCTGGTAAGAATCCCGGTACGTCAACCAACGTAACCAAAGGAATATTAAATGCATCACAGAAGCGAACGAAACGGGCTGCTTTACGTGAAGCGTTGCTATCAAGACAACCAGCCATTATTTTAGGTTGATTTGCAATTACACCAACAGACTGACCGTTGAAGCGGGCAAAACCAACAATAATGTTCTGAGCATAGTCCTTATGAACCTCAAGGAATTCGCCATTATCAATGATTGTACCAATCACTTCATACATGTCGTAAGGTTTATTAGGTTCATCAGGAATGATATCATTCAGTGCATCATCCAAACGATCGATAGGGTCGTTGCACTCCATAAGTGGGGCTTCTTCCAAGTTGTTTTGCGGCATATAGCTGATAAGTTGGCGAATCAATTTTAATCCGTCTTCTTCGTTATCAACTGCAAAGTGAGCAACACCAGATTTTGTAGTGTGAACACTAGCTCCACCCAATTGTTCTTGTGTAACATCTTCTCCAGTTACAGACTTAACAACCTTAGGACCTGTGAGGAACATATAGCTGGTACCTCTGGTCATGATATTAAAGTCGGTCAATGCAGGAGAATAAACGGCTCCACCTGCGCATGGACCAAAAATTCCAGAAATCTGAGGAACAACGCCAGAAGCCAAAATATTACGCTGGAAAATTTCTGCATAACCTGCCAAGGCGTTTACACCCTCTTGAATACGAGCACCTCCAGAGTCATTCAATCCAATTACCGGTGCACCCATTTTCATTGCCTGGTCCATCACTTTACAGATTTTCATGGCCAATGATTCAGAAAGTGCTCCTCCAAATACAGTAAAATCCTGTGCATATATATATACAAGACGTCCATCTATTGTTCCATATCCGGTAACAACACCATCTCCCAGAAATTTGGTGGCATCAATACCGAAATTGGTACAACGGTGCTGAACGAACATGTCGAATTCTTCAAAACTACCTTCGTCAAGCAACATGGCAATTCTTTCACGGGCAGTATATTTACCTTTTTTGTGCTGAGATTCAATTCTCTTTTCTCCACCTCCGATACGAGCTTTTTCACGTAATTGAATCAGCTCTTTTACTTTTTCAAGTTGGTTACTCATGTTTTTATATTTTGATATTAGAATAAAGTAATAAATTATTTTTCAGGATGTTCGCAAAGTTCTGTGAGCACACTGCAAGTTGACTTCGGATGAAGGAATGCAAT
>RZZX01000081.1 GCA_009929715.1 Bacteroidia bacterium
GGCAGTTTCTTTACACTTTATCCCTATACCCAAGAAGATGTTAACCGATAATTAGTCACGTTTAAAAGTAAAAATAGTATGAAATTATATCTATACATAGGTTTACTGCTTTGTCTTTTTGTCTCTTGTAGCGAAACAGATCAGGTAGATTATTCCCAACTCAGTGTCAGCTTTCCAAAAACCAAGATAGATACTGGAGAGAGTTCCGGCATTCTAGATATTCCGGTTATTTTATCGGGATGTGAAGACAAAGAACCACTCAGCGTGAAGGTGGCTTGCAGTACAACCGCTCAAACAGCTCTTGAAGGGGTCGATTATGAATTGCTAACTCCCACGGTAACCTTCAGCACGTGTGGCACAGCAACAGTGCAAATACGTCTGATTAATAATGACGTGATTACAGAAGAGATTAAAACCTTCTCACTCCGCCTCACCGTGGAGACTCCCGAAGTACAATTACGGACACCGGAAGCTCAAATTTACATCATTAATGATGATGCCAAGAAGTATGCTATTCCGGGCCATTACACACTGACAGCCGAGAACTACACCGATGGAACAAAATACTCATCAGCAGTAGGAGGCGTAGAAATCGTACAAGACGTAGAGTTCCCGGAACGTTACTACATGCGCCAGATGATTCTGCAGAATGGAGAAAATGTGCTCCCATTGTCGCAAGCAGATGATCTCTACTTCACGGTCGATGTGAATGGAAAAATGTCTATGCCGATCAAGCAAAACATTGGCAATTATGGTAAAGGAAACGGATCGACTGTAGGACTTACGGCCGATGGATACACTAGCAATGACCCAATAGGTATACAAATCTCTTATGGTCGCCGTTTAGTTTTCGGTCCGAATGCCTTGGCTGGTATCTACGTCAACTCGGCCAATCAGCTCACCATTTATTATGCGTTGAAAAACATTGTTTTAGAAAAAGTAATAGAGTAAAACACCATGACTTATAAATTAATCAAAACAGGATTAGCGACCTTGATGCTTGCATCAATGGTAGCATGTAGCGAGAAGAACGACTACCTTTTTGGAGCCAAAGAACCGTTTGTTGAATCCGTAGCTTCCACTGAGAACGATGGTATTTTTACTCCGGATGCACAAAAAGGGTATGCTTTAATTCGATCCAATGCACCTTGGCAAGTGAAGAGTTTAGCCGACTGGGTTACTTGTACCACAACGAAAGGTGAATTTAATGATACCATCTATTTTGATCTAAGTGTCAATACAGGCAATATCAGAAAAGCGCAGTTGGTGGTCTATAACACCATCGGTTTAGAAAAAACGGACACACTGACGATCACTCAGCAGTGTGATGAGCGGTTTATCCCGAAAGATTTAACCATCGACATTCAATCGAAAGACTTGGAACAAAAAGTGAATGGTGAGGTCTATTCGGAACTTCAATTCCAAGTAACGAGCAACACACCTTGGCGCGTCTTTACAAAGGCAACCGATAAGTGGAGTACGGTGCTAACCAAAAAAGGAGAAGCCACAGGAACCGGTTCTTTCTTAGTAACAAGAAATGCAGACATCACGCCACGTGACATGTATCTTTATGTTCAATCGGTCATCTACCCTTCTTTGAAAGATAGTATATTGATCCAACAAGATGCCAGACCGGTAGAGTTGAAGGTGGTTACTCCATCCACACATAAGATTTTACTCGATGAGCAGGAAGCTCTCTTCACCTTTAGTGTGAAATGCGATGGTAAATGGATCATCGAGAACATCCCTAACTGGCTCACCATCGAAAAGACAGAGTACGACGGACACTCTTTTGTTACCGCAAAAGCCTCGGCAGCAACTGGATTACGTCAGGCCCAACTCCGCTTAAAATCTCTCATCCAACCTGATAAAACGGATGTTTTGAACATTGAACAAAACATTATTCCTTCAGGACGTATGAAAGATAGTTTAGCATTAGTAGCTCTCTATCAAGCCACAGGAGGTGAACGTTGGCTATACAATTGGAAGTTGGAGTTACCGCTTTCGGACAGCAACTGGCCGGGTGTTTTCTTTGATACCATCAATGGCGAGCTTCGCGTAATCGACCTCTCCTTGTTGTCATTCAACCTCGAAGGTAGTCTACCAAACGAAATAGGTTGGCTTACAGAAGTGGTCAAGATTAAGGTACAGAAAAACAAATTGTCGGGTCCGCTACCAAATAGCATCAATCGCCTAACCAACTTGACGCATCTATACCTATCATCTAATCAGTTTACGGGCGAATTCCCAGACATACCAGCTTTACAAAAACTCATGTGGATAGAGTGCGATTTCTGTCGCTTCGAAGGTGAGTTCCCTGCGAGCTTCTCCATGCTCCCCAAACTAACCACTCTGAAGATGAAGTATAACAACTTCGATCCGAACAGCTGTGTTCCTAAAAGATTTGGCGGATGGAGATTGATATACATTAATCCACAACGCACGGTCTATGGTGATGCGAAGAGCGATTACAAACTTCAAGATTGTGCCAACTAAACGCTTTTAAAACTCTCTTAATTCTCTCTTAAGCGGATGTTTCCTATTGATAGGAAGCATCCGCTTTCTGTTTGTTAGATGCTTTTCTCTACAATTTATTGTTTCTATGCACAAAAAGTGTGTCTATGCTCAAAAAGGTCAGTTTGACTTGGACAAACACTTTGTATTTCCTAGCTAAACACTTTGTTTATCATATGGTAAACACTTTGTATTCCTATAGTAAACACTTTGTTTATCATAGGGTAAACACTTTGTATTCCTAGCTAAACACTTTGTTTGGCCTATGAAAACAGACTATTTGCGTGTCTTATACTGTGTCTTATACTGGATCTTATACTGGATCTGGTTGACGGTTTATTTTCTAATAACGATATTAGGTTGCCAACATTCTTTATTATATCTAAATTCGGTTGACCACTTAGCGGCGTAAAAGTTTGACCAGATAGCAATATAAAAAAGCGAAAACTCCACAAGGTAGCAATCACTGAACCAAGCATTCCAAAAGTAGATATAACCGATTCTGAAAAAGAGCCTAAAAAAGGATTTTTGGAAAGCAATAATTCCACAGAAATCACACACTTATTTCAACTATTTTCTCTATTTTTGCTAAAAATACATTTTAACGCCTCTTGAGCTTATGAAAAAGAAGTTTATTACCCTTCGGCTTTCCATGAATGCAATTTCTTGCCTCCTCATGGTGCTGGTCTTCTTCGTCTCTTGTCAAAAGAGCCAGAAAGACATTGTTCCTTCTGCAGAGTTTGCACCATATGTAAGCGCTTATACCGGTGGAGTCATTACGCAATCGTCCACCATCCGGGTAGAACTAACACAAGACCAAGCCATGGTCAACCTCAACAGTGCGTTGGAAGAGAATCCATTCGACTTCTCGCCTAGCTTAAAGGGGAAAGCCTATTGGATCAATAATCATACCATCGAGTTTGTGCCCAACGAAGGCGAACTCAAAGCCGGGACGTTCTATGAAGCATCGTTTAACTTAGGTAAATTTGTTCAAGTTGATCGTAAATTGGAACAATTTCCTTTCTCGTTTCGTGTACAGGAACGCCATTTCTCCTTACAGATAGCACCCATTACCGTCACAGCGGCACAACCCGATAAAGTGACAGTCACCGGTGAACTTCGATTTAGCGATCACATGAAGGCCGAATCGGTTCAAGACTTAGTATCGGCTAAAGGTTCTAACGGAAAGGACTATTCTGTAGCCATTACGGCAACGGATAATCCGGCTAAATACACTTTCACCATCGAACAGATTCAACGTGAAAAAGAGGCGTTCAACCTCACTGTTAAAGCAGAAGGTAAGCGAGCTAAAATAGACCAAACACTCACCGAAAAGATAAAAATCCCAGCTAAAGGGACTTTTGAATTTCTCTCGGCTAAGCGGATTGACCAACCAGAAAATGGTCTTCAACTGCTCTTTTCGGATCCGATATCGAATACACAAGACTTGAAAGGACTGATTGAAATACCCGAACTATCGTCGACGATTTTCCAAATCGAGAACAACAAGGTCAACGTCTTTTTCGAAGCTAATCAGATGAATAAGATCACTTTAAAGGTACATGAAGGTATCCGCAACACGGACGAAAAGTCGCTAGGCAACTCTCATACCTTGTCGTTCGGTGAGCTAAACTTAAAGCCACAAGTAGAGATGCTCACGCAAGGAGCTATTCTGCCCAACTCTAAACAACTGATTATCCCCTTCCGGGCCGTAAGTTTGTATGCGGTCGACGTCAGTGTAATTCGGATTTTCGAAAAGAATGTTCTGATGTTTATGCAAGATAATGCCTTGTTCGGTTCCAGCGAGCTCCGACGTTCAGGCCGATTGGTTTACAAAAAAAACATCTGGTTGGCCAAAGATCAATCGAAAGACTTACACCGATGGGAAAATTACTCCATCGATCTATCGGGGCTAATCAAGCAAGAACCCGGCGCCATTTACCGCATCGTTTTATCCTTCAAACAGGAATACTCAGCGTACAACTGTGGTGGTGAGGCTCAAGAGAAAGCGTTGAGTATCTCCGAACAGGCCACCAACGAGCTGACTAAAGTTGGCGCCAATGTGTTAGATGAAGAGGAGGATAAAAAATGGGATGAACCGTCGACCTACTACTATTACGATGGGACCACCGGCATAGACTGGAGCCTCTATAATTGGGAGGAACGTGACAATCCATGCCACCCCTCTTATTATATGGTGTCCGAACGTTCGGCAGGATGCAACGTCTTAGCTTCAAACATCGGACTGATTGTGAAACGAAATGCCACCAATAAACTGTGGGTAGCAGTCAATGATATTTTGACAACAGATCCCATCGAAAAGGTTCAAATAACGGCTTACAATTTCCAACTTCAACCCATTGGTAGCGGAACAACCGATGGTGATGGCTTTGCCTTGATTGAACCGAAAGGGGTACCATTTATTGTGGTGGCCGAATCGAACCACCAAAAGGGGTATGTCAAGGTGATTGATGGCGAAGAACAGTCGGTTAGCCGTTTTGATGTGGGGGGCAAAGAGATCCAAAAAGGTCTCAAAGGCTTTATCTATGGCGAACGGGGGGTTTGGCGACCGGGAGATACCATTCATGTGGCCTTTATTCTGCAAGATCGCGAAAAGCGTATTCCTGACAAGCATCCGGTATCACTTGATCTTTACAACCCCAGAGGGCAGTTCTATACCAAACAAATTTCGACCAACGGTAGCAATGGGTTTTACACCTTTAACCTCCCCACCAAAGCGGAGGATCCCACAGGACTCTGGAATGCTTACATCAAGATAGGCGGAACGGCTTTCCATAAATCATTTAGAGTGGAAACCATCAAGCCCAACCGATTGAAAATTAATTTGCAGTTGCCCGGCAAACTGATTCAAGCTTCGGATCAAGCAGTACGTGCGCATCTCTCTACTGCTTGGCTAACAGGAGCCAAAGCATCAAATCTGAAGGCGAAGATGGAATTGTCTCTGTCGAAAGTCAACACGCAGTTTAAAGCCTTCTCGGCTTACACTTTTAATAACCCGGCAACTGAATTTGCAACGGTTAAGACGGAGCTGTTCGATGGTCTACTCAACGAAGCAGGAGATGCCACCATTGATTTAAAACTGCCGAACGCCACCAATGCCCCGGGGATGTTGAATGCCAATATCACCACCCGCGTGTTTGAACCGGGAGGAGATGCAAGCATCTACACCCAATCGATCCCCTTCTCACCGTTCAAGAGTTATGTCGGGATCAATCTGAATCAACCTAAAGGAAGGTCGATCGAAACAGATCAAGCGCATCGATTTGACATTGTCACTGTAACACCAGAAGGAAAACCGGTGAATCGGTCTAATTTGGAATACAAGATTTACCGCATCAGCTGGAGTTGGTGGTGGGAAAACAACACGGATTCGTTCGGAAATTATATCAATAATAGCTCGATCACGCCTGTTGCTAGCGGACATCTCAGCACAACCAACGGGAAGGCCTCTTTTTCCTTCCGGGTGAACTACCCAAGCTGGGGACGTTACTTGGTCTATGTCAAAGACAAAGAGAGCGGACATGCCACGGGAGGAACGATCTATGTAGATTGGCCCGACTGGCGAGGACGATCGAATAAGAGTGATCCGAGTGGACTGAAAATGCTGACTTTCGCCCTCGATAAGGAGTCGTACAGCATTGGCGAGAAGGCTACAGCAATCCTTCCGGCTGCTGCCGGAGGACGCGCATTGGTTTCGTTGGAAAACGGATCGACGGTTCTTAAACGGGAATGGATAGAAGTGAAAGCTAAAGGAGAAACAAAATACTCTTTCGAAATCACCCCCGAAATGGCCCCGAATGTGTACCTACACATCAGCTTATTACAACCGCATGCGCAAACAGTGAACGATTTGCCTATCCGCATGTACGGCGTCATGCCGGTGTTTGTAAACGACCGACAGACGGTTTTGCAACCGGATATTCAGATGCCAGCCGTTTTGCGTCCGGAGGCTCCGTTCAACGTTACTGTACGTGAAAAAAGTGGCAAACCAATGACCTATACGTTGGCTATCGTAGACGATGGGTTACTCGATCTAACCAACTTCAAAACACCCGATCCTTGGCAAGAGTTCTATGCTCGTGAGGCATTGGGTATTCGGACTTGGGACATGTACGACGAGGTACTGGGTGCCTCAACTGCAAAGTTCGGAACGCTCTTCAGTATCGGTGGCGATGAAATGCTTAAACCGGCCGATAGTAAGGCCAACCGTTTTAAACCGGTGGTGAAATTCATCGGCCCTTTCAGCTTGGGTAGAGGTTCTTCCAAAACCCACCGCCTCACGCTACCAATGTACGTCGGATCGGTCCGCACCATGGTCATTGCAGGCCAAGATGGGGCTTACGGAAAAGCAGAAAAGACAACGCCGGTACGCACGCCTTTAATGGTTCTTTCGACCTTACCAAGAGTGATCAGTACACAAGAAGAGGTCTTATTACCGGTCAATATTTTCGCCATGGAGCCGCAAGTTAAAAAGGCAACAGTATCGGTGAGTCTATCGGGTGGAAAGCTCTATCCGGTAGGGGCCAACAAGCAGACAGTGTTGTTCCGCCAACCGGGCGATCAGTTGCTCTTTTTTAAACTTAAAGCTGGCAGTCTGACGGGGAAAGTGGTGGTGAACATCACAGCTTCGGGAGGAGGACAAACAGCCAAAGAGACCATCGAATTAGAAGTGCGTAACCCCAACCCGGTGATGACATTGCGCGAGAGCCGTTGGATAGAAACGAAACAACAAGCTACATTGCCTATTCACGTTTCAGGATCGGCTGTTCAAGGTGTCGCCTCGCTAGAGGTCTCTCGTTTGCCATCGGTCGACTTCCGTCGCCGGTTTGACTACCTATACGACTACCAGCACCACTGTACCGAGCAACTCACCTCGAAAGCTTTGCCGTTGCTCTTCATTCAGCAGTTTAAGAGCATAGACGACAACGAGAATAAACGTATCAAGCAGAATGTTCAAGAGGCCATCCGGCAACTATACGGTCGCCAGCTTCCGAACGGTGGATTTGTCTATTGGCCAGGGCAAGCCTCAGCCGATGAATGGATCACCTCCTACACAGGTATGTTCCTCACATTAGCTCAGGAAAAAGGGTATGTAGTCAATGCCAATGTGCTCAACAAATGGAAACGGTTCCAACGGGCGGCTGCACAAAATTGGCGCAAAAGTGATCCAAACAACGCTTGGGCTAGCTGGCAGTGGGATGTACAACAGGCTTTCCGTCTCTATACCCTAGCTCTTACCGGAGCACCAGAATATGGAGCCATGAACAGAATGAAAGAGAATAAAACCTTATCGACCCAAGCCAAGTGGCGATTGGCCGCTGCCTATGCCCTAATTGGTAAAAAGAAGGCCGCTCAGGAGCTAGTGTTCAACATCAAAACGACCGTTGTCCCCTACTCATCGAACAACTTTGTTTACGGTTCGCCCATGCGCGACGAGGCGATGATTCTCGAAACACTCGTGTTGATGGGTAAACAGCGCGAAACGTTGGCCTTGGCTCAACACTTATCGAAAAGCTTATCGCAAGAGAGCTGGTTCAGTACACAATCCACCGCATTTGCCCTCTTGAACATGGGACGATTGGCCGAGAAAACCTCCGGCACGTTGCATCTGACATGGAGCATCAATGGACACCAACAACCAGTAGTTAAATCGGCCAAAGCCATCTTTGAAACTCAGCTAGCCCGGGGGGCAAAAGGGACGATCAGCCTAACGAATCTGGGGACAGGTGCTGTTTATGCCAACTTAATTTGTCGCACACAACTCACAAACGACACCCTTCCGGCTAAAGCCGAGAACATCGCTTTACAAGTGAAGTATACGACTACAAACGGGGCACCGATCGACGTGGAGCACCTCAAACAAGGTACCGACTTCACGGCACACGTTACCGTTAGTAACATCAGTGGGATAACCGATTATACCAACTTGGCCTTAACCCACATTATCCCATCGGGTTGGGAGATCTACAACGAACGGATGGTTCAGCTAGACGCAGGATCGTCGACCGATAAATACACCTATCAGGACATCAGAGACGATCGCATACTCACCTACTTCGACCTCCGACAAGGAGAAAGTAAAACATTTACAGTGAGGTTGCAAGCCGCCTATGCCGGCCAGTTCATACGCCCTGCTATCGTGTGCGAAGCAATGTATGATGTTTCTGCACAAGCCCGAACCAAAGCAGGAAAAAGCCACATAGAACGGTAAAAAAAAGGATAAGCACATCGATGAAGTTCACCCTTAAAACATGGTCTGTAAAGCGGAAGATAGTTGCCGGTCTCTCTTTCGCTTTGCTGCTTCTTTACCTATTTTGTCTACCAAAGACCCTCTTCAAGCTCCCCTACTCGACGGTAGTAACCGATCGCAACGGAGAGTTGCTTGGTGCCCGCATAGCCGCCGACGGACAGTGGCGATTTCCTCATACCGGCACCACGCCAAGTAAAGTAGAGACCTGCCTCTTAGCTTTTGAAGATCGCCACTTCTATCACCATTGGGGAGTCAACCCCGTATCGACCTTCCGTGCCACTTATCAGAACCTCAAAGCCCATCGAATTGTGAGTGGAGGAAGTACACTCACCATGCAAACCATTCGTTTGGCTCGTAACGCTCCACGCACCTTTGGCGAAAAAATCATCGAAATGATCTGGGCTACCCGCTTGGAGTTTCGTTATTCTAAGAAGAAAATATTATCCCTCTACCTCGCACATGCTCCCTTCGGTGGGAATGTGGTTGGCCTCCAAGCAGCTGCCTGGCGATACTTCGGTCACTCGCCCGAAGAACTCTCCTGGGCAGAAGCAGCCATGCTAGCTGTGCTCCCCAATGCACCGGCTACCATCCACTTGGGCAAAGGACGTGAAGCCTTATTGGCCAAACGCAACAAACTGCTGACTTACCTTTACCAAGAGAAACAATTCGATCGGTCAACGTATGACTTGGCTATCAGCGAGCCACTCCCAGGCGCACCCCATCCGTTGCCCCAAACGGCACCTTATTTGGTGAATCATTTCTACCTGAAACAGCCAGGAAAAAGCTACCAATCGACTATCAATAAAGGAATTCAGATACAGATTGAAGAACTAGCCGACCGTTGGAGCAATGAGTTTGGGCGTAGTGATATCCGCCATTTAGCTATTCTGGTGATCGATGTACAACGCAACGAAGTGGTGGCTTATTGTGGCAATGTACACTACAACCATCCACAAACGGGCAACCAAGTGGACGTTATTCAAGCTCCGCGAAGCACAGGAAGCATCCTCAAACCCTTCTTGTATTATGCCATGCTCGATGAAGGCGATCTTCTGCCTCACACCCTATTGCCCGATATTCCCATCAACATCAACGGGTTTAATCCTCAGAACTTCAGTTTACAGTTCGAGGGAGCTGTGCCCGCTTCAGAAGCCATTGCTCGATCGCTCAACATCCCATCGGTGATTATGTTGCAACGTTATGGCGTACCTAAATTGCACCGATTGCTCCAAGACATTGGGCTGACAACCCTCCATAAACCCTCCTCGCACTACGGGCTCTCCTTGATTCTAGGGGGTGCCGAAGCTACACTTTGGGAGGTCACCCAGACCTATGCCAACATGGGGCGTGCACTGGAGGAACTACCTCAAACGCCCTCTCATTTAGTGGTAGAGCCCTCTCAATCCGAGACAAAAAGCTCCACCACAGACATTTTTCACAAAGGCGCTGTCTGGCAGACTTTTGAAGCCATCAAGGAGGTCAACCGTCCGGAAGAGATCGACTGGAAAAGCATCCCCTCCATGCAAACCATTGCTTGGAAAACCGGTACGAGTTACGGTTTTCGAGATGCTTGGGCGGTAGGCGTTACAGCCCGTTATGCCGTAGGCGTTTGGGTGGGCAATGCCACTGGTGAAGGTAAACCCGGCTTGGTCGGTGCACGAACTGCCGGACCGGTTCTGTTCGATGTGTTTAATCTACTGCCTCGTTCCAAATGGTTCAATAGGCCAACCAATACCTTTATTGAAGCTGAGGTTTGTCGGAAGTCCGGTCACCTAAAAGGCCGTTTTTGTGAAGAGACCGATACCATGCTCATCTTGCCTGCGGGACTTAAAACAGAAGCTTGCCCGTACCACCACGCCGTGAACCTATCGGCCGATGAACATTACCGCATCTATGAGAATTGTGCCAACACAGAACCGATCATACAACGCTCTTGGTTCACCTTACCACCCGTCTGGGAATGGTATTATAAACAGCATCACCCGGAATACCAGTCGCTCCCTCCCTTCAAGAAAGGATGCGGCGAAGATCAATTCACACCGATGCAGTTTATCTACCCTAGCATGAATGCACACTTGAAGCTCCCTAAACAGCTAGACGGCAGCCAAGGCGGAATAACGGTCGAAATAGCTCATAGTCAATCCAATGCAACAATTTACTGGCATCTAGATCAGACCTATTTAATGCAAACAGAAGATTTCCATAAGCTAACCATCCAACCCAGTAAAGGCAAACACACCTTGACAGCGGTGGACGATAGCGGAAACACGATTTCGACCACTTTCTTTGTGGAGTAACGATCAATGCCTATCTTTGCAGCATGAAATATGTATTAAAAGAAAATGAAGGATTGCCTAAACCTGTTCTATGGACTTTGGCAATCATCGCTGGTGTATCCGTAGCCAACCTCTATTATAACCAACCGTTATTGAATATGATCCGCCAAGAGTTTGGCGTGTCGGAGTTTAAAGCCAACCTGATTTCGATGGTCAGCCAAATAGGCTATGCGCTAGGATTGTTGTTTTTAATTCCTTTGGGCGATCTGTTCCAACGAAAAAAGATTATCATTACAAACTTTGGTATACTAATCATCTCGTTGCTCACCATTGGGTTCTCACCCACTATCGAGACCGTCCTGATCGCCTCTTTCTTCACGGGAGCTTGTTCAGTGATTCCCCACATCTTTGTGCCCATTGCTTCACAATTCTCGCGTCCGGAAGAGAAAGGACGCAATGTAGGCATTGTGGTATCAGGCTTGCTAACCGGTATTTTAGCCTCACGGGTCGTGAGTGGTTTTATCGGCGATCTTTTCGGTTGGCGTGAGATGTATTACATTGCAGCAGGCATCATGCTTCTTTCCAGCATCGTTGTCCTCAAAGTGATTCCCGATATCCAACCCAACTTTAAAGGAACGTACGGAAGTTTGATGAAATCGCTTATAACGTTAATCAAAGAATACCCTGCCTTACGCGTTTATGCACTCCGAGCGTCACTCACCTTTGGTGCTTTCTTAGCGATGTGGTCTACTTTGGCCTTTAAAATGGGGGCAGCACCCTTTTATGCCGACAGTGACATCATTGGGATGCTTGGACTCTGTGGTGTTGCAGGTGCTTTATCAGCCTCGATTGTTGGCCGATACGTGAAACGTGTTGGCGTCCGACGGTTCAACTTTATCGGTTGCGGGCTTATTTTACTTGCCTGGTTCCTGTTCTATATCGGCGAAAACAGCTATGTAGGGATTATCGCCGGAATTATCATCATTGATGTGGGGATGCAGTGCATGCAACTGAGCAACCAAGCCACCGCTTTTGAGCTTTGCCCCGGAGCATCCAACCGCATTAATACAGTCTTTATGACCACCTTCTTCACCGGTGGCGCCATGGGCACATTCTTGGCAGGAACCTTCTGGCAATGGTTCGGTTGGCATGGAGTTATCGGCACAGGCATCACCCTGACCTGTTTATCCCTACTTGTCACCTTTGGCAGTAAAAAATAACCTACTACCCACTTAAAAGAAACAGAAATGAAATATGGTGTCAAAAAAGAGGGGCTATTACTGATAGCCGGGATTGTCTGGCTCACAGCAGGTGTCAATATTCTCCGTATCGGCATTCTAACATGGATCAGCAGTGCCCAATACCCTCTTTTTAAGCTTTGTGAAGCCACTTTGGTCTTTCTGTTCTTCTTTATATTCATCTTTAAAAGGTTATACGATAAACACACCAAACGCATTGATGAAAAAGAAGAAGGCAACCACTGTCCGTTTGCCTTCTTCGATCTCAAAAGTTGGCTAGTCATGGGCTTTATGATCAGTTTAGGCATCAGTGTGCGCACCTTTCATCTACTCCCTGATACCATCATTTCGTTCTTCTACACCGGACTCTCCATGGCATTAATGCTGACCGGACTGCTCTTCATCCGCTATTGGTGGTTAAAAAACAAGAACAAGTAAATTAAAGATTCAACGCCATTGTTTTCACAAAAAACTCTATATTTGTAGCAAACAAATGTCATTATGAATTTAACGAACGAACAATTGGCGGATTTCCTCCGCTTCCAACAAAACGAAATCACCGAAAGCTTGGTTTACGAACGTTTGGCAGCGACGGAAAAAGACGAAGCCAACCGAAAAACACTCCTGCTCATCTCAGCAGAAGAGAAAGCACATTATAACATTCTGAAAAAATACACGAAACGAGATGTGACTCCCGATTACACGAGAGTAACCCGTTTTTCTATAACAGCCAAACTCTTTGGCAACACATTCGCTATCAAACTAATGGAATCGGGCGAAGGGAATGCACACCTAAATTACGAAAAATACAGTGACTTTCCTGATCTCCAACGTCTTTCGGCCGATGAGATCGAACACGAAAACAAACTGATCGGCTTAATCAATGAAGAGCGATTGGAATACATGAGTTCGGTCGTTCTCGGACTCAACGATGCGTTGGTAGAGTTTACGGGAGCCCTAGCAGGTTTCACATTGGCACTGAGCGACAGCAAACTGATTGCCCTCACCGGCAGCATCACTGGCATTGCTGCTGCCCTATCTATGGCTTCATCAGAATATCTCTCTACCAAATCGGAAGCCTCGGATGATAAGCATCCGATCAAAGCAGCCATCTATACGGGGTTAGCTTATATCGTGACCGTAACGGCATTAGTGACTCCATTTATTTTAATTAGCAATGTCTTAGTGGCTTTAGGCGTAATGCTGTTAATGGCACTTCTTATCATTGCACTGTTCAACTACTATTATGCCGTTACCCGGGGCGAGAGCTTCCGCAAACGGTTTGCCGAAATGGCAATACTCAGTTTCAGTGTGGCTGGAGTGAGCTTCCTGATCGGGTTTGCCTTAAAGAAATTGACTGGCATTGAAGCATAAACCTTTGTCATACACACACCAATAAATCAGTCACATGACACCAGACATCCCCCTGTCGGAAGACAATATCTGGAACCGTTTTATCCAAGGAGATGATAAAGCGTTTAATTTACTTTATCACCAATATGCCAACCAATTGATGGCTTACGGCATGGGGTGGGGTTTCGACAGAGAGACTCTGAAAGATGCCATACAAGACGTCTTCTATAAACTCTTTGTAAACAGAAAAGCATTCAAAACGGTGGATAAACCTAAACCTTATCTGATCCGAGCATTGAAGAATAGGATTCTCGATCTGCAAAAGCGAGAAGTAGAGACTACGGGACTGGAACAACTAGAGTTCTCGGTGGTTCCATCGGTATTGGACCAGCTTATCACGAAAGAGGAGCAACAAGACATCGAACAGCAAATAGTCCGTTACCTGGATCTGCTTACTGGTCGGCAACGAGAGGCTGTCTATCTTCGCTACATCGAAGGACTCGATTATGAAGAGATAGCGCAAATCTTAGAACTGACAGTACCGGCCGCCAGAAAACT
>RZZX01000187.1 GCA_009929715.1 Bacteroidia bacterium
AATCCCTCCTCTTTCACATCGAAGAGATTAAAGTCCCGAATGATGCGTTCCAAGGAACCCACTTGAACCCTCATCTTCTTGCACCAGACAGTCAGGTATACCCAAGGTGCCTGAGGTAATTCCCGTCTAGACAGCTCTTCCAAAAGAGCCCAATAGATGCCATACCCTCTCATGCCCTCCTTGTTGATGAGTTGTTGGATTTCCCCTTTATTCTGCGCATCAATAAAATGCTTAAAATAACTAATTTTGTTTTTCATAGATTTATTGCTACTTTTTTTTACTAGATATTCAGCGTGCCAACTAACTGTTAGCAACAGCTTTACGTTCGTTGTTTTTATCTAAGACAAAGGTATGTGAAAAACACATACGTGGGGGTGTCTTGTAATACACCCCCGCTTATTTTTATTTTTTGTACTTAAAAAAAGCGTTTAAGAGAGGCTGATGAATAAGTCGTTTCGACCGTCATTGAATGCCCCAAAAGAGAGGAAAAAAGAAGTTGCTATTACACAACAATCTTTTCCGACTTCCGACTGAATGGACGAAACAGTTCTTCGCTTTTACGTAAATACTTACTTGAGTTAAACGCTACACGCACCTAGAGGTTTTGCCTCTTTTTCTTGACTAAAAAAAGACTCTTAGTTGCTTCCCCTATGAAACTGTAAGCCGACGGTCCTCCCTGAAAAAAACAGACCGCTCCGTTCGACCAAACGGACCGCTCCTTTTTACTCAACGGACCGCTCCTTTTTACTCAACGGACCGCTCCTTTTTACCAAACAGACCGCTCCTTTTCACTGAACAGACCGCTCCGTTTTTTTTAGGGGTAAGACACCCTGTATGTGCCCTAAATTCAAACCTCTGGAACGGGTCAGGGAGAGGCAGCAGTGAGGAGTTACTCCTCCTGTTCCACTTCGGGTTCGCCCAAGTGGCGCACGATGAGTCGCACCTCACGGGCACTGAGCATCTTGCAGTAGGGGTTATAGAGATGATTATCGGCCTCTAATTCGGCCATCAACTCCTTGCACCGGGCCATCCACCGCCGCAGGTTAGCCACAGCGAGAGTCCGACTGGTATGTTTAAAATAAATGGTAGCAAGTTCTTGCTTGCTATAACATCTTACAACGAAAGAACGTGTAGTCATAACAACAGGTTTTAACGTGAATAAATAAGATTTTCGGTCGTCTTGACCGCTCTTTTATCTCCTAAAGATACGCATTTTATCGCTATCAGACAAGCTTTTGATGAATTATTAAAGGCTAACCGTGCACAACCGTGCATAACCGTGAAGGGGCTTTTTGAGGGGTGCTATCTTTGCAGCGTTCATCAGTTATAAACCTTTAAAATTTTTTAGTTATGTCACAAAAATTTGTTATCGTTAAGCGCAAAAATCCGTTGAGACGCACGGAGCCTGCCAAGTGTTATGCTCAAGCGGTTTCACTTCGCACCGTCGACACCGAGGAGGTGATTCGCCGCATCGCAGAACGCTCTTCGTTCTCCATCGGTGAGTTGAGGGGAACCATCACCGAGTTTCTTCTTGAGATCAAGAACCTGCTCGAAATGGGGCAGATTGTGGCGCTGGGCGACTTGGGTCGGTTCCGCCTTACCATCGTCACGAGCAAGCCTACCGCCGAGGAGAAAGACTTCACCGCCGCCGGGTGTATCGGCAAAGCACGTGTCCGCTTCTTCCCAGGGAAGATGTTGAGAAACCTCTGTCAGACCATGGAGTTTACGCTGCATCATCCGGAGGAGAAGAGGATTAAGCCCACTGATCCGGTGAAACCTGGTAAGGACGATGAAGCTCCGGACCCTAAATTGTAGAAAGGGGCCGACTCAAGAGGTAGATTAGCGGGAGCGTGCCAAGCTCTAAAGAGTGCGTTCATTCCCTTTTTCTCCTTTGAAAAAAAGGGCGAAGCGTGTTCGTGAACCCCACAGAAGAGCGTTCCCGAACCTTTCGGAAAAAAAAGTAAAAGCATCAAAGGGGCCTGAAGGGAGTCAGCGTAAAAACAGCGGAGTCGGAGTCGGAATCAACGTAGAAGGAAGTTTATGAGTAGAATTTGTTTAATCTTTTTAAAAATTAGTTTAGTTATGACCATCAAGAAAAGTGTTTGGAAGCAAGTGCTTCAGTTTGTTGTCACCGTGGCCACCGCCATCATCTCTGCCTTGGGCGTAAGCTCCTGTGTGGGTCTCTAAAGGCGTCTCCCTGCTTTGATGCCCGACGGGAGTCTGCGCACAGCGTATGGAGGGCTTTTCTCACCCGTGTACCGAACTTTTTCGGTGCACGGGTGTTTTCGTATGGGCTTTAGGTTCTATCAACGGCTCTTTCTAAATAAATATAAAAAATAGAATTTAATTTTGATAATTAGAATTTGATTCTTATGTTTGTGATATGAAAATAAAGTAACCAATGAGACTATTTACAGAACAAGCCCTACAAGAATATGCAGAAAGCCACCCCGATGCAAAGGTCGCTTTGCAAGAATGGATTTCAATAGTCAAGCAAAGTAAGTGGACTTGTTTTGCAGATGTGAAGAAAATATTCAATAGCGTTGATAATGTAGGTAATCAGCACTATGTGTTTAACATTAAAGGCACTAATTACCGATTAGTAGTAGTTATAAAGTTTACTATCAAATTCGTATATATCCTTAAATCCGCAACTAAACTTGATTATATAAGTAAGGTTAAAAAATGACTCCCCCTATGTGTTTTTTTGCTGAAATGACTATTTCCCCTTT
>RZZX01000007.1 GCA_009929715.1 Bacteroidia bacterium
ATGGCATCGCGCACCTTGTACTTGGTGATTTTGTCCTGTGCATGGAGTGAACCCCCTGCTATGAGACAAACTCCAAGAAGAAGTGTTTTTCTGTTCATAAGTCGCAATTATTAAGTTGTTTAATAGGTTATTTGATCAAGTATTCGGCTCAGATGAGCGATGGCCACTCCATAGTTCGTCATGGGAACATGTTGTTCTTCGGCCCGTCGTATTCTGTGGAGTACATATTTGCGGTTGAACATGCACGCTCCGCAATGAATCACCAAGTCATAGCCCGATAAATCGTCTGGGAAATCGGTGCCAGCCACTAGGTCCACTGTTAGCCCTTCGCCTACTCGCTGACGGAGCATGCGTGGCAGTTTCACCCGACCGATATCTTCTTCTAAAGGCGCATGCGTACACGCTTCTGCTATTAAGACGCGCGACGATTCCGTGAGGCAGTCGATCGCTGCTGCACTCTGTACATAGTAGTTGATATCACCTTTATGTCCCGCAAAGAGTACCGAGAAAGAGGTCAGTTGGCTTTCCACCGGTTTCTGATCGTAAACCGTTTTGAAAACCTGCGAGTCCGTAATAATCAGTTTGGGAGCCCGTGATAACGCACTTAATGTCTCTGGTAGTTTATCGGTGGTACAACTCATCACCAAGCATTTCTTATCGAGTAGCTCGCGGATGGTTTGTACTTGTGGCAAAATCAATCGGCCCTTCGGGGCTTGAATATCTTGAGGCATGACCAGTAACACCAAGTCGCCCTCATCGACAAGTTCTCCCGTAATGCTTTTTTGATCGAAATCCTCCGGCAGTTTGGCTAGAACAGCTTTCCGAATCTCCTCCAGTCCCGTCCCAATCAGAGCACTTACCGGAATGGGAGTCATTCCACACTCCGCAGTGAGATAGGCGGTTATTTCCGGAACATCTGTGCGTACATCACATTTATTCAGAATTAGAATCACTGGAATTTGTTTGGCTTTCAAGCGTTCTATCCAAGCTAGTTCCTCCGATAAATCGGGCTTCCTTTCAATTAGAGCTCCATCGCCACAAAGTAGCAGTGCCACATCCGTCTTTTCGACTGCTTTCCAAGTGCGTTCCACCCGGAGCTGTCCCAATTCACCTTCATCATCAAATCCGGGGGTGTCAATGAAGAGACATGGACCGATGCCATGTATCTCCATTGCTTTAGTCACCGGGTCCGTTGTTGTGCCTGGTGTATCCGAAACGATGGCTGTATCTTGTCCCGTAAGGGCATTAATGAGCGACGATTTACCGCTGTTGCGTCTACCTAGAAGAGCGATGTGCAAGCGGTTGGCTGCCGGTGTATGTGTTAATCCCATGTCAGTTTTATTAGGTTCGGCTTAGAATCTAAAATCACGTTTTCCTTCTCGAATCGCTTTCAGATTGCGTAAAGTAATCTCTTTGATCTTTGGGTTTGGAATCAGTTCCGCCTCTTTCTCTATCTGTTTGAATCCTTTTTCGCGTGTCTCTTCCGAGGCATAATCTTCGAGGTATTCCATCAGTGTCATTAGGGCGTTCGGTCCGCAGCAGTTGGCTATCTGTCCCGATTTAACGAGCGACATAAATCGGTCGCCTGTTCGTCCTTCGCGGTAGCAAGCGGTACAGAAACTTGGCACATGCCCCAACTCGAGCAACCACCCGACGATTTCATCCAACGTACGTTTGTCGCTGATATCGAACTGAACCGATTCATCGTGTGCTTGTTCTTTTTCGGATTGGGTGTATCCACCCACATTTGTTCGCGAGCCACCACTAAACTGTGAAACCCCTAGTTTGAGAACTTTCTCACGCGAGCGTTGTGATTCGCGGGTCGAGATAATCATCCCAGTGTAAGGCACAGCGATACGAATGACGGCCACAATGCGTTCAAAGATAGAATCGGGGATGGCATCAAAATTATCGGCTTCAATGTCATCGGCCGGACAGATACGCGGCACACTGATGGTGTGTGGCCCCACGCCGAACTTAGCTTCTAAGTGTTCGGCATGCATCAGTAAGCCGATAAAATCGTACAAATAAGTATTCAGGCCAAACAAAACCCCTAATCCTACATCGTCAATGCCAGCTTCCATGGCACGATCCATCGCTTCGGTATGATACGCATAGTTGCTTTTTGGACCACGGGGATGAAGCCGTTCATAAGTCTCTTTGTGGTAGGTCTCTTGAAAGAGAATATAGGTACCTATACCCGCCTCTTTCAGTTGGCGGTACTCCTCTACTGTGGTTGCGGCAATGTTGACATTTACTCGACGGATTGCTCCGTTTTTATGTTTGATGCTATAAATTGTCTTGATCGATTCGAGAATGTACTCCAAGGGGCTATGAATAGGATCTTCACCCGCTTCGAGAGCCAATCGTTTGTGCCCCATATCTTGCAAAGCGATGACTTCGTTTTTAATCTCTTCTTGCGTGAGTTTTTTGCGAGGAATGGTTTTGTTCTTGACATGGAATGGGCAGTAAACGCAGCTGTTGACACAGTAGTTCGATAGGTAGAGTGGTGCGAACATCACAATGCGATTGCCGTAAAGGCGTTGCTTGATGGCAATGGCTAAATCGAAAATGCGCTGTATCAGTACGGGATCATCGCACTCTAAAAGCAGAGCGGCTTCACGGTGAGTGAGTCCTTTTTGTTCGGCTGCTTTAGTGATAATCTGTTCGATTAACGCGGGGTCGTTCTTATGGGTACGGACATAATCCAATGTACTCAGAATCTCTTCGTGATTGATAAATGCTCCTGCTTCAGAAGCGGCTGCTTGGTATGTCATCATTTTATCTCTTTTTTTATTAGTCTATAAAATCACCTCTATCGAAAGATATTTGGTATCCGATAGTGTCTAATTGTTGCTGTAAAAGTACTAAACCTTCGGCAGCTTCTGCACCTAGCGAGGCTTTATTATTGTATAATTCGTATTTTTGACGTGTGGTGCTAGGCGACAAGTTGGGCATCACCACGTTGGCTCCTGCTAAAATGCCGCGTATTCTGCCATCGTTCCCCAAGGTAGCCAGTGCGGTAGTTGCCGGGATAAGAGCTTTGGGGTGCATCAGACGGAAAATCGACAATAATAATAAGGTAAGGTCGACAGAGCCTGCAGGAGAATCGGCGAAAGGCGTGTCGTGATGTGGAATAAATGGTCCCATGCCAATCATCTCTGGTCTGAACTCTTCGATGAAGCAGAGATCGGCTATTAGATGATCAATGGTCTGCCCCGGACTTCCCACCATCATGCCTGTTCCTGTTTGGTAACCAATGGCTTTCAGGTTGCGCAGGCATTGAATGCGGTGCTCTCCAGATAACTCTTTGGGATGTAATTGGGCGTAATGAGCAAAATCGTATGTCTCATGACGGAGCAGGTATCTGTTGGCTCCGGCTTTAAAAAGCCGTTCATACGCCTCATAAGATTTTTCACCGAGTGACAGGGTGATGGCACAATCGGGGTAGTTCTTTCGGATAGTAGCAACTAGTTGCTCTGTTTTCTCATCGGTCATGGCAGGATCTTCTCCTCCTTGTAGCACGAAGGTACGGAAGCCGAGCGCATAACCTTGCGCACAGCATTCCATGATCTCCTCCGAACTAAGGCGGTACCGTACGGCCAAAGGATTGCCTTTACGGATACCACAATAGTAACAGTTATTCCGACAATAGTTGCTTATTTCGATGAGGCCGCGAATATAAATGCGGTTGCCAAACTGGCTCAGGCTAACTTCCTGAGCCTGCTTGTTGGCATAGGCTAATGTCTCCTTATCGAAAAAAGTCAGTAGTTCTCGGTACTCTTCCTTGCTTAAATGTTGCTCTTTTCTGAGTTTATCGATCCATTGTTTCATACGATTCCTTTCGCTTAACCAGCTCTTGTGTTAACTGACGGCGACCGGATGCAATATCGTTGTGGGTACTTGGTCCGGTGATACAACCACCTTCGCAAGCCATCACCTCAATAAATTGTCCACCGGCTTTGCCTGTTTTAGCGCAGGCACGGAGCAGGGCAATGTTTTTCTTATTGAAATCGGACACCTGAATAGCATTAATCTTGTCGGCTTCTTCTCTGAGATACGCTTTAACCGCTCCGGTTACACCACCAGCCTGAGCGAAACCATGTGCTTCCCGGACAGAGGTGTTGAGGATAGAGAACGGTTGTGTGTTTTCTATTTCAATATCCATCCCATCGAGTATAGAACCGAACTCTTCGAAAGTGATGATGTAATCTACACATTCGTCTTTTTGAACCTCCTTGCGTTTGGCTACACAAGGGCCTACAAACACAATTTGAGCATCTGGATATTTCTCTTTAGCTAGGCGGGCTGTATAGTACATGGGCGAGCCGGTTGAAGAAACGTAGGGTTTCATGTCCGGTATATGTTTGTCGACTAGTTCGATATACGACGGACAGCAAGAGGTAGTCATGAACTTTTGTCCCTCTTCTATTTTCTCTTTAAGCTCGTGTGCTTCGTGACTAGTAGTCATCATAGCTCCTTCTGCCACTTCGATGACATCAGTAAATCCGATTTGTTTAAAGGCACCATATACTTGCTCAATAGAGGTTTTGAACTGTCCGAGTATGGCGGGTGCTACAATAGCTACTACTTGTTGGCCCCGACGGATGTGTTGCAACACGTCGAAAGCTTGTGAGATCTCGAAAATGGCGCCGAACGGACAAGCGTTCATACATTTTCCACAGTAGATACATTTGGTCTCGTCAATGTGCTCTTTGCCGTTTTCATCTTTGCTAATAGCTTTCACCGGACAAGCTTCCTCGCATGGGATCGGGATATAGACAATAGCATGATACGGACAGCTTTTGTGACAGATGCCGCAACTCACACACAAGTCGTGGTCGATCATTGCTTTACCGTCTTTTTTGAAACGGATGGCATCTTTCGGGCAGTTCATGTAGCAGCTTCGTGCTACACATCCCCGACAGAGGTCGGTAATTTCGTAGTTGATTTGTACACACGACGAACAAGCTTCGTCGATGACGCACATGATGTTTCTCTTAACCGGTTCGATGCGTTCTAATGCTTTGCGAGCATAGTCCGAAAGGGGGGTGAGTTCATCTTGCTCATCGCTCATGTCGAAACCGAGTAACGGAAATGATTTGTATTTCCATACTGCGCGTTCTTTATGAACGCAGCAACGACCTAAAACTTTTGCATCACGAGGACTGAGTTTAATTGGAAGACGATCAATCTCTTCAATCAATTGTTCTTCTTTCCAGAGTCTAACAAGATCGGCCAACAGTCTGTGGCGAACGATCATTATGTTGTTTGTAAAAGCCATATAGTTTGTTTAGGGTTATTTTAAGGTTTGCAAAGATAAAAATATGTTTGCAAACACCGAAGCAATCGTTAAAAAAGATTATATGTTTTGTATATCAATTCATGATTGTAAGCAAAATTGTTTTATCGTTGAGTGATAATCATAAACTTCGTCTCATTTTCATCTGTTTGACATGAAAACGTATTTGCTCACATCTATTTTTGTGCTAGAAATTTATAAAACTAAAAGGTATGGGATCTATTTGTTTGGAACCGAGAAACAGGTTCACGTTAATAGGAGCATTGATGGTTGTCATTGGGTTGATGTTCTTAATTTATATGGGTGATGCCATGATTCATTCTACAAAACAGTATTGGAATGGGGTTGATTCGATAGAGCGGGTGGATCATTAATGCTTTTTATCTTTGAATTCATTCGCTATTTATAGGCTGGTGATGTTCTTTCGGTCTGCTCTTAAAAAGAAGGTGTGTGCCCCGATTGAGTTAAGGGACTGTTTGCTAGGTAATTCTCGTTGTTGGCGTAGATAAATAAAACGCTACCTTCTTTGATGGCATCGATAATGGGATGTACCAGTTTTTCTGGGATGGCCGGGCAACCAAAACTTCGTCCGAGTCGGCCGGTTCGGTTGGCTACTGAAGGGTTGGCATAGCTTGCGCCGTGCATCACGATGGCGCGTTGTTTGGCGCGGTCGTTAAATCCTTTTTCTAATCCGTTTAGTATAAGTGAATAGCCATTCTTTCCTTGGTAAGTCTGTTCGGTTAGATAGAACCCGAGCGAGCTTTGGTAAGAGCCTACTTTATTTGAAAAGAGGGTGGCATAATTCGTTCCGCTGTTTTTTCCGTGTGAAACGACACTTGAGAAGAGGAGTCTTTTTTGATTCAGATCGAATACGAACAACCGTTTGGCTGTTGATGGCTGAGAAAAATCGATCAGCGTGAGGATGTTTTTATGTTTCGTCGAAATTTTGTGATAGCCTTCAAAGGCTTTCTGAAAGGCGGTAAAGCTCACTTTACCATCTAGCTCCATCTCGTCGAAAAACTGCTGGCTTATATCTTCGGAGCTTCTAACGCTCGAGGATACAAGCTCGCATCTCTTATTCGTAGGGACGACAAGAAAAGAGGGAATGCAGACGAAAGAGAATAGGAGTAATTTTTTTAGCATATAAATTAAAATACGCGGCAAAGATAGGTGTTTTTTTATTCTAAAACAAACACAATGGTCTCATTAACAGGTGCCCAGTCGAAAATAAACTTGGCATGTGACGTTGCGTTCCTGACACACATGTGTGAACGTGGAGTTGTGCCGAGTGATGAACTGTATTCAATAGGCTGTGAGCGGGGATGGTTTACGGGGATGCCGTGTATGTAGGCGCCATCGGTAAACCGACTAGCATATGGGGCATAGCCACCAAGTTCTGTCGTGCCATCTTTGTAGAAGAACATTTTTTCTTTTTTCTCTTGTAGGACATACATGCCCAATGGGGTGGGGTGAGCGTAGGGCGGTTTGTATTGGCCTGTTGTGGCTGGATTCATGCTACGGACAATCCATTTCCCAGGGCTTTTACGTTCAAGTGTGGCGATATTCTGATTCGTTCGGTCTATAAAAATGGCTTTTTGAAAGATGATGGTATCGCCTATCGGTTTGATATAGCGTTTGGGTGTTTGAAAAACGTCGCCGATGAAAAAGGGGATAATGGTGGTGAAAGAGGCGGTCTCTTCAAAAAGCTGTGCTAGGTCACCATCTTGTGCATAAAGTTCTGGAGTAATGGTGTCGGTACGCAGGTATAAGGGCACGGATTGATACCGTTCGATACCTAGGGTGTCGGTCACTAAATTGTATTCGTTTCTTTGGTGCCGTTTCACGAGTGCTGCTTCGCCGTTCTTGTTTTTATAGTTTTGAAGAATCCCCCATTGTTTGGGGGTTAATTGCATATTCTCTAAGATTGCGAGCTGGGCTTTGATCTTTTTCCATTGGAAGCATCGGGTCGTATCTTTATAGGGATAGCTATCTGTTAGTGTGTACCTCCGATAGAGCAGGTGGTGGCTTAGTTCGATGTCATTGGTGGTGTATTCTTTGGGGAGAGGAGGCAGCGTTGTTTTTTCGCTGCTGATAGAGTCGGTTGAGGTATCCAATGTGTGGCTTTGGATTGTAAGAGTGCCGTCTTGGTTCTGATTGGAAGAACAAGCCAGCAGGAAGTTGGACAACAGCATCAGTGTGCCGATTAGCATGGTTTGATAGGTCTTCATTCGTCTATTAAAGCGTATTAGGGTTGATCCAAAAGGCGAATATACATGATTTTATGGATAAACCCTCTTTTTAAACAAGAAAACTTGTCTTGTTTTAACTCTAAAGAGGAACGTTGTCTGCCTATTTGTCAGTCTGGTTCTGTCAAAGCATTGTGATTGGGCTTTGGCATACTTTTCGTAATCTCTTTTGCGGCTTCAAAGTAAGAAAGAAGCAAAACAATAAACTTTATAATGTATAACATATAAAAAAAAACAACGAACTATGAACATTAAACCATTAGCAGACAGAGTGCTTATCCTCCCTGCGCCTGCAGAAGAAAAGACTATCGGTGGTATTATCATTCCGGATACAGCCAAAGAAAAACCTTTGAAGGGGGAAGTTGTTGCCGTTGGAAACGGAACTAAAGATGAAGAGATGGTATTGAACGTAGGTGATACGGTTCTTTATGGCAAGTATGCCGGAACAGAGCTGGAAATGGATGGCGTGAAATACCTTATTATGCGTCAAACAGATGTGCTTGCTGTTTTAGGGTAATCTTAATTTAAGTAGGTAATCATTTTTTTTAATAAAATAAAATAGAAATAGAGTTATGGCAAAAGAAATATTATTCAATATCGACGCACGTGATCAATTGAAAAAAGGTGTGGATGCATTGGCTAATGCAGTGAAAATAACACTTGGTCCTAAAGGACGCAATGTTATTATCGAAAAGAAGTTTGGTGCGCCTCACATTACTAAGGATGGGGTTACTGTAGCTAAAGAGATCGAACTTGCTGATGCTTACCAGAATACTGGTGCACAACTAGTTAAAGAGGTAGCTTCGAAGACGGGTGATGATGCAGGTGATGGAACAACTACGGCAACTGTATTGGCACAAGCTATCATTGCTGAAGGTTTGAAAAATGTCACTGCAGGTGCTAGCCCGATTGATATCAAACGTGGTATGGATAAAGCGGTTGCGAAGGTGATTGAGTCTATTAAGTCTCAATCTGAAAAGGTGGGCGATAACTATGATAAGATTGAGCAAGTAGCTTCTATCTCGGCCAATAATGATCCGGTTATCGGTAAGCTAATAGCAGATGCTATGCGCAAAGTCTCTAAAGATGGTGTTATTACGATTGAAGAGGCTAAAGGTACAGATACAACGATTGGTGTGGTAGAAGGTATGCAGTTCGATCGTGGCTATTTGTCGGCTTACTTTGTGACAAATACAGAAAAGATGGAGTGTGAGATGGAGAAACCTTACATTCTTATTTATGATAAGAAGATCTCTAACTTAAAGGATTTCTTGCCTATTCTTGAACCTGCCGTACAAAGTGGTCGCCCATTGTTGGTGATTGCAGAAGATGTGGACAGTGAAGCGTTGACTACATTGGTGGTGAATCGTTTGCGTTCGCAATTGAAGATCTGTGCGGTGAAAGCTCCGGGATTCGGCGACCGTCGTAAGGAGATGCTTGAGGATATCGCTATCTTAACAGGTGGTTTGGTTATCAGTGAAGAGAAAGGTTTGAAGTTGGAACAAGCTACTTTAGAGATGCTTGGTACAGCCGATAAGGTGACTATCTCTAAGGATAATACAACGATCGTCAACGGTGCTGGCGCGAGTGAAAATATCAAAGAACGTTGTGATCAGATTAAAGCACAGATTGCTTCAACGAAATCGGATTATGATCGTGAAAAACTTCAAGAGCGTTTGGCTAAACTTTCTGGTGGAGTAGCTGTCCTTTATGTTGGTGCTGCTTCGGAAGTTGAGATGAAGGAGAAAAAAGATCGCGTAGACGATGCTTTGCGTGCTACTCGTGCTGCTATTGAAGAAGGTATCGTAGCAGGTGGTGGTGTTGCTTATATTCGTGCTATTGATTCATTAGAAGGGTTGACTGGCGATAATGCTGATGAGACTACAGGTGTAGGTATTATCAAACGGGCTATCGAAGAACCGCTTCGTCAGATTGTGGCTAATGCTGGCAAAGAGGGAGCTGTTGTTGTTCAGAAGGTACGTGAAGGTAAAGGTGATTTCGGCTATAATGCTCGTTTAGATATCTATGAAAACTTGCATGCGGCTGGTGTAGTCGATCCGGCTAAAGTGACTCGTGTAGCACTTGAAAATGCTGCTTCTATTGCAGGTATGTTCTTGACCACCGAATGTGTCATTGTCGAAAAGAAAGAAGATAAACCTGAAATGCCGATGGGTGCTCCTGGTATGGGTGGCATGGGTGGCATGATGTAATCTAAGCCTTTCTTTAATTATAGATAAAAACATGAAGACCGTTCCCTTTTTAATTAAGGGGGACGGTTTTTTTGTTTTGTGTCTCTTATCACGCTTGGTGTGGGTTGTCGGATAGGTTTTGGTTCTGTTTAAATGGAAAATAGAGGGCTTTTTAAAATTAATTCTGTTTCTTTGTACCTTTATTCCATAGCTGATTTGTTCGCTTATAAAAGTAGGGCGGAATATCGGTTGTACTTAACTATAAATAGAGTGATTATGAGAAGTTTTGCCTCTGATAATAATTCCGGTGTTCATCCTTTGGTGATGGACGCATTAAGTCGTGTGAATCAAAATCATGCTTTGGGGTATGGTGATGATCAGTGGACTAGAGAAGCGGTAGTCCAATTGAAACGGGCTTTTTCGGAAGATGCTGAACCGCTTTTTGTCTTTAACGGAACAGGGAGTAATGTGGTTGCTTTGCAGCTGATGACACGCCCGTACCAGTCCATTTTGTGTGCCGAAACGGCGCATATTTATGTCGACGAGTGTGGAGCGCCTGTTAAGATGACTGGATGCCAGATTCGCCCGATTGCTACTCCGGATGGGAAACTGACACCGGAATTAATCGCTCCTTATTTGCAGGGTTTCGGTGATCAGCACCACTCTCAGCCGAAAGCCATTTATTTGTCACAATGTACCGAACTAGGTACTGTTTATACGGTAGAAGAGCTCAAACGTCTCACCGCTTATGCACATCAATATGGGATGTATGTACATATGGATGGAGCACGGTTAGCCAATGCTTGTGCCACTTTAGGACTCTCTTTGAAAGCCATAACGACTCACTGTGACATTGATGTGCTGAGTTTTGGAGGAACGAAAAATGGGCTGATGATGGGAGAGTGTGTGCTCATTTTTAACCCGGAGCTACAAGCTGAGGCTCGTTTTGTGCGTAAGCAATCGGCGCAATTAGCTTCTAAGATGCGCTACCTTTCTTGTCAGTTTACGGCTTATCTATCCGATTCACTTTGGTTAAAAAATGCCTCTCATGCCAATGATATGGCTTTAAAACTTTATCAGGTATTAAAAGCTTATCCTGGTGCTGAGTTTACACAAAAGGTTGAGAGTAATCAGTTGTTTCTGACTTTACCTCGTCAGGTTATCGACCATTTATTGTCGTCTTATTTCTTTTATTTTTGGAATGAATCGAAGAATGAGATTCGATTAGTGACCTCTTTCGACACCACTGAAGCAGATGTGGATGACTTTATTCAATGTCTGATGGCATTTAAAGGTTGAATGCGTTAGTTAAACGTTGTTTTTAGATTATTGACACTCTTTTCGGCTGTTGTATGAGAAATAAAAACTAACTTTGCCGCGAAAGTTTTCAGTAAAGGTTATGAATATAAGGTTAAAAATGGGCCTAGCAACAGCTTGCTGTTGGCTATGCTCTGCTTGGGCTTACCCACAACAAGAGTTTGATATGGCGGTGTTGTCGAAAGATTCGGCAGAGATACATCGTCGGGATTCAGTGGAAAAGAGCCGTAGCATCGTCAAAAAAGTATTGGCTTATTTTAATGATTCCAATAAGGAGAAAAAGAGTCGGAAGTTTGATTTCAGTGTGATTGGCGGTCCTCACTATGCGAGTGATACAAAGCTCGGATTGGGGCTTGTGGCTTCAGGACTTTATCGGACTCATGCAGGAGATAGTTTGTTGCAGCCATCGAATGTCTCTTTATACAGCGATGTCTCTACGGTTGGGTTTTATCTGCTCGGCGTGCGTGGAAATCATCTCCTTCCTAGAGATAAATACCGGTTAAATTACAACCTCTATTTCTATTCTTTCCCGAGTTTATATTGGGGACAAGGGTATGAAAATGGCTCAAATTCAGAGAATGAAAGTGAGTATAAACGTTTTCAAGCTCAGGTAAAGGCCGATTTCCTGTGTCGGTTAGGACGCTCATTTTATATGGGGCCGATGGTGTCTTTCGACTATGTTAATGGCTCTGATTTTGAAAAACCCGAGTTGTGGAATGGCATGGATGAGCGGACTTCGAATGTGAGTTTCGGTTTCTCTTTATTATATGATTCACGTGATTTCATAACCAACGCTCATCGAGGGGCTTATTTGCGCTTGGATCAGCGATTCAGTCCGGCTTTTCTTGGGAATACCTATGCGTTTAGTACCACAGAGCTGACAGCCAATTACTATCGGACAGTTTGGACCGGTGGGGTGGTGGCTGCACAGTTTCATACACTGTTGAATGATGGATCGCCCCCGTGGGGTTTGTTGGCCACCTTAGGCAGTAGTCATGCTATGCGTGGTTATTACGAGGGGCGCTATCGCGATAAATGCTTGATGGAAGCTCAAGTGGAGTGGCGACAACATGTCTGGAAGCGTAATGGGATCGCTTTGTGGGTTGGTGCCGGGACTATTTTCCCCGATTTTTCGGCATTTAAGACCTCGCATATTCTTCCCAATTATGGGATCGGTTATCGCTGGGAGTTTAAAAAACGTGTGAATGTACGGTTGGATTTAGGGTTTGGTAAAAATCAAACCGGTTTTATATTTAATATCAATGAAGCTTTTTAAAGGTTTAAGAAATGTATTAGTCAATCAGAAGGTGCTTTTTTATTGGTTTCTACTGATTTTGATTGTACCGAATATCTGTTTGTGTTTCACAGAATCATGGTCGCCCATGGCTAAACTGACTCAGGTTTTACTCCCTTTGTCGGTCTATTATGGGTTGATGAGCACACTTTTTAAAAACTGTGGCAAAACCTTGTGGATACTTTTCCCTTTGGTGTTTCTGGGTGCTTTTCAAATAGTGTTGCTTTATCTTTTCGGGCAGTCTATTATCGCTGTGGACATGTTTTTGAACTTGGTTACAACCAATTCAAATGAAGCTCTAGAACTGTTAGACAAGCTTTTACCAGCCATTGTTATTGTGGTTTTGCTTTATCTGCCTGCTTTGATTGCGGCTACCGTTCTTGTTTGGAAGAAAGACCCGTGCCCTGCTGCCTTTTTGCGTCGTGAGCGTCGGCGGTCTTTGTGGCTCTTGGGAGGAGGCGTTCTTGCTTTACTGGCCACCTATCTAACCGATTCTCGTTACGATCCGAAGACCGATTTATACCCACTGAATGTTTGCTATAATGTTCAATTGGCTTTTCAGCGTGATGCTCAAATAAGGCATTACCATGAAACAGCTCAGGGTTTTAAATTCCACTCACGCCCCACCCACCCGCTGCATCAACGCGAAGTGTATGTGATGGTGGTGGGAGAGACTTCACGTGCACAGAACTGGCAGTTGTATGGCTATCCTCGTGCTACAAATCCGGCACTCAAAAAAATAGAAGGACTCACTGTATTTACTCATGTCCTTTCCGAATCGAATACAACCCATAAAAGTGTACCGATGTTGCTTTCGGCAGTGGCTGCTTCTAATTTTGATTCCATCTATTACCAAAAGAGTATTCTTACGGCTTTTAAAGAAGCTGGCTATGCTACCGCTTTCTTTTCAAATCAACGCTATAATCACTCTTTTATAGACTTTTTCGGACAAGAAGCCGATAGAGTGGAATTTGTTAAAGAAGCAGGTTTAAAGGCCGATGCCAATCCATCGGACGACGATTTGTTGGCATTGGTTCGGGAGGAATTATCAAAAGGTGCCGATAAATTATTTATCGTGCTGCATACCTATGGTTCGCATTTTAATTATCGCGAGCGTTATCCAGCCGACATGGCTTATTTTAAACCCGATGCACCAGTCGATGCTAAAGTAAAATACCGCTCGAATTTGATCAATGCTTACGATAACTCCATTCGTTACACAGATCGTTTTCTGGCTCAATTAATTGCTTTGCTCGATCGGCAGGAGGTGAATTCGGCTATGCTCTACACCTCCGATCATGGGGAAGATCTTTTTGATGATAAGCGGCATCTCTTTTTACATGCTTCGCCTGTACCTTCTTACTACCAGATTCATGTGCCTTTTCTGTTATGGACTTCGGCTTCTTACCGAGCTAATTATTCTGCCATCTCACAAGTAGCAGAACAGCAAAAGGAGAAGCAAATCTCTTCAAGTGCCTCTTTTTTTCCAACGATGCTTCAGATAGCTGGCATTCAAACGGTGTCTCGTAATGATACGTTGTCGGTAGTCAATGAGTTGTTTAAAGAAAAAACACGTTGGTATTTAGATGATCATAATCGGGCCCGTCGGCTAACGGATGTTGGCCTTGAAGCACCTGATTTTGACATGCTCGATAAAACAGGTTTCACTTATTGAATGAGCGTTTGCTCTTTTGGTCAGTTTATGAAGAACTCTTTGGGGGGCATTAAAAGGTCTTATAATTGTTCATAATGTCTTCAAAAAGCAACAAAAAATCGCTTTTTCATAGAACTATCGCAAGGAAATGACTTATTTCCTTGCGATAGTTCTATTTTAACCTTAACTTTAAAGGGAACTAAAAGATGTTTGAACAGATGGGGTGAAAAAAAAGTCCTGCCCCACAGGCGCATGTTATGAGGATTTTATTTGAAATTACAGAAAAACTGCCTGATGTTATTCATGAAATAATGCAATCGGGCAAATGGGTGACCTCTATCAAGGAGGAGCTTTGTGGAAGAACAACCGTGGCGATCTCTGATCAAGATTATGGTTCAGAAGCCATTGTGGAGATTTATGAGAAAGAGGTTACTATTCAAACGGCTTGGTCGAAATATACCTATCGGTTATTTGTAGCCAATGACCGGGTGTTCTGTGAATACAGTGGGGCTTACCGTGGCTTGTTGGAACAGACTCTTCTTCCTACGATTACACCTAAGGGGAATTTATTAGATTCGGAGGTTATTGAAAGTACATTGCAGGGGACTATCCGTAAAAAGTTGCGTGATTATGCGGAGGCTAATCTAAAGTTGAAAAATTTCCGACGAGAGAACTTTGGCGAAAATCAAGGCAGGGTTGCGACCTTTGACCATCCTAAAAAGGTCTACGATGAGTTTATCAAGGAGGATTATGTCATCGTCTTCTCTGAAAAGAAAGCCGAAGGGGAATCGCGTTAGTGTCTCTTTTTCTTGTGTGATTTAATCGATTGAATGTGAGCCTTTTTTGACAATACGATACTTTTGAACCCTACTCTTCTCAACTTATTGGCGTTTTTTTTCTCATTTTGTTATTATCAGAAAGGTTTTTGTTTATATTTGCACATCAAACGATAACATTAATAACATTAAAATGAAAAAGACACTATTGATTGGCGCTTTAGGTTTGATGACACTCAGCGCTTTGGCTCAGGAAGAGAAAAAAGAAGAGGGTTTTGTATTTACTACCGTGAAAGAGAATCCGATCACATCGGTTAAAAACCAAAATCGGTCGAGTACTTGCTGGAGTTTCTCCGGACTTGGCTTTTTGGAATCAGAATTACTTCGCTTAGGTAAAGGCGAGTATGATCTTTCTGAGATGTTTGTGGTTCATAAAACAATGGAAGATCGCGCGGTTAACTATGTTCGTTACCATGGTGATAATTCATTCTCACCTGGTGGTAGTTTCTATGATGTCATGTATTGCATGAAACATTATGGGTTGATACCTGAGCCGTTAATGCCTGCCGGCGTGATGTATGGTGATACGCTTCCTGTACACAACGAGCTTGATGCGGTAGCGGGAGCTTACGCAGGTGCTATTGCTAAGGGTAAGTTTAGTAAATTAACGCCGGTATGGAAGAATGGATTGACTGGTATTTATGATGCTTATCTTGGTAAGTGTCCTGAGAAATTTACCTATAAAGGCAAAGAGTATACACCGATGACTTTTGCACAATCTTTGGGCTTGAATCCAGACGACTATGTCTCTTTGACTTCCTATACACACCATCCTTTCTATTCTAAATTCGTGATCGAAATTCAAGACAACTGGCGCAATGGACAGTCGTACAACTTACCGGTTAATGAATTTATGGAAGTAATGGAAAGTGCGGTTAAGAATGGTTATACGTTTGCTTGGGGAAGTGATGTCAGCGAACAAGGCTTTACACGAGATGGTATTGCTGTATTGCCAGACGCTACCAAAGGTGCTGAACTGACTGGTTCTGATATGGCCCGTTGGACAGGAATGACTGCTACTGATAAACGCAAGGAGCTGACTTCTAAACCACTTCCGGAAATGAATGTTACTCAAGAGATGCGTCAGACAGCTTTTGATAATTGGGAAACGACTGATGACCATGGTATGTTGATCTATGGTATCGCTAAAGACCAAAACGGAAAAGAGTATTTCATGGTGAAAAATTCATGGGGAACTTCTAGTAAATATAAAGGCACTTGGTATGCGTCTAAAGCGTTTGTTGCTTATAAAACAATGAACATTGTGATCCATAAAGATGCTTTGCCTAAAGCAATCGCTAAGAAACTAGGTCTTAAATAAGCTTGGATTCTATGAGAAAGTTGTGACGAATGTTTACGTCACTTGATGTTATAAAAAAGCTCCTAGTCGGTTACCGACTAGGAGCTTTTTCTATGGTAGAACGCTCTTTTAAAGTTCAATTTCTTTTCTGATATCTAGTGTTGGTATTTCATCGATTAATAGACTATCGACTAAGCCCATAGCAATGGAATCGGTATCTCTTGGCACTGGACGGTAGCTGTTGGAACAGCGGTAGGATCTTTTAATCGGTTCTTTAGGCTTCTGAGGGAACTTACCTCGATAGCTTTTGAGAGTAGGGTCTTTTAATACACCTTCCATAAAATAGGCGTAGATAGGTAAGGCTGTGCGACTACCTTGGCCTAGCTCTCCCGTACGGAAGTGGATGCTTCGGTGTTCCCCACCAACCCATGCACCGGCTACTAATTTAGGTGTTACCCCTACAAACCAAGCATCAGAATGGTTAGATGAGGTTCCTGTCTTTCCTCCAAACTCCGTATCATACTGAAACAAATCATACGCCCATAAGGCTTGTGATGTTCCTCTAGGTTCTGTTAGCCCGCCTTTGAGCAATTCTGTCATAAGAAAAGCCGTTTCGTAACTAATCGCTTGTTCTGGTTTGGGCGCTTGATATTCGTAGAGTACCTTCCCATCTCTATTCTCGATGCGTGTCACTAAAACAGGCGTGTTTTTAACACCTTCATTGATCACTGTTCCATAAGCATCGATTAACTCCAATAGAGAGATATCCGAGGCTCCTAAGCTCATGGCTGGGGTCTCTTCTAAGGGGGTTTCTATTCCCATCGCTTTGGCGATACGGGTGATGGCGGGAAGTCCGACCTCTTTGGCAACTTGTACAGCGATTGTGTTGACCGATTGGGCAAAAGCGCATTTGAGAGACATGGTATCGCCAGTCGCTGCTCCGTTGGCGTTGTGCGGTATCCATTTGGCTGGTTTCCCATCTTCCATCACATCCCAAACAACACTTTGATCCAAGCGTTCATCGCAAGGTGATAAGCCGGCTTCCATGGCTGCTGCATAGACAAAAAGCTTAAATGTTGAGCCGGGCTGACGTTTGGCTAAGACTTTATCGTATTTCCATGAGCCGAAATTGATATCACCCACCCATGCTTTGACAAATCCTGTTTGAGGTTCCATGGCAACAAAGCCAGTGTGCATGAACTTCTCCATATAACGGATAGAGTCCATGGTGCTGAGCGTGGTGTCTCGACTGCCTGTTTTATAATCGAAAACTTTCAGACGATGAGGCTTATTTAGATAATAATCGATGGAATCTGTTTGGTGTCCATACTTCTCTTCAAGCACTTTATAAGCGATTGTTCGTTTGGCTAGATCTTCTATAAAGCGGGGAATTTCTTTGTGGTTTTTATCTTGCCAAGGATTCTCTTTTCCCCAGTGGTTGTTGAAGTTACGTTGTACCACCTTCATGTGTTTGTCTACTGCCGCTTCGGCATACCGTTGCATGCGTGTATCGAGAGTCGTGTAGATTTTTAAACCATCGGCATATAAATCGATGTCATTTTCTTTGCACCAACTTCTGAGTTCTTCGGCTACGGCTTCTCTGAAGTAAAGAGCCTGCCCATCGTAATTACTTGCGATGCTGTAATTTAGGTGAATGGGGAGCTGCTTCAGAGAGTCAAACTCTACCCGTGTAATAACCCGATGTTTCATGAGATTTTCTAAAACCACATTCCGCCTTTTCTGGCTATTTTTCGGATTCAGTCGTGGGTTATAAGTTGTCGTTGCTTTCAATAAGCCAACCAAAGTTGCTGCTTGTTCATAAGTCAGCTCCTGAGGTGAGGTATTGAAGTAGGTTTTGGATGCAGTTTTGATACCATACGCATTACTACCGAAGTCGACTGTGTTGAGGTACATCGTTAGAATCTCTTCTTTGCTGTAGAAGCACTCAATTTTAACCGCTGTAATCCACTCTTTCGACTTCATGATGAGTAGTCTGAAGCCGGGTATTTTCCCTAATAATCCAGTAGAATATTGCGAACGAACCTTAAACATGTTTTTGACCAGTTGTTGGGTGATGGTGCTCGCTCCGCGTGCATCTCCTTTGGCGATATCCTTGAATGCAGCAAATACACCTTGGATATCAATGCCGAAGTGCTGATAAAAACGTTCGTCTTCCGTGCTGACCAATGTTTTGATAAGCTTTGGAGAGATCTCTTCAAATTTCACCGGGCTGCGGTTCTCCCGGAAATACTTGCCGATAAGGTGCCCGTCTGCACTATAAATCTCAGAAGCAATAGGCTGGTTGGGATTATGTATACTCGATAATCCAGGCGATTTACCAAATAGCCACAAGAAATTGATATCTACGAGGACGAGGTAAAGCATGAAAACGACCACAAAGGTGGCAAAGGAAAGAATTGTCTTTTTGTACCAACGAGCATCGTGGTAGAGGTGTTTGTACCAAGCCCCAAAGGCTTTACTTTTTGATATGAAATAATGGAGAGCGCATTTGGCGCGTGAAACCCATTTTTGGGTATCAATTTTTATCATAGATCCTTGTTGTTCTAAAATTGGCGCAAAGTTATGAACTTACTTTGTATTTTTGATGAAATTCGACAAATTCTTTTAGTGTATACGTCAGAGTTGTGATAAAAGTGTGTTTAGTGATTTCGGATAAACCGTCGGTGTTTGATTTTGATCGGTGTCTTCTTAAAGTCACTGTTGCCAATGCGTTTAACAGCCTATCCATTTTTTAGGAGTAATCCGGGTTTTAGATTTGATCTTTTAAAGAAAGTGGGGGAGGGGAGCAAAAAGAGGGGATTCTAATTATTAGAATCCCCTCTTTTCATTATTCATTGGTTAATGAATTATTTCTTGTTACGGTTACCGTAGCGGTTCATGAACTTATCAACACGTCCTGCTGTATCTACCAAAGTAGATTTACCTGTATAGAACGGGTGAGAAGTGTTAGAAATTTCAAGTTTTACCATCGGGTAAGTTTCGCCTTCGAATTCAATTGTTTCTTTAGTGTTCACAGTTGAACGAGACAAAAACACATCACCATTCGACATATCTTTGAATGCTACCGGACGGTATGATTCTGGATGAATACCTTTTTTCATTTCAGTATTTACTTTAAAAATTATTATTTGTACTATTTTGGTAAGAAATAGTGTAATGGTTACTTTTCAGGCGCAAAGATAATTTATTCCTTTGAAAAGAAAAAACTTTCAGAAGGAAATTTTGGGATAAGTTTTAGGAGATATGGAAAACAATTGGTGCGTTTTTATCGTTCATAGAATGAATGGGTTAAGGAAAGTGTGTGTTTATCTGGTCTTAAATGTATTCCTGTTTTTATGTTGTACAACAGAATTATTTAATTCCTTTTGATGATATTTTCCTTTTCAGATTCTTTTATTAAAAGGATTATGCTTATTTTTGCATTGAATTTATTCACTAACAATAAACTTTAAACAAAATGATTAATTACAAAGATTTAGGCCTTGTAAACACTAGAGATATGTTCGCAAAGGCAATTAAAGGTGGATATGCTATTCCGGCTTTCAACTTTAATAACATGGAACAGTTGCAGGCTATCGTAAAGGCTGCTGTTGAAACTAAATCTCCGGTGATCCTTCAGGTTTCTAAAGGTGCCCGTCAATATGCTAACCAAACTTTGCTTCGTTACATGGCCGAAGGTGCTGTAGAGTATGCCAAAGAAATGGGCTGCAAGAACCCTGAAATCGTTCTTCACTTAGACCATGGTGACTCTTTCGAAACTTGTAAATCTTGTATCGATATGGGCTTCTCTTCTGTAATGATCGACGGTTCTCACCTTCCTTATGATGAGAACGTAGCTCTTACTAAGAAAGTGGTAGAATATGCTCACCAATTTGATGTGACTGTAGAAGGTGAACTTGGTGTATTGGCTGGCGTAGAAGATGAAGTATCTTCTGATCACCACACATACACAGAACCTGATGAAGTAGTTGACTTCGTTACAAAAACAGGTTGCGATAGCTTAGCTATCTCTATTGGTACTTCACACGGTGCTTACAAATTTACTCCAGAGCAATGTCACTTAGATCCTGCTACTGGCCGCATGGTTCCTCCTCCATTGGCATTCGATGTATTGGATGGTGTTATGAAAGAACTTCCAGGATTCCCTATCGTTCTTCACGGTTCATCTTCTGTTCCTGAAGAAGAGGTAGAGACTATCAACAAATATGGTGGTGCTTTGAAAGCTGCTATCGGTATTCCTGAAGAAGAGTTGCGCAAAGCTGCTAAGTCTTCTGTTTGTAAAATCAACATCGACTCTGATAGCCGTTTGGCTATGACAGCTGCTATCCGTGAAGTTTTCGCGACTAAACCAGCTGAGTTCGACCCACGTAAATACTTAGGTCCGGCTCGTGACAACATGGAGAAACTTTACATGCACAAGATCGTTAACGTACTTGGTTCAGACAATAAATTGGCTGAATAATCTTTGCGTTAATATCGCTATAAAAAGGAGATGTGCCATTTAGTTGGCACATCTTTTTTTTATGCCTTTGAATCTTTATTTGACCGTCTTGTGAGATAGCAAACATTTAATTACGGTGCCTCTTCTGCTTGTTGTTCGAGCCCTTTCTTTCGGGTGCTAAGTCTTTTCTGACTCAGAGGGTTGAGCCGATGGGTTTATTGTCTTGCTTGAGTCGTGACGTAAAAAAGCCGCTTCAATAGTCCATTGAAACGGCTTCTTAACCTAATTAAAATACAACTTTATAAACCTACTACTACATACTTTATTTCTTCTCTTCTTTGACGTTTTAAAGTTCCAAAATCAAAGATTCTCGTGGAGCGAGAGTGAGCTCTTGAGTTAAGTTCACTGTTTTTCCGCTTAGCACCTCAGTAACACTTGTTTTATCCTTTAGAATTTCTTTGTAATACTTCAAGGGTAAGTGAGTTGTTTGATCCGTTCCATTCAGAATGACAAAAACCGTTTTACCATTATATTGGCGAGCATAAGCATAAACCCCCTGTTGGACCATGAATTGTATCATGCTCCCTTTTGCAATAACCTCGTTGCCTTTTCTCCAATGAAGAATCTTTTTAAAGAAGTCGAAACACTCATTTTGAAGCGGTGTACGCCCCTTTGCAGTAAAAGCATTAGCCTTATCACCTGCCCATCCTCCGGGGAAATCTTTACGTACATTACTATCGCCTCCATTCGCTTTTGTTCCATTCATCATCACCTCAGTCCCATAATACAATTGCGGGATACGGCGTGTTGTAAGCAACAAGACAGCAGCTTGTCTCAGCATCGGGAAGTTGTCCGTTTCACCCAAAAAGCGATCAGTATCATGATTCTCCAAGAAAGCGAGTACCGAGGCAGGATTAGGATAGAGGAAATCATAGACAAAATTGTTATAGATACGATCCAGCCCTTTAAACCACGTTTCCGTTTGTTCATTCTTCGCTGTATTGATCTTATCATAGAAACTAAAATCCATGACCGTTTTCAGGTTGCTGTTTCGTGGAGCTGCCAATTTAGAATCTTTCTGCCAGAAAGCAGTGTAAGCCGGTTCCGGATTCCAAGTTTCCCCCACGGTATTATAATTCGGATATTGTTCATTCAGCTCCTTCATCCAATTGCTCATGGCCTCATAGTCGGCATACGGATAAGTATCCATTCTAATGCCATCGATATCAGCATATTCTATCCACCAGAAACTGTTTTGCACTAAATAGCGATACACATGCGCGTTACGTTGGTTGAGGTCAGGCATAGCCGTCACAAACCACCCATTATTCATTTGGTCGAAGTCATAGTTAGAGGTGTACGGATCGGCATGAGGCGTTAATTTAAAAGAGGTCTGAACAAAGTCATTTTGATAATCCACATGGTTGAACCAATCTTTCGACGGCATATCTTTAATCCATTGATGTTCGAGTCCACAGTGGTTAAAAATCATATCCATCACCATTTTAATCCCTTTTTGGTGCGCTTTATCAATCAGCTCTTTATACGCCTCATTCGTTCCAAATCGCGGGTCAATTTTATAATAATCGGTCGTAGCATAGCCATGATACGATCCCCCCTTCATGTCATTCTCCAGTACCGGAGTAAACCAAAGCGCCGTAATACCCAAGTCTTTGAAGTAATCCAAGTGTTGTTCAATGCCCGCAAGATCGCCACCGTGGCGTGCTCCCGGATCATTGCGATCCACTTTGTTTTCGATCATTCCCTCCACTTGGTCATTCTTAGGATCACCATTGGCGAATCTATCCGGCATTAAGAGGTAGAGTGCATCCGAAGCATCAAAACCTTTATGATCTGCACTTTTTCTTTTGCGTGCTTTCAGTTCATAATCCTGAGTAAATTTCTTTTTTCCTTGCGTGAATGTCAGCTTCACCTTTCCCGGTTGAACCGTTTGGTCCAAATGCAGATAAACCAGTAGATAGTTGGGACTTTCTAATTTCACTGTACTGCTTAGCGTTACCCCTGGATAGCTGACCGACACCGATGAATTTCCGATGTTTTTTCCATAAACCATGAGCTGCACTTCCGGATTATTCATGCCAGTAAACCAGCATGGAGGATCAATTTTATCTACGGCAGAGGCCGCATACATTGCGATAGAGAGTAGTAAGACATTTAAGATAACTAAGAATCGTTTCATGATATTAGCATATTGATGATTATGGATGCTAATATAGATCATTTTATTCAAACCTACCTTATAAAAAGGACAAGTTGAACAGTCAAGTTATGCAAACGTTTTCATTGGCTCTTTTGGGATCCTTCACTGAAAAAGCGTTCTTTAGTCAATTCTTTGAGCCATTGTTGTGCCGATGCATAGTCATTGTTTTAGTTTTGCAACTATTAACCTTAGTTTAGTGAAAAAAAAGAGCGACTGTCTATTGATAGACAGTCGCTCTTAAAGATGATATAACAGGTTCTTACATTAAGAATCCAAGTAAAACACCGGCTGCTACAGCAGAACCGATTACTCCTGCTACGTTAGGTCCCATTGCATGCATCAACAAGTAGTTGGTTGGATCATATTCCAAACCGATAACTTGCGAGATACGTGCTGAGTCAGGTACAGCAGAAACACCGGCATTACCGATAAGTGGATTAATCTTGTTGTCTTTCTTCAAGAATAAGTTGAAGATTTTAACAAACAAGACACCCGAAGTTGTTGCGATCACGAATGAAAGTGCACCGAGGATAAAGATCAACACAGAATCCCAAGTTAAGAACTGAGAAGCTTGAGTTGATGCACCTACGGTGATACCCAATAAGATGGTGATGGTATCGATCAACGGACCGCTAGCAGTATTAGCCAAACGACGTGTCACGCCACTCTCTTTCAATAAGTTACCGAAGAACAACATACCTAGCAACGGCAAGCCCGAAGGAACCAAGAAGGTAGTCAGCAACAACCCGATGATTGGGAAAATTACTTTTTCAGTATGCGATACAGCTCTAGGCGGTTTCATGCGGATCACACGCTCGTGCTTTGTAGTCAGTAAGCGCATGATAGGCGGTTGGATAACCGGCACTAAAGCCATGTAAGAATAAGCCGATACTGCAATTGCACCCATTAAGTTAGGGGCAAGCTTCGATGAAAGGAAGATAGCCGTAGGACCATCAGCACCACCGATGATACCAATAGCACCCGCTTGGTTAGGTTCGAAACCTAATGCCAATGCAATCATGTAAGCACCGAAGATACCAAACTGAGCCGCAGCCCCAACTAGAATTAACTTTGGGTTTGAAATCAGCGCAGAGAAGTCCGTCATGGCACCGATGCCTAAGAAAATAAGCGGCGGATACCAACCGGAAGTCACTCCTTGATACAGAATGTTTAGTACAGAGCCTTCTTCATAAATACCGACTTTCAATCCGGCTTCCAAGTTAAATGGAATATTACCGATTAGAATACCGAAACCGATAGGGATAAGTAGCATTGGTTCGAACTCTTTAGCTATCGCTAGATAAATAAAGATAAGTCCAATGGCTAACATCACAAGATGTCCCGGTGTGGCATTGGCAAAACCGGTATATCCCCAAAAGTCTACAAGGTTATTCCCTAAGAATGATAAGAAATCTCCCATGATTATTCAATAATTACGAGGTCTGTACCTTCCAATACAGAATCTCCTTTGTTTACTTTAATTTCAATAATTTTACCGTCCTTGTTTGCATTGATGTTATTCTCCATCTTCATAGCTTCAAGGATGATAATGGTTTGTCCTTTCTTAACCACATCGCCTACATTTGCTTTGATATCAAGGATAACACCTGGAAGTGGAGATTTAACGCCATCTTTTCTAGGTGCTGCAGCTTGAGGTTGTGCAGTTACAACGGGTGCACCAGTGACTGTTTTGGGAGCTGCTGCCGGGCGAGTAATAGGTTTAGCTGCCGGAGCTTTTACCGGAGTCTCCATTTCTACTTTGTACGGCGTTCCGTTCACTTCGATATTGGCAATATTATCTTCTACATCGTTGATTACAACGCTGTAAACACTGCCATTGATTTTATATTTATATTCTTTCATTGTACGTAAATTTGAATAAGAGTTTAACTTCTTGGGTTTTGGCGTAAAGTGTAAATCTTAGAGCTCCATGGAGAATAAGTACGTTTTACTCTGTTGATGGTCAAGATCATATCTTCCAGATCGTGTGCGTCATTCAAGTACTCATGCATAGCCATAGAGATCGCAGCGATTTCATCGGCAGAGTTAGTACCTAGATTTTGCTTATCAGCCTCTTCAGAATCTGTGATACCAGCCGCTTTCATTGCATTACGTTTGCTTAATGATACAGCCATGTTTCCTACAAATTTGAATGAAAGATAAAGCAAGATCAGTCCGCAGAATACTACAGACATGGCAGTGATAGCCATACCGATACCGATGCTGTCATTTTCCCGGAAATTCTCAATCTTAGGATTCTTGTCGATAGTCATGTTGTTGGAACTTGGTGTCACATAACTGTGATCGCCAAAACCCTTTACAGCCCATTTAGAGCTACCATCTTCTTCGCGTGCATAAGAATGATCTGCAATTTGTCCAGCAGGAATAGTCACTTCATCGATCAATGTTCTACCATCTGAATCATACAAAGCGATGTAATTACTTTCCGAAGGATTTAGAGTGAAGTTTATATGAAAAGTACCTCTTGATGGTATGCCATCTGCCCAGAAAAGAGCGTGTTGACGCGGTTTAATTTGAGTCAATACATCTCCTTTGGGGATGGAGTATTTTTTCGGATTACTCTTATCGTTTGTTAGAAAACAACCTTTTAAGTCGACTGTTGCATACGAGGTGTTGAATATTTCGATCCAAGCACTGTGTACGCCATAGTTGTCCTGATAGTTTTGTTCATTGACAACCAACACTTCGTTCAACTTTAGGCTGGTAGTGCTTTGCGCTTTAACACCAAAGCACACAACTGCTAACAACGCGATAAGTATTCCGATTCTTTTTTTGTTCATAACAATCAGTTTTTAATTTGTTACAATGGAATATTACCGTGCTTTTTAGCCGGGTTCGTTAACTTCTTAGTTTGTAATTGTTGCAAAGCACGGATCACGCGGAAACGTGTATTTCTTGGTTCAATAACATCATCGATATAGCCGTATTTTGCAGCATTATAAGGATTAGCAAACAACTTCGTGTATTCAGCTTCTTTATCAGCCAAATATTGAGCCGGGTTTTCTTGCGTTTTAGCCTCTCTAGCATAAAGAACTTCTACTGCACCTGCACCACCCATAACTGCAATTTCGGCAGTTGGCCATGCGTAGTTCATATCACCGCGAAGCTGTTTACAGCTCATTACGATATGCGAACCACCGTATGATTTACGGAGTGTAACAGTTATTTTAGGAACCGTAGCCTCACCGTATGCATAAAGTAATTTAGCACCATGAAGAATCACGCCATTGTATTCTTGGCCTGTACCTGGAAGGAATCCTGGAACATCCACTAACGTTACCAAAGGAATGTTGAACGCATCGCAGAAACGCACGAAGCGCGCACCCTTGCGTGAAGCGTTGCTATCTAGCACACCAGCCAAATATTTAGGTTGGTTAGCGACGATACCTACCGACTGTCCGTTCAGACGAGCGAAACCGACGATAATATTCTTTGCATAATCTTTTTGTACTTCAAGGAATTCACCGTTGTCGATAACAGCACCGATCACTTCATACATATCGTATGGTTTGTTAGGGCTATCCGGAACGATTTCATTCAATAAATCATCCATGCGGTCGATTGGATCTGAGCAAGGGTGAATAGGAGCCTCTTCTAAGTTGTTTTGAGGAATGAAACCCAGTAATTGACGAATTGTTGCGATACCTTCTTCTTCAGTTTGTGCTGTGAAGTGAGTCACTCCCGATTTAGATGCGTGCACACTTGCACCGCCAAGATCTTCTTGAGACACATCCTCTCCAGTTACCGTCTTAACAACTTTCGGACCAGTCAAGAACATGTACGATGTTCCTTCAGTCATTAAAGTAAAGTCTGTCAACGCAGGTGAGTACACAGCCCCACCGGCACATGGACCGAAGATTCCAGAGATTTGAGGAATAACACCCGAAGCCATGATGTTACGTTGGAAAATCTCAGCGTAACCTGCCAAAGCGTTGATACCCTCTTGGATACGCGCGCCACCCGAGTCATTGATACCGATAACGGGAGCCCCCATTTTCATACCCATATCCATCACTTTACAGATTTTCTGAGCCATTGTTTCCGACAATGAACCACCGAATACGGTGAAATCTTGTGCAAAAACATAAACCAAACGGCCTTCGATTGTTCCGTAACCTGTTACGACGCCATCACCCAAGAAGTGTTTCTTTTCTTGACCAAAGTTTGTACATCTGTGTTCTACAAATGTATCTAGTTCTTCGAAACTACCTTCGTCGAGCAATTGAGCTATACGTTCACGGGCAGTATACTTACCTCTTTCGTGTTGTTTTTCAATAGCCTTTTCGCCACCACCTAAACGAGCTTTAGCGCGAAGCTCGATAAGCTCTTTTACTTTTTCAAGTTGGTTACTCATGAGATTTATTTGTTTTAATTATTTATGATAAATGTCTGTTCGATAGTAAATATGCGATAGACTAAAGTACTCTAAGTGTTACGATGTCTATTATAAATACCTCGAATGGGCATCGTTTATTAGTGTTCGCAAAGTTCAGTTAATACGCCCATTGTTGATTTGGGGTGTAAGAAGGCAATGCTTAATCCTTCAGCACCTTTGCGTGGAGCCTTGTCGATTAAACGGATCTCTTTTCCCTCTGCTTCAGTCAAAGCATTGGCTACGCCATCTTCTACGGCAAAAGCAACGTGATGTACGCCTGCTCCTTTGTTTTCGATGAATTTAGCGATAGTGCTTTCTGGGCAAGTCGGCTCTAATAATTCAATTTTAGTATCCCCTACCTTTAAAAAAGCAGTCCGAACTTTCTGATCTTCTACTGTTTCAATATTGTAACATGTTAGACCTAATACATTTTCATAGTAAGGAAGTGCTTCTTCGATACTTTTTACAGCAATACCTAGATGCTCAATGTGTGAAATTTTCATAATGCTATTGTTTAATATAGTTTTTAATTTATTTGATAGAATGTAAAACTAGCGCAAAGAAAATCAATTCTTCACTAATAAAGAAATAATTAAGCAATAAATTCTTTTGTAATATCTGATAAAAGTAAAGGAGCAGTCCTTATTCCGAGTGATAAAGCGTCCTTTTTCATCGGAAAAGCGGGGTTACATATAGAGTTTTAGCATTAAATTGTTAAGCCAATCCCATTTAAAACGGAACCATCGGCGGGTGCTACTCTGTTTTCCTCCGAAGCGGAGAACGAAGTTGCGGTAGCCATGCTTTTTAAAGGGCAGTCCTACGTCCATAAATTCCAAATGTCTATATCCTTTTTCGTGTGCGTACTTAAAGGCCATCCATACGGCGAGTATGCCTGGGTGTTGGGAAGCGTATGTTTTGCGCATGCCTCCGGAAAACAAGAGAAAGGCGGTGTCTGCGGAATAGAGGCAGACCGATCCTCCGATGACCTTTCCTTTATAGTTGACGATGAATATTTTCCCAGACTCTTTTTCACCAAGAAAGGTTTTCATGTATTCAAAAAACGAATTATCAGGGAAGTAACGGCGAATACGTGAAGAGTAGACTTGATGCAGCATTTTGGCGAAATCGGCCAACTCTTTTTCTGTTTGAACTTCCGAAACGGTAGCTCCACTTTGAAGACTTTTTTTGATTTGTCGGATACGTGACGGGCTAAATCGTTCTTCTACTACCTGAATGTCGTGCAGGGAATTTCTGACGCGCAACCAGTTGACATTGAAATACTGGTTCTTTCGGAAGTATTTGTAGCCGAAAAGTGCATTTTCGAGGTTGCGAAACTCGATGATGGCAGCCTCTCGGAGAGCTTCTTGGGTGAGGTGTTCCAGCAGTTCACCGAAAACGATCTCTTTGCTTATCTCTTCTGGAGAACCCAAATACTCTCCGGTGTCATAAACGATGCAGTGTTTGAGTAAAGAGAGCGGAAAGTGATTTTGAACCTTTCTAAAGAGAGCCAAAAGCTTGCCAACAGGTTTTCCATGATCGGTTGCAACAATCAGTAAAGGGGTATAGCCCTTTGTTGCCTCATAAACCAAAAACAGAGCTTTGGAATGAAATGTATTATTGCCCGGCAATTCGGGAATATCTTTACTGTGGTAATAGGTGGTTAGTTTTATGGCCATATCGCAGACTAAGTTGGTTAGGTTCGGTTTCTACAAAGATACTCTTTTTCTGAGAATAATTAACGCTTTTTCTTCTTTATTTTGGCTTTATAAAACGACTTGTTGGCTTGTTCAGATTGAACGTTTGGTGAATAGAAGAAGGCGTGCGAAAGCTCTTCTCTGCTCTCTATGTCTTATTGATGTTTTTCTGTTCTTGATTGTATAACAAATTCTCTTTTTTTTCTTGCTCCTTGTTGCCTTCAATATTTATTTGAATTTTCTCGTTTGAACCCTTCTTTTTTGCCTTTCACAGACTTTTTTTTTAAAAAAATGAATTTATTTTTTCCCTATTAAAAGGCTATTCGATCGAAAAGAACGAACCTTCCATTTAAGTGGAAGGTTCCTCTCAGAAAAAAGACTTACCTTCGTTTCTGGAGTTTTTAAGACCACTTGTTTGTCAGATAATCTGTTGGTTTTAGAAGCTTTTTGCCAGTTTGTTTTTTTTGTTAGTCGAATCAATTAATTTTATTGAAATGAGAAATCCGATGTGTTTTGTACACAACTCTTCCGGCGACCAGGATAATCGGTTGCGAAATCTGATTGTTCGTGGAGGAATGAAAGGTTATGGTATCTATTCCTACCTAGTGAATTACCTCCAAAAACAACCACCAATGAATGTACTTTTGGCTGTTTTAGATCTCATCTTTGTTGAGATTCATCTACGTAAGCAGACACTCGCTCGCGTCATTCTGGATTTTGACCTGTTTGTGGTCGACAATGGCTGCTTTGGGGCAACGCTTTTAATACGTCAGTATGGAAAAAAATCCGCCTATTTTTCCGCCGATGTGCTCAATCTTTTAAGTGTTAATAAACCTGAAGCTGGGACACAGCCAAATGTTAAAGGGGCTTTTAAATCCCTCTATTCTAGTCTTTTAGAAGTTTTCTCGCGCGCGCGGGCGTTTTCTTCTTCTTCTTCTAATCAAGAAGAGAGAAAAGAAAAAGAAAAAAAAGAGCCGAGGGGTGAACCACAAACGGCACTCGAAAAAAGAATTGCCGAGCACTTCGATGCCGAGAATCGGGTCTTCTCTGAGCAAGGAGATTCGGCAGAAGAACCGGTGCACTTTGTGAGTGATCAGCTCTGCGACCGGTGAAGAGTTTCGATGGTCTTGTGAAGAAGAAGTGGAAGCTCTGAGGGAAAGTTGTCAGATGCGGCTTTGAATACTCCTCGACTCTTGGTCTGAAAGTCGCCGAGTTTAGAGCTAAAAGTCGCCGAGTTTGAACCTGAAAGTCCGGGACTTTTGATTGAAGCCTCGTCGAGTCTCCACCGAAAAAAAACAGTGAAAAGAATCAGCGAATAAAATGTGACGATATGTTGAGGGATGACTATTCTTAAAGCTTTGTTGAGAACCTTTTTTTTGTCAAGCAAAAGACCTTTTGTTTTTTGATGTTCGGTGTGTTTTCATTATTTGCGGCAGTGATTTTGTGATATTTTAGTTATCTTTGCCTCGTATATGAAGAATTTGTCTAGCGTTTGTGCAGAAAGAGAGTGAAAGGTTCTTTCTCTTAATCTAGGCGGTATTTGGAATTATTAAAAAAAGATGTGATATGGAAAACTTTAGTGAACTGATACAGAGACGCCGGAGTGCACGGAAATTTACGGAAGAACAGTTAACTCAAGACGAGGTGGTTTCTTTGATGAAAGCCGCCTTGATGTCGCCTACTTCCAAGCGGACCAATTGCTGGCAGTTTGTGGTTGTCGACGATAAAGAGACGCTTAAAAAACTTTCGCTTTGTAAAGAGCACGCCTCTACATTTATAGCCGATGCGGCTTTGGCAGTGGTGGTTACCGGCGATCCTTTGGCCAGTGATGTTTGGATTGAGGATACCTCTATAGCCTCGATCATGATTCAGTTGCAGGCTGAGGATTTAGGTTTAGGTAGTTGCTGGGTGCAGATCCGTGAACGCTCTACCGCTTCTGGTATGGCTTCGGACGAATATGTGCGCGATGTGCTCGACATCCCGTTGCAGCTTCAGGTGCTTTCCGTGATAGCCATCGGGCATAAAGCCATCGAACGTAAGCCGTTTGATGAGGAGCATCTGCAGTGGGAGAAAATACATCTCAATAAATTTGGAGGAGAATAACAGTGAGTGCGGCTAAGGCAAACAATCACCAAGATACATACCGGGCAACGGCTATTGCGTTGTTGCTTATCGGCGGACTGTATATGTTAGATAAATTGATCCACTTTGCGTCGCATGGACTAGGATGGATCACGGATAAAAACTATTTATTGCTCTACACAGCTGCTATTTTTCTGTTTTTTAAGCGCGATAAGTCGGTTGGTATAGTTCTTACAGGGCTTTGGTTAGTGATGAACATCGACCTAGTCATTGCATTACTAGGCAACGTCTCGGCTTACTTGTTGCCGTTGGCATTGCTGCTAGTGGGAGGCATTTTATTATTGATTTCAAAACGATGAAAAGAAGTATTGAAGATACACCGATTGTGTTTATTGGCGCCGGTAATTTGGCGGTTAATTTAGCTCAGGCTCTTTATCGGAAAGGGTTTCGTATTGTTCAAATATATAGCCGCACAGTTGAATCGGCTCAATCATTGGCCGAAAAAGTGGAAGCCGACTATACGACCAACTTAGCGGAAGTCACTAATCAGGCTCAGGTTTATATTGTAGCGTTGAAAGATGCGGCTTTAATCGATCTGTTGCCACAAATTGTGGCCCATAAGCCAGAGGCTTTGTTTGTGCATACGGCAGGGAGCGTTCCAGTCACTATTTGGGAGAATCAGACCCCTCGGTATGGTGTTTTTTACCCTATGCAAACGTTTAGTAAGCAGCGAGAGGTTGATTTTAAGACAATCCCCATTTTTGTAGAAGCTAATCGGGAAACCGATGTCGCGTTTTTGAAGGCCATGGCAAGGACTCTTTCCGACAACGTCTACGAAGCTACGTCTGAGCAGCGTAAGAGTTTACATTTGGCTGCTGTCTTTATTTGCAATTTCACCAACCACATGTATGCTTTGGCGGCCGATTTACTTGAAAAAGAGGGACTCCCCTTTGAGGTTATGTTGCCGTTGATTGACGAAACAGCCCGTAAAGTACATGATTTAAAGCCATACGATGCACAAACCGGACCGGCGATACGTTATGATATGAATGTGATCGACAAGCATTTATCACTTTTAAAAGAGACCCCCATGTTACATGCTATTTATGAATTAATCAGTCAAAGTATACATGAGCACCATCAATTATAATTTATCAGCCATCAAAGCTTTGGCGTTTGATGTAGACGGCGTGTTGAGTGCCGATGTTCTTCCTCTTCATCCATCGGGTGAGCCGATGCGTACCGTGAATATTAAAGACGGATATGCTTTGCAACTTGCTGTTAAGCGTGGGTTACACATAGCAATCATTACCGGTGGACGTACCGAGGCGGTTAGACAGCGTTTTGCCGGTTTAGGCATTTCGGATCTTTATATGGGCTCTTCGGTGAAGATTCATGATTATTCGGATTTTCGCGATAAGCACGGTTTGGAAGATCATGAAATCCTCTATATGGGCGATGATATCCCCGATTTAGAGGTTCTGAAACAGTGCGGCCTGCCTTGTTGCCCGAAAGATGCTGCCCCAGAGGTGAAGCAAATAGCTAAGTACATCTCTCATGCCACTGGCGGTTACGGTTGCGGTCGGGATGTTATCGAACAGGTATTGAAAGCGCAAGGGCATTGGCTTTCTGAAGATGCTTTCGGGTGGTAAATTCATTTTGAAAATCAAAATAAAAGCAACAGATGATATTAGAGAATTTAAAAAGATACAACGTTATTTTAGCGTCTAACTCTCCCCGTCGGAAAGAATTGATGTCGGGATTGGGAATTGATTACACCGTTCGTACACTTCCGAATGTCGACGAGTCTTACCCCGATACGCTCTCGAAAGAGGAAATCCCGGCCTATATCTGCCAAGCCAAAGCGACTGCTTATCAGAGTTCGATGGCTTCGGATGAATTACTCATTACCGCCGATACGATTGTGTGGAGTGAAGGGCGAGTGCTTGGTAAACCCACTGATAGAGCAGAGGCGATAGCCATGATTCGGTTGTTGGCAGGGAAGTCACATCAGGTCATTACGGGCGTTTGCCTGACCACTTTGGAAAAACAGCAGACCTTTACGTCGGTTTCTGAAGTTGTTTTTGACGAGCTGACTGATGATGAGATAGCCTATTATGTGGATCATTACCAGCCGATGGATAAAGCCGGTGCTTATGGCGTTCAGGAGTGGATCGGTTATGTGGGTGTGAAGCATATTTCGGGCAGTTTCTATAACATTATGGGGCTGCCAATACAGCGTTTATACCAAGAGTTGAAACAGTGGTAAGACGTTCACAGTGCATTGATCTGAAAAATAGAACGGACTCTTGTTTCAATGTTTCATTAGAAAGTTATATCTTTGCACTGTTTAATGGACTAGTAATAAGATTTATAATACATCAAAAATATGATCGTTAAGATAGAAGAACTTCTGAAAGAGGTTGGCTCGCTCGTTGCTTCAAGTGCTGAAGAACTTGAGGTGTTACGCATTAAATACCTCAGTAAGAAGGGAGCCATTAATGAATTGATGGCCGATTTTCGCCATGTACCCGCCGAAGAAAAAAAGGTGGTCGGCATGAAACTCAATGAGTTGAAGACCCTGGCGCAGGAACGCATTAATGCTTTGAAAGAGCAGTTTGATTCTCAAGACCATACCGGTGATGGTGTGGATTTAACTCGTTCTGCTTTCCCGATAGAGCTTGGTACGCGCCATCCGCTCTCTATTGTGAAGAATGAAATTATCGACATATTCGGTCGTTTAGGTTTTAGCATTGCCGAAGGACCGGAGATCGAAGATGACTGGCATGTTTTTTCGGCACTCAACTTTGCTGAAGATCATCCAGCTCGTGATATGCAGGATACTTTTTTCATCGAATCTCGTCCGGACGTGTTGCTTCGTACGCACACCTCTTCGGTTCAGAGCCGGGTGATGGAAGTTTCTCAGCCTCCTATCCGTATCATTTGTCCGGGACGTGTGTACCGTAACGAAGCCATCAGCTACCGGGCACACTGTTTCTTCCACCAAGTAGAAGCACTTTATATTGATAAAGATGTTTCATTTACAGACTTGAAACAGGTCTTGTTGTTATTTGCCAAAGAGATGTTTGGGGCAGATACAAAGATCCGTTTGCGTCCATCGTACTTCCCATTTACTGAGCCGAGTGCCGAAATGGATATTAGCTGCAACATCTGTGGTGGCAAGGGGTGTCCGTTCTGCAAACACACCGGTTGGGTAGAGATATTGGGTTGTGGTATGGTCGACCCGAATGTGCTTGAATCTAACGGAATAGACAGCAAAGTGTACAGTGGTTATGCACTGGGTATGGGTGTAGAACGCATCACAAACTTGAAGTATCAGGTGAAAGATTTACGCCTATTCTCTGAGAACGATACCCGCTTCCTGAAGGAGTTCGAAGCGGCTTACTAAGCCTCTTAAAATAGCAATCCTTTTTGTAGAGGATTGCTCAATCTATTGCATTGATGTGTCAATATATAATCTGTTTATCTGAACAGTATCTATGTATTGACACATTCATGCTTTAAAAAATGACTATTATGGCAAAGGAAAAACTTGTTACGCCAAGTTATTGTTTTATACTTGTTGCCAACTTTCTGCTTTATTTTGGTTTCTGGCTTCTGATACCGGTATTGCCTTTTTACTTATCGGAAGTTTTCCGGTCTGAAGGCGCAGCGATAGGGATTATTCTCTCCTCTTATTCGCTTGCTGCGTTATGTATCCGTCCGTTTTCGGGTTATTTTCTCGATACATTTGCCCGTCGGCCCTTTTATCTGTTGGCTTATTTCCTTTTTATGTTGATGTTTTTGGGGTATCTTGGTGCGACTACACTTCTCATGTTTGTCTTGTGTCGCATTGTACAAGGCGTTGCCTTTGGCATGGTTACTGTTGGCGGAAACACCCTTGTTGTCGACATTATCCCCTCTTCCAGGCGCGGAGAGGGACTAGGGTATTATGGGCTGACCAATAATACAGCAATGTCTATTGGCCCGATGACCGGTCTGTTTCTGTATGATGCAGGAACAACGTTCACGGCCATCTTTGCTTTGGGGCTAGCTGTTTGTCTGGTAGGCCTTCTCTTTGCTTCGTTCGTTAAGCCTCCTTCTAAATTGCCGGTTAAGCGAGAGCCGTTATCGTTCGATCGGTTTATTCTACTTAAAGGCATTCCCGCCGGCATCTGTTTATTACTCTTGTCGGTTCCTTATGGGATGACGACCAATTATGTAGCGATGTATGCCCGACAAATAGGGCTGCATGTATCTACCGGTTTCTTTTTTACCCTCATGGCTATTGGCATGGCTGTTTCGCGCATCTTTGCCGGGCAACAAGTTGATCGAGGCAGAATCACACAAGCCATCTCGTTAGGACTTTTAGTCGTTATGTGCTCTTTTTTTATGCTCTCTAGTTGTGCAGATGTGATTCAATGGGACGAAAAGAGTTGCATGGTATTATTCTTTTTTATAGCTTTGATGCTTGGTATTGGGTTTGGTATTATGTTTCCGGCTTTCAATACTTTATTTGTCAACTTAGCACCGAATCATCGGCGTGCTACGGCCACTTCCACCTATCTCACTTCGTGGGATGTCGGCTTAGGTTTTGGGATGTTCTTAGGCGGTTATATCGCCGATGTGAGCACTTTCGATAAAGCCTATTTGGTTGGTGCTTGTCTGACAATCCTTTCATTCATCTATTTTAGATGGAAAGTGATTCCGCATTACAGTATGAATAAATTGAGATGAAAATGATAAAGAGGAAAGAACGTTATGAAATGATTATGCGTTGGTTTCAGGAGCATATGCCTGTTGCCGAAACAGAGTTAGATTACACCACCCCTTTTGAGCTGCTTGTGGCCGTGATTCTTTCGGCACAATGTACCGACAAACGGGTTAATCTAGTGACACCGGCTCTCTTTCGTGACTTCCCAACTCCCGAAGCCTTGGCAGCGAGTACGCCAGAGGTCATTTATGAGTATATTCGCAGCATCTCTTATCCGAATAATAAAGCCCAACACCTTGTTGGGATGGCAAAGCGTCTTGTTGAGGAGTTTAATGGTCGTATGCCCAACAATTTGGCTGAGCTCATGTCGTTGCCCGGAGTTGGGCGGAAAACAGCCAATGTCATTCAATCGGTGCTTTTCAACGAAGCGGTGATGCCCGTAGATACCCATGTGTTTCGAGTTAGTCACCGGTTAGGGCTGGTTTCGGAAAGTTGCACTACACCTCTTAGTGTCGAGAAAATACTGACCAAGCATATTCCGAAGACCCTTTTACCTATCGCCCACCATTGGCTGATTTTGCACGGGCGATACGTCTGTTTGGCCCGCCGACCGAAATGTTTTGCTTGTGGGCTGCAAACATACTGTAAATACTTTATAGGGGGGTGCAAAAAAAGAAAAATAGAGTTCGAAGAAGAAGAATAAATGCCGAATTCATAGGGTACAAAAAAAATAAATACTAACTTTGCACACTATTCGATAGGATAAATTATCACTTTTTTAATAATAAAGTATTATGCAAACAATTGACAAATTCAACTTTGCCGGTAAAAAGGCATTTGTTCGCGTTGACTTCAACGTGCCTCTGGATGAAAACTTTAACATTACGGATGATAACCGTATACGTGCTGCTCTTCCTACGTTGAAAAAGATCTTGGCTGATGGTGGAAGCATCATTATCGGTTCTCACTTGGGTCGTCCGAAAGGCGTTGCTGACAAATTTTCTTTGAAGCACATCGTTAATCACGTATCAGAACTGTTGGGCGTTGATGTACAGTTTGCTAACGACTGTATGGGCGAAGAGGCTTCAGCGAAAGCTGCAGCTTTGCAACCGGGTGAAGTTCTTTTGCTTGAGAATCTTCGTTTTTATGCAGAAGAAGAGGGTAAGCCAAGAGGGCTTGCAGAAGATGCTTCTGATGAAGAGAAAGCGGCTGCTAAAAAAGCGATTAAAGAGAGCCAAAAAGAGTTTACTAAGAAGTTGGCTTCTTACGCTGATTGCTATGTGAATGATGCTTTTGGTACTGCTCACCGTGCACATGCTTCTACCGCTCTTATTGCTAAATATTTCGGAGTGGAAAATAAAATGTTCGGCTTCTTGATGGAGAAAGAGGTGCTTGCTGTTAATAAAGTATTGAATGATATCCATCGTCCTTTTACTGCTATTATGGGTGGTTCTAAGGTCTCTTCTAAAATTGAAATTATTGAAAACTTATTAGGCAAGGTTGATAATTTGATTATCACTGGCGGTATGAGCTATACGTTCACTAAAGCATTAGGTGGAAATATCGGCTTATCAATCTGTGAAAATGACAAATTAGACTTGGCTCTAGATTTGCTCAAAAAGGCTGAAGAGAAAGGCGTGAAGATGGTTTTGGCTCTTGATGCTAAAGTGGCTGATGCTTTCTCTAACACGGCTAATACACAGTTCTGCGACGAAAAAGATATTCCTGATGGCTGGCAAGGTCTTGATATCGGTCCGAAGACAATGGCTCTTTTTGCTGATGTTATTAAGAATTCTAAAACCATCTTGTGGAATGGCCCGACAGGTGTTTTTGAAATGGACAACTTCAGCGATGGCTCACGTGCTGTTGGCGAGGCGATTGTAGAAGCAACTAAAAACGGTGCTTTCTCATTAGTTGGTGGCGGTGATTCAGTAGCTTGTGTGAATAAGTTCGGTTTAGCTGATGGCGTTTCGTATGTATCTACTGGTGGTGGTGCATTGCTTGAAGCTATTGAAGGTAAAATTTTGCCGGGTATTGCTGCTATCAAAGAGTAATAGCTGTTAAATAAATAAATTGAAGCGAGGGCGTTCCTTAAAATAAGGATCGTCCTCGCTTGCTTTATGGTATTTTTTTGTAATTTTACGTGTCGTAAGAACAGATCGATTAGATCTAATTATAAAATTATACTAGATGAATTATGACTGAGCAAGTTATTAATGAACAGAGCCTGTCTATCTACTCTTTGCTTAAAAGTAAACGGTTAAAGGAGGCTTTTGTGCAATTGGAGGTTTTTCTCTCTCAAGTACCCGATTGGGGTCTTCAAAACCGTCTTGACGAGTTAAAAATGTCTTATTCTTACATGCTCCAATACATGGAGCAGGGGGTGGCTGATCCTTCTCGGGGTGCCCTTTATCAAAGGTTGTTGCGTAACACGTGGGAGCTGGCAGATCAAGTTAAATTGCACCTTTTAGATTCAACCTCTTCTAAACATTACCATATAATCCGACGCCAATTGTTATCCGACGACGCTCGGCTTCTTAAATTACAGCAACAAATTACTCTTTTAGAATCGTTCGATGATGATTTTGCTTTGAGCGATCTCTGGTCTAAAGAGAAGAAACGCGATGTTTTAAATCGGCATGAAGTGGCTTTGAAAGAGGCTTTCTTTTTGATTTGGAGTAATTCGGCTTGGACGGTCGAGGATTCGGAAGCAGCCGATAGAATGTTACAGTCAGATCTGCTTCGTGTCAGTGATTTAGCTCCTTTGGTTAGTGCCGTGACGCTGAGTGTGGTGTCTTGTTTTGACATTCGGAAAGTGCTTTGGCTTTTAGAGGCTTATAGTCATGTAGAGGTTCAGGTTAGTCAGCGAGCATTGGTGGGATTTGTTTGGGTTTCGATGCTCCATGCAGATCGCATCACGTTTTATCCGGAGATCGGGTATAAGTTGGAGGCTTTGAATGAAATGGTGGCTGTTTCGGATGATTTGATGCGTGTTTATGGCCAGTTGCTGTTATCGCAAGAGACAGAAAAGATCGATCGCAAGATGCGTGAAGAGATCATTCCTGAGCTGATAAAAAATGTATCTGCTGAGCCGGAGGTCGATGAGAGCGATGAAGAAGATGAAAAGCTAGATTGGCAAAGAAAACTTGAATCTTCGGGAGTTAGCGATAAGATGATGGAGATGAACGAGCTGCAAGAAGAAGGGGCTGATGTGTATATGAGCTCTTTTTCTTTTTTGAAAAGCGATCCTTTTTTCAACGAGATACACCATTGGTTCTACACTTTCGACAAGCTACACTTAGGGGTGGCCGATTTGCTTCAGGGGAGATCTGACAATCAGGCGTCATTGATGGATTTAATTTTAGACTCTGTCATCTTATGCAACAGCGATAAATACTCCATGTATTTCACCTTGTTGCAGGTGCCCGAATCTCAAAGAAAACTTCTTTTTGATCAGTTTGCCAAGGAGGATATCAACAAAGAGAGTTTAGATACCGTCCGTCTGACATTGGAAAGAGAGGCTGAGAAGAAGGGGGTGTTTAGCAACCAGTACATCCGTGATTTGTATCGTTTCTTGAAACTGAATCGCTATCGGTCTGAGTTTAAGGATATTTTTAAGGAGCGCATAAACTTGCACCGTTTGCCTCATTTAAAACCTTATCTGGAAAATGAGAAAACATTCAAGTCGGTTGCCAATTTTTGTTTCCGAAAAGAGCGGTGGGAAGAGGCTGCTGAACTGTTTAAAGAACAGATTGAGTGGTCTGAGCGTCGGCAGGCTCTCTCTTCAGAGTCTTATCAGAAACTAGGATATGCTTTACAAAAGTTGAAAAACTACGCCGGAGCTGTTGACTTTTACCAGAAAGCCGATTTAATGGCGCCGGATCATTTATGGACCAACCGGCATTTAGCAACTTGTTACCGGCTATTGGCCGATTATGAGTCTGCGTTGACTTATTATAAAAAGGTCGAAGCGGTTCATCCGACTCATAAGCAGGTTCTGTCTCACATCGGTCATTGTTTAATCAAGTTGGCTCGATACGATGAAGCATTGAACTATTTCTTTAAACTTCACTTCATGGATGACGCTTCCGTTAAAGCTTTGCGTGGAATAGGGTGGAGCTCCTTCATGCTTTCCAAAAACGAACAAGCGTTGAAGTTTTACGAACGCTTGCTGGCTATTCAACCCTTGATGACCGATTATTTGAGTGCCGGGCACGTTGCTTGGTCTATGAATCAGCTAGAGAAGGCTCTTTTATATTACAGAAAAGCGTTAGAATTAGTTGCCGATAGGACTGAGTTCTTAAAACTCTTCTATCAAGACGAAGCGCTCTTGATCCAGCGAGGGGTTTCTAAAGACGATATCCCTTTAGTTTTAGAACTGCTATAATTTTTTTTGAATGGTTGCTTTGTGGTATGCAGAATTGGTTCTGTATACCACAAAGTGTTTTTGAGAAGCAGTTTCAGCTTCGGATAAAATGTTTCATTTCAGGGGGTATTTCCATGGATAGTTCTACCAATCCGGCCACCTTTCCATCTTTAAACCAAGCTGTTTGATAAATCATTTTTTTGACACTTCCTTTTTCAATGGTGTACGCATTGGATCCTCCTGAGGCTAGTAATTCTTTAATCTTTTCCTGCGAGGTGGGTGCGTGACAATTAAATAAGTTTTGTCCGATGAGAGAGCCATATTTCTCGAATGTTTTTTGCGCTTTCTCATTCATAAAGAGAATGATTCCTTCGGCGTTACAGACTGTAACGGCACAATTCATGGTCTTGGCCCATTCGTATCCTTGTTCCATAGTTTTATATTAAAAATTAATAAGTCAGTGTTCCGGTGATTAACTTGAGAAAAAAGTTGGTCGATAACAATGTGATAAGAAGCATTTAGCATAACCAGATTTTCAGGAGAATATTAGTTCGGTTAAAAACTTAGCCAAGGGGAATGACCTAAGAGAAGAAAGACAATGCTTGATTAAGTTTGTGGAGCATATCGGACTCGAACCGATCACCTCGACACTGCCAGTGTCGCACTCTAGCCAGATGAGCTAATGCCCCTTATTGAATTCGTTCGCAGAGATTTCTCTCTTTTGGTGCGGCAAATATAACGGATAATTCTGAAATAATTGCTATGTTTGCGTAAATAAAAAAACAATTAAGTTAAAATGCTGATTTACAATATTACGTATCAAGTAGACGATGAGATTCATGATCATTTCTTGGTTTGGATGAAAGAGTGTTTAATTCCAGAGGTGGAGCAAAAAGGGGTTTTAAAATCGCCACGAATTTGTAGAGTGTTGAGTCACCGTGATGAAGGAAGCTGCTATTCATTGCAGTGGGAAGTTGAAAATAGCACGGTACTTCATCGTTGGCACTTGGAGCAGGGGATGCACCTTAATGAAGAGTTGGGAAAGATCTTTAAGCAAAAGGTTGTGGGCTTTCCTACTTTAATGGAGGTGGTAGAGTGATTCAACCGGTCAAAGAGAAGATTATTTTAGGTATCGACCCCGGAACGACCATCATGGGGTATGGGGTACTCAGAGTGGTAGGTACGAAGGCGGAAATGGTGGCTATGGGCATCATTGATTTGCGTAAGTTCGCCAATCATTATCTGAAGTTGCGTCATATTCATGAACGGGTCTTGGGGCTGATAGAGAGTTACCTGCCCGATGAGTTGGCTATCGAAGCACCTTTTTTTGGAAAAAACGTGCAATCGATGTTGAAGCTCGGAAGGGCGCAGGGGGTGGCTATGGCTGCGGCTTTGATTCGGGATATCCCGATAACGGAGTATGCTCCTTTAAAGATTAAAATGGCGATAACCGGTAGTGGACAGGCTACCAAAGAGCAGGTGGCCGATATGCTGCAACGCATGCTGCGATTTCCTAAGGAGGAGATGCCTACCTTCTTGGATGCCACCGATGGGTTGGCGGCGGCCTATTGTCACTATCTTCAGATGGGCCGACCGGAGGCGCAAAAAGGCTATGGCAGTTGGAAGGATTTTATGTCTAAAAATCCTGATCGAGTAAAGAAATAGGCCTTTTATGGAGGCTCTTTTCGGCTCTCGTTTTTCAATCGTAAATGGTTCGTTTAACTGAATAATATGTAAGGTGATATGGGAACAAATTATTTGGCAATAGTAGGGGTGGTCTCTGCTGCAACTATCATGAGTTGTGCATCGACCAAGAAGGATTACAACTCTTTTGAACTTTATCCGGTTCCTTCCGGTAATCTTATTGAGATGGTGTATCATAAAAATGCGACCACGTTTACCGTGTGGTCGCCTGTGGCCGATGAGGTGCGGGTGATGCTTTATGATGCGGCCGAAGGGGGGCATGCTTACACAACTGTTCCGATGACGCACCAAGAGGATGGTACGTGGACGGCCACTGTGAGCAAAGATTTGATGGGAAAGTTTTACACGTTTAATGTGAAGGTAAACGACCAATGGTTGGGTGATACCCCCGGATTGAATGCGCGTGCAGTGGGAGTGAATGGCAAACGGGCGGCTATCATCGACTGGAAGGAGACTGATCCTGATGGTTGGGAGGCTGATCAACGGCCACCATTGAAGTCGCCTGCTGATATAATCTTGTATGAGATGCACCACCGCGACTTTTCGATCGACTCAACTGCCGGTGTAAAGAACCGTGGCAAGTTCTTGGCACTGACTGAGCATGCAACGAAGAGTCCCGATAGCTTGGCTACCGGTATTGATCACCTCAAAGAGTTGGGGGTAACACATGTGCATCTTTTACCTTCGTTCGACTATGCTTCGATTGATGAAACGAAGTTGAAGGAGAATAAATATAATTGGGGGTATGATCCTAAAAACTACAATGTGCCCGACGGCTCTTATGCTACCGATCCGTATAACCCGGTGACCCGTATTAAGGAGTTTAAACAGATGGTTCAAAGCCTTCATAAAGCAGGTATTCGTGTGGTGATGGATGTGGTGTATAACCATACGTTTAATGCCGCTGAAAGTCCTTTCGAACGCACTGTCCCTGGTTATTTCTACCGCCACAAGTCCGATAGTACCTTGGCCAATGGGTCTGGGTGTGGCAATGAAACGGCTAGTGAACGACCGATGATGCGTAAGTTTATGGTAGAGTCGGTGGTTTATTGGGCCAAGGAGTATCATGTGGATGGTTTCCGTTTCGATTTGATGGGGATACATGACATTGAGACGATGAATGAAATTCGGCGTGCACTCAATGAGGTCGATCCTTCTATCTGTATTTATGGTGAAGGTTGGGCAGCCGAGGCGCCTCAGTATCCTACCGATAGTTTGGCTATGAAAGTCAATACGCATAAGATGCCAGGCATTGCTGCTTTCTCTGACGAGTTGCGTGATGCTCTTCGCGGCCCTTTCAACGACAATCATAAAGGGGCTTTTCTTGCTGGATTGCCCGGGTCGGAGATGAGTGTTAAGTTTGGTATTGTGGGAGGGATCAGTCACCCACAAGTGAAAAATGATTCGGTCAATTACAGTCAGAAAGCTTGGCCCTTACAGCCTACTCAGGTGATTAATTATGTCTCTTGTCACGATGATATGTGTTTAGTAGACCGTCTGAATAGCTCCATACCTGGTGTGACTCCTGAGGTCTTGAAACGCTTGGATAAATTGGCACAAACCATCGTTTTAACTTCTCAAGGTATTCCATTCATTTATGCTGGTGAGGAGGTGATGCGCGATAAGAAGGGGGTGCACAATAGTTACGAGAGTCCGGATGCTATCAATGCCATTGATTGGCGAAGGAAGGCTTTAAATAATGATGTTTTTAATTACTACAAACAGTTGATAACTCTGCGTAAGTCGCATCCGGCTTTTCGTATGGGTGATGCCGATATGGTGCGTAAGCATCTGGAGTTTTTACCGGTCGACGGTGATAATCTGATCGCCTATCGGTTGAAAGGATTTGCCAACGGCGATCGTTGGAGCACGATTATTGTGGCTTTTAACGCTCGTCCTGTAGCTGCCAAGCTGAAGATTCCGGCCGGAAGATACACCATCGTTTGTCACAACAGTCAGATTAGTTTATTAGGACTTGGTACTGTTTACGGCGCAGAAGCCACTGTGGCACCGCAATCGGCTTTGATTATCTTCCAATAGCCTTTTAAGGAGCCTTTTGAAGCTTTGAAGTGAACAGAGAGTCTTTTTGGTTAAAAATCAACGCCGCAAGGGTTAATTATCTGTGTCTCTTTTATCTTTTCAGCCAGATTGGTGAAGTGTAAACTTCACCAATCTGGCTGAAAAGGGTTTATGTTCAAAGCTTTGTTGGTTTTCGGATCAAGACGAAAAGTATGTGGGTGACAAACGTTAAACACAAAGCTTCGAAGCACTCCACATATCAATAAGTGACAGATATTAATTGAAATAGAATGTTTTACGAAAAGATATTATCATATTACGAAAGCGCAAACGACCGTACAATTTAACATATCCCCAGGGTTTCCGGACTGATCCGGTTTATGTTCAAAGCTTTGTTGGCTTTCTCTTATTTAGATGGTGTCAATGAGAGATCTGTTTTAGCTTCTAGTTTGAAGAGTGGCTAATTAATAAAACAGAAAGCCGATAATCAATTGATTATCGGCTTTCTGTTTTGGCACGGGAGGAGAGGCTCGAACTCCCGACACCCGGTTTTGGAGACCGGTGCTCTACCAACTGAGCTACTCCCGTATTTGCGAATGCAAAGGTAGTAGAATATTTTTTATCTGCAAGCAGTTGGTCGAAAATTTTTTCAACTATTTTATTTTTTTCCATTCGTCGGCTTTGAAACCAACTAATACAGAGTGAGTTGTTATTAGTAATGGGCGTTTCACGAGTTTACCGTTCGAAGCCAATAACGCTATTTGCTCCTCTTCGCTGAGGCTTGGTAGGCGTTCTTTGAGATTTAATTCTTTGTAAATCAGTCCGCTAGTGTTGAAAAACTTCTTAATAGGAAGCTTACTTCGGTCTATCCAAATCTTTAGTTCTTCTATGGTTGGTCGCTCTTCAACGATTAAGCGAGGGGTGTGCAACACTTGGTTGTCGGTAAGCCATTTCTTTGCCTTTTGGCAGGTGCTGCATCCGGGATAATATAAAAAAAGAGGTTGTTCCATTATTCTAAGTATTAAAGGAGTTCTAAATCTTGAAACATCAGTCGGTATAGTGCCGCTTTTTTATCAAGTGCTAATGGGTAAGCACGGGATGAAGAGGGCATGCGATACAGTCGCATCGGCCGACCGTCAAAGAGAAATTCCGAGAAGTTGCCGATAGCAGGCTCTGCTACCTCAAATTGTTCACGAAGAGTGTCCGTCGCTTTTTGTCCGGTAGTCACTATGGCCCGGCAAGCAGGCAGTTGCCTAAGCAGTGATGGTATATGGGTAGGCTCTACTATTTCGAGGTATTTATCTGAGGCGTTATCTTGCAAGCGACGTATCCGCAGTGCGGTATCAAAAAGTGCCACTCCCTTCTCTTCTAGAAAGGCTGTTAAACGATCTTTGCAGAAAGCCTTCCGACTGTTGTCGAGAAAGTGTGATTTATCTTTAAAGAAGAGAAGCCCCATGATGCGCCACATATCGTTGTTCAGGTTGGGGTAATAAAATGGCATCGACCACCGTTTCTTTTGCGGTGGAAAACTGCCGAGCATCAACAGGCTACTTTGCGTTGGCAAGAATGGCTCTAAGGGGTGATCTTCTATTATCATGAGTCTTTTGTCGTTTTTACAAAGATAAATACTCTCTACGATGAATTGTCTTTTTGATGGCTAATAATTGAAATTATTTTGTTTTTTGCGGTGAATATCTCTTCTTTTTTAACTATTTTTGCAGCTTATTAAAAAATGTATATCATATGAGACAGATTATTTTTGCTTTTTTAGTAGCTTTATGCGTAGGTTCTGTAACCGAGTTGCGTGCTCAGAACATTCAGTTGCATTATGATTTTGGTCGTTCACTGTACGACAAAGAGTGTAGCGGGCGCCCGTTATGGACCACAACGGTTGAAAAGTTTCATCCCGATGAGTTTGGAAGTACTTTTTTCTTTGTCGACATGGATTATACTTCATCGGGAGTGACCTCGGCTTATTGGGAAATAGCGCGCGAATTGAAGTTTTGGAAGGGACCTTTCTCTGCTCATATCGAATACAACGGTGGGTTAGCGAAAGGTTTTTCTTATAACAACGCTTATTTGGGTGGTGTTACATACACTCAAAATGATGCTTCTTTCTCGAAAGGATTTACACTTTCTGCCATGTATAAATACATTCAGAAGCATCCGTCGCCCAACAATTTTCAGATCACAGGTACGTGGTATTTGCATTCGCGCGATCGACTCTTTACCTTATCAGGCTTTGCCGATTTGTGGCGTGAAGAGACTCAATATGGTAAACTGATCTTTTTGTCAGAACCTCAATTGTGGCTTAACCTTAATCGTTTGAAGGGGGTGAGTGACAAATTTAACTTGAGTGTAGGTTCAGAGGTGGAGTTGAGTCATAATTTTGGTGGACGTGATGGTTTTTATGCCATTCCAACCATCGCTTTGAAATGGACCTTGAATTAAGATGAAGAACGATTTGATTTACGGTGTTGAAGACCGTCCGCCGTTTAAAGAGGCTTTCTTTGCCGCTTTGCAACATCTGTTGGCTATTTTTGTGGCCATCATCACACCACCGTTGATTATTTCGGGGGCATTAAAACTTGATGCCGAGACTACAGGTTTCTTGGTTTCAATGGCACTCTTTGTTTCAGGGGTTTCTACCTACATCCAATGTCGGCGTGTAGGTCCTGTTGGTGCTAAGTTGCTTTGTATACAAGGAACAAGCTTCTCCTTTATCGGTCCTATAATCTCTACCGGATTATTAGGAGGTTTACCTTTGATCTTCGGAGTTTGTATAGCGGCTTCGCCTGTCGAGATGGTGGTGAGTCGTACCTTTAAGTACCTTCGTCACATCATTACCCCATTAGTTTCGGGCATTGTGGTACTGCTTATCGGTTTGAGTTTAATCAAAGTGGGCATTGTAGCTTGTGGAGGAGGTTATGGAGCAATGGAAGCCGGGACTTTTGCTACTTGGGACAACCTCTCTATTGCTTCGTTGGTCTTATTGAGTGTCTTGTTCTTTAACCGATCAACCAATAAATACTTGCGGATGAGTTCCATCGTTCTAGGCATTTTGTTGGGTTATGGGCTTGCTTTTGCGTTGGGGAAAGTCGACCTCAGTACGTTAAACACCGATTTACTCTTTAGTCTTAACATCCCCATGCCTTTTAAATATGGTTTAGCGTTCAACTGGTCTTCCTTTATTGCTATCGGGTTGATTTACCTTATCACCGCCATAGAGGCTACAGGTGATGTTACGGCCAACTCGATGATTTCGGGACTTCCAGTGGAAGGCGAAAGTTATGTGAAACGGGTATCCGGTGGGGTGTTGGCCGATGGCGTTAACTCCTGTTTGGCTGGTGTGTTCAACTCATTTCCGAACTCTATTTTTGCACAGAACAACGGTATTATTCAGCTGACCGGTGTTGCTAGTCGCCACGTGGGGTATTACATTGCTGGGATGTTGGTTGTTTTGGGCTTGTTCCCGATTGTTGGTGGTGTCTTCTCTGTGATGCCCGAACCGGTATTGGGTGGAGCAACCTTGTTGATGTTTGGTACAGTGGCTGCTGCAGGAATTCGTATTGTTGCCTCGCAGCAGATTGGTCGGAAAGAAACGTTAGTTTTGGCGGTCAGTCTCTCTCTTGGTCTGGGTGTCGAGCTGATTCCCGATGTGCTTAGTCAGGCTCCTGAAGCTATAAGGAGCATCTTTTCTTCCGGTATAACTACTGGAGGAGTTGCGGCTATTATCAGCAATGCTGTGATACGTGTTAAGGATTAAAATAATGAGCCCGATTTTCCGGGCTCTTTCTTTTGGATACCTAGTGGTTCGATAAAGAACCGACTTCTAAATTACTAATCTTGTCAGTGCTCTCGAAGTTGAAATCCGGATAGTCGAACAAGCTGAATCGCGATTCAGTCTCTCCTTGACGATATTGCCAGATTGTAGCATAGTCCTCCGGGTCTTCTCCCATCTGAATGAGTTGGCGAAGATAAGCCGCCAATGATTTGTTTTCTTGAATGTAAACTTCACCCATTTGGTCGATAATCGGGCTGTGTCTGCGTGTTCCGTCGTGTTCAAATTGCAGGATCCGTTTGCCGTTGGGAGTCAACCCAATGAGTTGGAACGTCATGCTTTTACCAATGGCTGGTAAATTTAGCACACTTCTATCGGTCGCTAAGAACGGCAGTTGATGTTTCTTCATAAACGTCTGTATGTTCTCGGCGGTATTACATCCTGTTTCGAGCAACCGATAAAGCTCTTTCGCTTGTTCGTCGGTCATATACCCGAAAATTTTCTCTTCATGTTGCTCTTGTAAAGAGCGACTGTTCGGGGTAAAGACCGCTTGGTTTTCATCAAATCCTTTCACGGAAAAGGTATAATAACACACTACGCCCAAACGGTTTAATATTTGGCGAAGTTTGGTGGTATGCCCTCGTCTCGATGAAGCAACATTATAAACCAATTGGTTAGTGATAAGCCAACCGGCTGATACTATTTTCCGTATGGCCTCTTCGGCTTCGGGAGTAACCTCTAAGGGTGTTTGAAAATGGGTTTGGACAACAAACTGTTTGATGCCTGCCGCAGATGCTTTTTCCTTGAATGTTCTCAAGATCTCTACCAATTCGTCATTGATGCGCATCGGCAGATAAGCAGGCAACCTCGAACCTAATCGTATGCGTTGAAGTTCTGCAAACTTCTCCCCATCCGGACGTTCAGCATTGGCTTTCTGCTTGCGAAGGGCCATGCGGCAGACAGCATCCAAGATGTGTTTAAGCGTTTTGTTTTGACTCATTAAGGCATCGCCACCTGTGATTAAGATATCTCGAAGTTGGGTGTCCTCTTCGAAATAAGTCATAAGCCGATTCAATTTATGTTCCCAGCTCTCTTTGGGACGCAGCGACTCAAATTCAAAGTTGAGACGTTCGCTTTGAAAATCATACATGCGTTGGCAAGAAGCACACAACCCGCCACAAGCGCGTCCCATCGTATCCGGGATTAAAATAGCGACTTCCGGATAACGGCGGTGGATGTTATGCCCATCGGGTAGGAGCCAGCCGGCTGCATTAGGTTTACCCGGTTCTACTACATCCTCTTTTTCCCAGGCTTTTATCGAGCCGTATGTTTCGATCAGTTCCGGTGAATATAAGATGTAACTCCGGATGGCTTCATCGTCATAGCCTTCTTGGCTAATGTTGAGCAAAGAGAGGTAATACGGTGTAGCGAAGAAGGGCATGCCTTTCTTTTTGGCATAAGAGAGCATGTACATTGTTTTCGGAGAGAGAGACTGACCGAGGAATTTGTTGAGTTCCGAAGGGGTTTTGATGGCCATGGATAGGTGAAATCGGAAGTCGTTCCACCAGTCTTGAACGATCTGATACTTCTCGTCGTAAGATAAGCCTTCTTCAAATCGAAAACGTCCGGGAATTTTAGATTTCCGGTTTTCAATACGCTGGATCAGCACATGAAGGATGCGTTCTTTATTGGATTCACGTATCGCTCTCACTTCAGGGTCGAGCCCTGTAGGCCAACGGTTGCATGCTTTTTCTAGCTCTTCGCGCGAGAATAAGTTTTCTCTCTTTTTCACTTGTTTCCAAGCGCTGAGCATCTCATATAAATCAATGAATAGATCGGTACGCATATCGGTCTGTTCGAGTGAGTCTTTTAAGAAATGCCATAATAAACCGATGGTTTGAATTTCTATGTCTTGTCCGGTAGATAATTCGTGGATACATTTACCGTCGAAATCAATAAGAATTCGAATTTGCTCACTAATAGCACTTGACGCAGTCTTTTGTTCAGTCAGCAGGTTGGATAAACGATCTTTAAATTCGTTGGCCGATAGACTTTGTGTTGCTATCTCAACGAGTTCAGGAAAGTCCTGTTGATAGAGGTTTTTTAACTGTGATAGTGTCAGTGAAAGCATTTTCTTTTGTTTCATAAGCGCTCTTTTTAGGGGTTATAATAATAAAATGAAGTCTAAATATACTAAAAAAGCAGGGCTTATCAAAGCCCTGCTCCTGTTTTTATCCTATTCTTTATGATTGTTTTTTATTCTATAACATTTCTAGTGGAACTGTTATTTCTCCTCATTTTTATTCTTTTTCTGTTTAGGTTCTTTCTTTGCGAGTACAATTATCTTGTATACATATTCGCTCATCCATGCTTCAGAATAACCTAAACGTTCTTTGTATTGTCTTACAGACATAGCCGTTTTATGTACATCATCGGCTTTAAAAACCGGTTTGGTACAAATGTCGTGCACGGTCTTTTGAATCATGCCGTAGAGTGCTTTTTGGAAAACAGATGGAATTCTAAACTTCCACTGCATCAAATTGCCGATGACCATGATTAAATCATTCGAGAAGCCTTGGTACATAAACAAGTAGGGCTGGATATCGTTTTGGTGACGGCAGTTTCGTTTCACGGAGTTATCTATCTCTTTGAAGAACGATTCGCTTAGACCGTAATCTTGCATTAGCATTTTGCGTGAGGCTGTTTTCTCTGCCAATCCTAATTTGCCACCTTGAGTGGGGACTTTGAATAGACGTTTAAAATTGGCTACATCGGGTAAAAAACGGATGTTAGTAATACCAAGGTTGACAGCGATGGCAGCTTGAAAATAGACTCTAGTGAGCGAACTAAAGTCTTCCACATTACCGATTTTTGTTGTGCTATCGGCTTTTTTCTTAAATAAATGGCCAAATAATCCCATTATAAATAGGTTTTTAGAGTTATTAAGTCGTTATGGTTACTGTTTGAGTCTCGTCCGATAAATTCGGATGAACTGTGTGCAAATGTACGAAATCTATAGAGTTTCACCAATACATTACCTTATTATATTGCTTTGGCCTATTTCCCTCGTTTGGTGAGGAGGTTTTAAGTGCTGAACTCATCTCTCTTTGAAAAGGGTGTTTTTTATTTAAAAGAGTCTGTTTGGTTGCTTAGATAGCATTTACTTTTATTTGTTGTTTTTATAGAGGGTGTTATGGGCGGTAAGAGAGCGGCTTTGGATAGACTGAATAGCTTCTTTTGTGTTGTTTGAAATAGCGTTTAAATGCTCATTCTATCGCTCTTTTTAACCTTTTTTGAGGAAATGGTTGCTTTTTAAAAGGCAAATAATTTTTTCAGTGATTTATTTCACTTGTTTGCTAAAAAAAGAGATCTTTTTTATACATTTATTTCTGGAAAGAGTGTATTTTTGCCCGTCATTATTAACGAAAGTAATAAAAAGGATTATGAAAGAATTAGTAGAACAAGTAGAAGCGTTATACGCAGAGTTCGCAAAAGATGCTAGCGCACAATTAGAAAACGGCAACAAAGCGGCAGGTACACGTGCCCGCAAAACTTCTTTGGAAATTGAAAAAGCCATGAAGGCATTCCGTAAAGCTTCTTTAGATGCTTCTAAGCAGTAAGTATTTTTTTGTTTGAATAGGAAGCCACATCACGAATCTATCGTGCATGTGGCTTTTTTGATGGATTAAAAGTTGGCTTTTCCCAAACTTGCTCCTATCTTTGTGATTCACTTCGTGATAAAAAGGGGTGGAATGTTGGGGGTACGATGATGAATGAAAATGTCCTGAATAAGTTGAAAATCCTTGCCGAATCGGCTAAGTATGATGTGTCGTGCTCGTCGAGCGGGACGGTTCGTGCCAACAAACAAGGGACACTTGGCAATACGGTAGGTGGGTTTGGCATCTGTCACAGCTTTGCTGAAGATGGGCGTTGCATCTCGTTGCTTAAAATCATGCTGACCAACTACTGTATTTATGACTGTGCTTATTGCATCAATCGGCGAAGCAACGATTTACCTCGTGCCACTTTTTCGGTCACTGAACTAGTCAACTTAACGATTGAGTTTTATCGGCGCAACTACATCGAGGGACTTTTCTTAAGTTCGGGAGTTGTGCGCAATCCGGATTATACCATGGAGCGTTTGGTACGTGTGGTCAAGGATCTGCGTACCATTCATCGGTTTAATGGGTATATCCATTTAAAAAGCATTCCTGGAGCTAGTCGTGAATTGATCCATGAAGCGGGGCTGTATGCCGATCGTTTGAGTGTTAATGTGGAGATCTCTGATGAGACTCATTTGAAGCGTTTAGCTCCGGAGAAAGATCATCAGAGTGTTTTTGCTCCCATGAGTTATATTCAGCAAGGGGTACTCGAAAATAAAGAAGATCGGCAGAGATACCGCTATGCACCTCGTTTTGCACCGGCAGGGCAGAGTACACAAATGATTGTTGGCGCTACCCCAGATACGGATCAGGCTATTTTATCTCTTTCGTCATTGCTTTATCAAGGGCCCACGATGCGTCGTGTTTATTATTCGGGATACATCTCGGTGAATGCGTATGATAAGCGTTTGCCTGCACTCAAGCAACCACCTTTAGTTCGTGAAAACAGGTTGTATCAGGCCGATTGGTTGATGCGCTTTTATCAGTTTAAGGTCGACGAAATAGTCGATGACGCCTATCCGCATTTGGACTTGGAGGTCGATCCGAAGTTGGCTTGGGCATTACGGCATCCGGAATACTTCCCAGTCGACGTGAACAAGGCCGATTATGAGGTGATTTTGCGGGTGCCAGGTATTGGCGTCAAATCGGCACGGCTTATTGTTGCTTCGAGACGTTTTTCTAAACTAGGATTTTATCAGTTGAAAAAGATCGGAGTGGTCATGAAGAAAGCGCAATATTTTATCACTTGCCATGAACTACCGATGCAGACTATCAATGAGCTGACACCTCAGCGAGTGCGTAGTTTATTAGTGACGAAGCCTAAAAAGAGAGTTGATGAGCATCAGTTGGCTTTTCCGTTTTATGACGAGATGTTAGGAACGACTTCTGCTCCTGTAACGGAAGAGGTAACGCCGACGCTTTTCTTAGAATAACCTTCGCTTAAAATGAAATGATAGCATGGTAAAACAAGATTCTACCTTGACGGTTTTTGTGTATGATGGCACATTCGATGGCTTGCTGACGGCTGTCTTTGATGCCTATTTTCGTAAAACATTTCCAGAGATGTTGCTCAAGGAAGGCGACACAATGCCTCTATTTTACGACAATCTCTTCACGGTGGTGACGGATGAGGAGAAAGCTGGTCGTGTCTGGCGTGGATTGCAGAAAAAACTCTCTTCTTCGGCTTTGGGCTGTCTCACACAAAGTTGGCTATCAGAATTGCCTCATATAGGGATTTTGCTTTTCCGTTATATGCGCAAGGCGATAGATGCCCCTTGTTCTATTGAAACCAATTTCGCCGACGCTGATGTGCTTGAATTGGTGCAGATCTGGAAGAAAGTGGATTGGGAGCGTGTTCGGTTGTTGCAGTTTGTCCGCTTTCAGAAAGCCATCGACGGCACTTTTTTTGCGGCTTTTGAGCCGACGTTTAATGCTTTGCCACTCACAATTCCCCATTTTAAAGATCGTTTCTCTGATCAGAAATGGCTGATCTACGACATGAAAAGGCAGTATGGTTATTATTATGATTTACAACAGGTCATAACGGTGTACTTCGATGAAGAGAGTCACTTGTCGCACTTGATAACCGGTTTGCTCGATGAGAGTTTGATGGATAAAGATGAAAAACTTTTTCAGCAACTCTGGAAGACTTATTTTAAATCGATCGCTATCAAGGAGAGACTCAACCCACGGAAGCACAAGCAAGATATGCCGGTTCGGTATTGGAAATACCTGACGGAAAAACAACGTTAGAGTCTGATCTCTTATTTGAATCGGGAGGTGTCTACTTCTTCTTGTTGTGCTTTTTGTTGCCCTAACACCAGCATACTATTAAAGTGACTGCTATGTTAATTCAGATTTTTCCTCTACCTTTGCATCTTCATAAAGAAACAGACTAAAAAAGATAAACTTATGGCAGCAAAACCTAGCATACCCAAAGGTACACGCGACTTTTCGCCGGTTGAGATGGCGAAACGGAACTATATATTCAATACCATTCGCGACGTTTATCATCTATATGGCTTCCAACAAATAGAGACTCCTTCGATGGAGATGCTTTCTACTCTTATGGGGAAGTATGGCGATGAAGGCGATAAACTTCTTTTTAAAATCCAAAACTCAGGCGATTACTTTTCTGGAATTACCGATGAAGAGTTGTTGAGCCGAAATGCCGTAAAGCTGGCTAGTAAGTTCTGCGAAAAGGGATTGCGGTATGATTTAACGGTGCCTTTTGCCCGTTATGTGGTGATGCATCGCGATGAGATTACGTTCCCTTTTAAACGTTACCAGATTCAGCCCGTTTGGCGAGCAGATCGCCCTCAAAAAGGGCGTTATCGTGAGTTTTATCAATGCGATGCCGATGTGGTGGGGAGCGACTCCTTACTTAATGAGGTGGAACTGATGCAGATCATTGACACGGTTTTTAGTCGTTTCAATATTCGGGTTTGTATCAAGATTAATAATCGTAAGATATTGACCGGTATTGCCGAGATCATCGGTGAAGTGGACAAGATTGTCGATATCACTGTAGCTATCGATAAGCTCGATAAGATTGGGCTTGAGAATGTGAATAAGGAACTTCGCGAGAAAGGTATTAGTGATGAGGCGGTGGCTAAATTGCAACCCATAATCTTGCTGAGTGGCACCAATGCAGAGAAACTAACGACTTTGAAAACAGTTTTGGCTGCTAGCGAGATTGGTATCAAAGGGGTAGAGGAGAGCGAATTTATTCTGTCTTCACTCGAAACGATGGGATTGAAGAATGACATTGAACTCGATTTGACTTTGGCGCGCGGATTGAACTATTATACCGGTGCAATCTTTGAAGTTAAAGCACTCGATGTGCAGATTGGTAGTATCACTGGCGGTGGACGTTATGACAATCTGACGGGTGTCTTCGGCATGCCAGGGGTATCGGGAGTAGGTATCTCGTTTGGGGCTGATCGCATCTTCGATGTCCTTAACCAACTCGAGCTATATCCGAAAGAGGCGGTCAACGGCACGGAACTGCTGTTTGTAAACTTCGGCGATCGTGAAGCAGCTTTTGCCATGAGCTTATTGGCCAAGGTGCGTGCGGTAGGTATTCGTGCAGAAATCTATCCCGATGCGGCTAAGATGAAGAAGCAGATGAGCTATGCTAATGCTAAGAATATCCCGTTTGTAGCTATCATCGGTGAAAATGAGTTGAATGAAGGTAAGGCTACTTTGAAGAATATGGAAACGGGCGAACAAACGCTTGTGACTGTGGATGAACTGATTCAAACGCTCAGATAAACAGCCTTTCTTGAAGCAACAAGGAGCTAAAAAGAGAGGCTGGAGAGCACTCGTTGGAATTTAAGATTAAGAATTAAGAACGGAGGGACTGCTGTGGCTGTTAGCCATCAGTCCCTCCGTTTTCTGTCATTCTATTTATTAGTTCTGATTGAAAGTTGGACTTCTTCCAGGTCTGTTTTTTTGTTTTTTACCACCATTTTCCACCTTAATCAATGAATTAGGTCTGTTGCAGATAGTCGTTTTCATAAGCCAAACGAAGAGTTTGCCTAAGGAAACAAACTGTTTGCCAAGGAATACGAAGAGTTTACCATAAGGAAAACAAAGTGTTTGGCATAGGGAAAACAAAGTGTTTGGCATAGGGAAACAAAGTGTTTTTGCTTTGGTGATTCTAAACTTGACTGATTAAATCCTTGTGGAATCAAGGATGCCTGACAATTAGAATGTCAGCCTAAATTCGAAACTTGAGTTATTTATCCTACGATGTATTTGCTTCCAGGTAGATAAGAGAGAAGTCTCGACAATAGGCAGCAGCCAGTGAAGGTCATTGTCCCGACAAAAAGAATGATTATAGGGGTGGAGAAGCATCCTTCGATTAGTTTGTAGCTGAAGCCTAAGATGAAGATATGCATCAGGTAGATGCCGTAACTTAACTCCGATATTTTTCTGATAACCCGGTATAACCAACCTTTCTCAAAGGTCATCTTTTTGATGATAACGAACAAACCGAAGGTCATAAATACCACGTTGAACGAACAGAAACGCCAACTAAGTTCGAGTTCTTGTAATTCCGTAGCCGTGAACGTGCGGTGGTAATAGACGATGGCGGTAAATAGGTAGCCCACTAGAAATAAACTTCCTCCAATAAGTAAACTTTTCTTTAAAGACCAATCGATGTATGTGCGTATGTAATGAGCTAAGACTAAGTAACCGATAAATCCAGAGACATACCAGAAAGTGTGAAATTCATTCCAATAACATTCGCCATAGACATCGCCTACGGTGAGTTTGCCATAATGCCAAAATGTGGTGATAAACCAAACCAAAAGGAACCGTTGTTCTCCTTGTTTAGAGACACTCTTTAGCCAAGGCGATAGCACAGGCATGATGAGATAAAGTCCCAGAAGCATGTAGACAAACCAGAGA
>RZZX01000082.1 GCA_009929715.1 Bacteroidia bacterium
CTAAAAATCAGCCACTTGACCATTCTTTTTATGCTAACTCTTGTTAATGTAACTCATTGTTTTTGAGATAGTTAATCAATTATTTACCGAAGTATTGTCGTAAGGAAGTGGTAAATAATAATATTTTGGCGTTTCGAACTTTTTAGGATCTTCCAAATCAATTCTAAAGCGCACATTCCCTTTATCACCTTCCGACAAATAGAACGTATCAAACTTCCCATCTTTATCCTTCAAATAGTAATAAACAAGTTTCTTCTTTTGATCTTCAGTCAGATTAGAAATAGGATCTAACTGAGTAGGTGACTCAAGTACAGCAATATCTGGTTCACCATCGCCTGATAAATCTATTGCTCCTAAAGCTGGTATATAAATTCCCTCAAAAGATTTTTCCAATAAACGTCCGGCTCCCCAACGTTTAACATCATCATAACGGAACCCTTCACAAGCAAGTTCAACTCTACGTTCACGACGAATTTCCAAAAGCACAGCCTTCTTATCACCGTTAACCAAAGGATACTGCTCTTCTAAGAACGGATCAACAGTCACGTCTAATTTTAAGTGAGGCATATTTACTCGATCTCTCAACTTATTAATAGACAAATCAAGATCTGCTTGATTAATCGTTCCCAATTCCGCCTTAGTTTCAGCATAAATAAGCAAAGTTTCAGCATAGCGATAAATAGGCAAATCGGTGTAATTCAGGTTCCAGCCTTGTCTTAAGTCTACTTCTCGTGGATAAAATTTCAATTGTGCCAATCCACCAAATGTGATCTTTGCAAAAGTCGGATTTTTATCTCCTGGAACGATAAAGTTAGGATAAACAAATGTCTCAGCCATACGAGGATCTCTATCTGCAAACATTTCAATAAAGCCCTTCTTATAATAACCAGGATCTGAAGTAGCAGACGTTCCGTCTATTTTCAAATAACTATCGGCCAAAGCTCGGCTCAACGACCACTGCCAATTGAGAACCGTATGGCTATTATTGCCTACCCCTATCGGTTTATCAAAGTCACGATAAAGGATCATCTCTTTATTTGGTGCAAGATTACCACTTACAAAAAGAGCACGATACCCTTCTGCCCCATTTCCCGTTATTTCAAACAGTTTAGACGTGATTATTTCATTAGCGGCGGCCAATGCTTTATCAAAAAAAGCGTTGGCAGTCGACTCTAATTTCAATTCACTATGGTATTTCCGATAAGTTCCCTCATACAAAGCAACCCTAGCCAACTCTTGCAGTGCCGCATACTTATTAATCTTAGTGCGACTAGTAATTGCTTTAATATTCTTAGCTGCAAAATCGAGATCTGCCATAATAAAATCGACAACCTCTGCACGAGAATCACGCCCTTTATACAACAATTCGGTATCACCTGTTCCCAACGGCTGAGAATATAAAGGCACATCTCCATACGTTTTCACCATACCATAATAAAAGCGAGCACGATGCAACCTTGCAATTCCCACAAAATGGTTAATATCCTCAGCAGTACCCTGCACCTTGTCTAAATGAGCCAACATAAAGTTAATCTTATACAATGTTCCCCAAGTGCTTTTAGTCCATCCGCCAACATTATCTGGTGTTAATTTCCCACGCAACATGTTATCGATGGAGCTCCCCCCAGTATAGATGCTTATATTATCAGAAAAAACATCATCATAAGAATAGCTTAAGAGTCCATACATATTATTTGTATAAACCTCCAAATCACTCACTGTATTAAAGAAATTCTCTGGCGACAGACTCGTTTCCGGAAACTTATTCATAAAATCGTCATTACATCCAGAAAGAGAGCCGGCAATCAAAAATAGCGCTAAAATATATTTTCTTGCTTTCATACTATTAATTTTAGAAATTTACATTTAAACCAAATGAATAAGTGCGCTGCATCGGATAAACAGCACCGCTCAAGGCTTCCGGATCTAAATTCTTATTGCCATCCAAATGAGTGATCTCACACAAATTCTCCCCACTAAAATAGAAACGTAATCTTTGGATGCCATACTTGCGAGTCAGAGATTCCGGCAAAGTATAACCAAATGTTAGGTTTTTCAATCTCAAATAAGAAGCATCCTGAAGATATTTCGTTTGAGGACAAGCCAATTCACTTCCACTAGACTCAGCAATATACGCTTTCACACGTGGGAAATAAGCATTTGGATTCTCAGGCGTCCAATGATCTAAATTTTTAACCTGCACATTCGTCCAAGGTTGAGCATAGATTCCCCAGAAATAATGATTTCCCCCATTAGGATACCAATCTTTTTTCCCAACTCCCTGCAAAAACGCTTTCAAATCAAACCCTTTCCAATCGACATTTAAATCCAGAGAATAAGGATAATGGGTCGCACTATTACCAATCACTCTAAAATCTCCCGAGTCATCAATAGTCCATTTGCCTCGATTGATTTTCCCATCTCCATTTAAATCCTTAAATCTCAAGTCACCTATATAGAATCGATAACTTTGGTCATCTTCGCCAACAGCCGATTGATCAAGTTTATCTAGCTCCTCCTGCGATTGAAAATAGCCATCAGTTGTTAGCCCCCAAATATCACCAATAGTTTCACCAACACGCCAATCATCTAGCTTCCCATTATCATTTTCAAATTTCGTGATCTTAGCTTTGCTATCAGATAGCACAAATCGGGCCGAATAATTAAACCGAGAACCAGCCAACATAAAATGGTCAGCCCAAGTGATTCCTAATTCCCAACCAGTTGTCTTTAGATCAGCCGCATTTTCTTGCGGTTCAGAAGTTCCTAAGACATTAGGCAAAGTAGCCCCTTTAGTCAACATATTCTTTGTTTCCCGTTCATAGACATCTACATTAGCAATCAGCCGTTGATTAAAGAAAGCCATATCCAAACCAAAGTTCAAAGTCGAGACCTTTTCCCAAGTCAATGAACTAGAGACCAATCCGGGAGTTCCAATGCCAACAGGACGTTTACCATCGAGAATCCAACTAATTTCGCCAGAACCCATTGTAGGAATATAAGCATACGTTGACACATTTTGATTTCCCAAACTACCATAAGAAGCGCGGAGTTTAAACTGATCCAAATCCATTTTTTCTTTGACATTTTTCATAAAAGGTTCCTCAGTTAGATTCCAAGCAATCGATCCTGATGGGAAAAAGCCAAACCTATCTTTTTTAGGAAAGCGAGAAGTACCATCATACCGCCCATTAAATTCCACGATATATCGTTTATCAAAGATATAGCCTAATCGATAGAATAGCCCTCTGACAGACCATTCACTAATACTCTCGCTACCTTTCACATCACCTGTGGCTAGTGCAGGAGTCGGATAATCTCTACTAATCAAACGATCACGAGACAACCAAAAGCTATCACTCCGCCTATTCTCTTGATTAAAACCAACCATAGCAGACACATCATGCTTCTTGGCAAACGTTTTATTAAAGTTCGTATAAATATTATAGACCGTATAATTAGTAAAACCAGATGTATTTCTTGCCAATCCCGATTCACCAGTAGACTTTAACGGTTGTTCAGGGCCTTCTTTATAAAACCGGTCAAACTGTGATTCTTTAACGAAACTATTATCTCTTCGGAAAGTGGCATCAGCTTTTATCTGCCAAACATCTTTTAAAAGGTCCAATGTCATTCCAAAAGTTGTTTGAAACTCCTGAGCTTTTTGCACCTCTCTTCCCCCTTCGCGCAACAATCCAACTGTTTGTGCTCCAGATTTTGTATAGGTACCATCTGGATTATACGGCACATCCAATGAATTTGTTCTATTTATAGTATGAAAGAAATCCCCTAATCCCACATAAGGTTTATCATATTCTCTATACGTAAAAGTGGTATTCGTACTAACGTTTAAAAACTTATTGATCTGATAATCAACCTTAGCACGCATGTTATAACGGTCATAAACATCATTCCCGTATTTAAACATCCCATCCTGTTTAAAATACTCGCTTGAGAGATAAAATCCCCCCTTGTCATTACGACGAGAAATATTAGCATTCACCGTATATGATGGAGCATAATCTTTGTAGATCGTTTCCAGCCAATCGGTACTACCCAAATACATGTAATATTTCTCATCAGCTGGGTTCAATATAATTCGGTCCATTGAAGGATTCTCAGAAATAGTCTTAGCGATATCCATTTGCTGCTTATTATAAAGATTGTAAAGCGGATATGCAGCTTGATTCTTTATATCCATCGTAACATAAGGGTCAGTCACATATTTAGGTTTACGAGTGATTCCTCTTATTGAGCAGAAGGCATTTACATCCACTTTAATTTTCTCAGTTTTGGCTGATTTAGTTGTGACTAAAATGACACCAAATGCTGCACGAGCACCATAAACAGCTGCTGATGAAGCATCCTTTAGAACCGTTATACTTTCAATATCACTGGTGTTTAAACGAGATAACTCACCAGAAGTTACAGGAATATTATCCACTAAAATCAATGGTTCACCGCCGTTCAAAGATGTTGTTCCACGTATATTAAATGTAGGAGAAGTGTTAGCATTACCATCAGAGATTGTCACATTTAAGTTAGCAATAGCTCCTTGAAGACCTTGCCCCACATTGACTAAAGGTCTATTTTCTATACTTTTAGAAGTGATAGCTTCTACAGCTCCCGAAAGATTTATTTTCTTCTGAGAAATATAACCAACCACCACCACTTCATCCAATGCTTTAGCATCTTCATTGAGTACAACATTAAAAATCCGTTCATTTCCTACTCGGATATTTTTAGATTGATAACCGATGTAAGAAAAATCAAGCGTAGAATTTCCCGTCACATTCAGTGAGAAGTGTCCATCTAAATCAGTGATTGTACCATTAGAGGTTCCCTTCTCTTTCACAGATGCACCGATGAGCGGATTTCCTCCAAGATCCTTCACTACCCCATTAATTTTGCGGGCAGCCTTACCATTTTGTTGTTGTGCGACCCCTCTTTTCTCTACAAAATAGATCTTCTTGTTCCGGATTTCAGTTGTCAGGTTAGTGCCAACGAGTAGATGCTCAAGCGCTTGCTCTATCGATGTTTTTTCCACCTGAATAGAGACTAGCCGGTTCACGTCGAGCAGGTCATCGCTAAATACCAGACCGTAGCCAGTCTGGTTTTTAATCTCCATCAAAACCCTCTCTACTTTTGTGTTTTTAAACTTCAACGTCACTTGTTGCGACCAAAGTCCTAGCGTCATCCCCAATAAGAGACAAGTTAAAATCAGCCTTTTCCTTCTGATCTTTGTTTTCATAAGTCATTAAGATTTAATAGTGTTATTGATTCAGAACAAGTTTCTTCCTCGTTCTGAATAAGCTAACACCCCATCTTCTAAAAAGGATGAGTTTATCTTTTAAAAAAATTAGTTTTGAGAAGAGAGTACCCGATAGGTATGTTCTGCCGAACGCCTAAATTGAACATGGGAAACAGTGGACAATTCATCTAAGATATCCTTTAAATTCACTCGGTTAGTGGATAGTGTAAAGCGTGTTCCCAAAAGCGATGAATCGGGTACCTCAAAAGAGACATCATATTGTCGTTCCAACGTTTTAAGAACCTCATTCAGAGGTGCCAGATAGAAATTCATCTTTCTAGTTCGCCAGCCAAGGATCAACTCGTCGTCTTTCGATTGAGTAATCTGACAAAGTCCACTATTTAAATGGTATACCGCCACATCGCCTGGAGACAGCTCATAGTGCTGTTCAAACGAATCTTCCAACCGTACACGACCTTGATGAAGGAAAATCTTCGAGACAGAATCTTGCGGATAAGATTTCACATTAAATTCCGTCCCTAGTACGTTCACAGATAAACCTTTCAGCTGAACGATAAATGGTTGTTTTTCTTGATGTGCCACCTTGAAATAGCCCTCACCGGTAAAGGTTACCTCACGCTTAAACCAACTAAACCGTTTGGGGAAACGCAAATAAGAGTGTGCATTCATCTGAACGATTGTCCCATCTTGAAGAACCACCGTCATCTGTTCGCCCAGCGGTACACGAACCTCTGCATATTCGGTGGCCGACCACAATCCAACACGTTGAGATATTAACCACAAAGAGGATAATAAGACGATAAACGGCAATAAAACAGCTGCATACTTTAATACCCTCTTGAGTCGAGAAGAAGAACCACCCAACTGCCCCATAAACCGCCTCTTCATTTGCTCCGAAGGCAATTCTCCTTGCAACCAATCTCCATCTGGCACGGCACACGCCCGCTCAAAATCGGCGGCCAAGTAACGCTGTCCCTCTTCAGTGCCCAACCACTGCCGAACGAGTTCTTTTTCTTCTACAGTAGCTGTCTGACTGAAATACTTATCTAGTATCATTTGATCTATATTCATTCTTCGAAATTTCGTTTCTTATTAAACACCTCTAATCTGCTTTAGTATGAGTTTCAAGAGATAAAAAAGAGCACCCAGACTAGCCACTTATCAAGCCCTCGCCTCAGTCGTTTAATCGACTCGGAATAGTGGGTTTTCACTGTCGGCACTGAAAGATTCATCACATCGGCTATCTCCTGATTCTTCATACCTTTTAAAACCTTCATCTTGCAGATCTCTCGCTTCTGATGAGGCAACTTCTCTATTTCACTGTAAAGATGATTTTTCAGTTCTTGCTGTTCGAAAGCACAACTGCTCTCCTCGGCATCGGTTTGAAACATCGTAAACAACTCTTGGTGTTTATCCTCCACAATGCGTCGGTGCCTCAACTCATTCAAGATATAGTGTTTCAGTATGGTATAAAGTAAACTTCGCAACGTCGCTTCATTGGTAAACTCAATCTCATTCCTCTTTTCCCAAATTCTGATAAGAGCGTGTTGCACCGCATCCTGAGCATCAGCATCAGACTGAAAATATCTAAAAGCAAGTCCATACAACAATCTATGGTAACGGTCAAAGAGAAGTTCAAAGGCCTTTGCTTCTCCTTTCTTTAACTCCTTGAGCCATTTGCCATCGATATCCGTAACACAATTCATAGATTAGATTGATTTAGACAGTAACTTGTCTCGCAAAATAACAAAATAAATAATAAAGTAACAAAATAAATCCCAATTATATAACTTTAAAACAAAGAGAGGTTGTCTACCCGACAACCTCTCTCCAACCTTAGTTATAACATGAGTAATCCGATTAATATCCCTCATTTTGAGTTAACTTCGGGTTACTATCTTTTGCCCCTTGCGGGATAGGCCAATATCTGTTATGCGTTTTAAACATCCGATCTTCGATTTTCTTATCCTTCGCATCGGCATTCGGGTTAATGGTGGCACGCAATTCCGGGTCAACCGACATATCAACGTTTACCGTACCAACCACGCGTTCCAAAACGCCAGTCAAGACCTTCTCGGCTACCATTTTGCCATCACTGCCCTTCCAACGAACGATATCGGCCCGACGAAGACCTTCACCAGCAAATTCTACGCCACGTTCACGACGAATCAACTCACGCAACGTCTCTTTCGTATTATACTTCGTTTCATCCACTTTAGGCATATCTGAACGTTGACGAACATCATTGATAGCCTTGTAAACAGTCGCCGACGGCCCGTTTAGTTCATTCTCTGCCTCAGCGTAAGTCAGCAACACTTCTGCGTAACGAAACACAATAGGACAAGCATCCGTATCCCAAATACCAGTTGTATTATACTGGGTCATCGGGTCTAAATATTTTGCCCAAGTAAGCCCTGTCTTAGAGGAATTATCGGCTGCTAATGCGTAGTTAGCATTAGCCTTACCATCAGCAAGAACCTTATCGAGGGTATTAAAAGCAACCACTGTCCCATCATCTTTGGTAAAATTGCAACCAGGGTAATAGACACTCATTGCCATACGGGGATCACGACCAGCAAACGGGTGAACAGGGTCATAACCAGATCCCGATTCCTCCTTCGTCAAGCCATTTTTCATCTCGTAAGTATCCACCAAATTTTGAGTCGGTACGATAGATGACCAACCACCATCACCATTGTTGTACATCTGTCCGATAACACCTAAAGTCCGATTCACCGGCATGTATTGAACGGCAGCAATGATCTCTTTTGAATTTTTACCACTCAAACGGAAAAGATTAGCATAAGTCGGTTCGAGTCCATAAAGTCCTAAGTCCATAATGGCTTGTGCTTTCGCTTTGGCTGTAGAGTTATCACCATAGTAAAGCGCTTCACGCATCCGAATGGCCAAAGCTGCTCCACGAGCAAGACGTCCTTTAGCTGCTGGTTCCTTATTCAACAATGGAACGCACTCATCCAACTCTCTTTCGATAAATGTGCGAACTTCGGCTTCAGTATTACGAGGAACTTTTGCTTCCTCGGACGACATATAGTTTTCTATGATAGGCACTCCACCATACCACCAATTCATCGTAAAATATTGGTAAGCCCGTATCACACGAATTTGCGCTATCAAATCTGTTTTCACCTTTTCATCGGCAAACGGTACCTCCTTGATCTTTTCAAGAAAGGTGTTGCAACGCCGAATAGTGGTAAAATCATACGCATGATGGTCGCCACTCGATGCAGTAAACGAACCATTACCGATACTCTTATACCCCTCCCAAGAGAAATTATTGTAAGCAAAATCGGAAGTACAATCCATGTATAAGATGTTACCCCCATCTTCCCAACCGTCATAGCAACCCACGGCAAACTTTTGAGCATCCTCTTCGGTCTTCCAAGTTGTAGAAGGTGATAGGGCATCATAAGGCATCGTATTGAGGAAATCGGAACAAGAGGCTGTTGCCAGTCCAATCATTCCTATGAGCATATATTTATTAAATCGTATCATAATTGTTTTTCAGTCATTAGTTATTAAAAAGAAACATTTAAGCCAAAAGCATGGGTACGGAGCAACGGATATGAAGATAAGCGTTGGCTCGTAGCTTCCGGATCGACATTCACTTTCATTTTATCAATAGTCAACAAGTTTTCTACTGAATAATAAACACGTAAATTACTTACACCCAATGTTTTCAAAATCGATTTAGGCAATGTATATCCCAACTGTAAGTTCTTCAAACGGATGTAACTCGTATTTTGCAACCAGAAAGTAGACTGTGCATTACGTGAACTACTTGGAGAATTAGTATTCGTAAAAAGTCTCGGCATCTCTGCGTGATGATTTGTTTCGCTCCATGCATTTTTCCAGATAGTAGCAGGATGACCGGCATATCCAGAGAATGCGCCATAAACCTCATGGGAATCGAACAAACGTGCCACTTTTGCAGCTCCATTAAAAGTCAATGCTAAATCAAATCCTTTCCAAGCAGCATTCAAGTTCAAGCCAAAAGTATAAGCTGGCTCTGGCGTATTGCAAACCACACGATCATCGGCTGTCAGTTTTCCATCACGATTGGTGTCTACATACTTAATGTCACCCGCTTTAAATTTCCCACCACCAAATGGGTTACCATACTTAGCCGTAAAAGCGTCAGCCTCTTGTTGTGAATTAAAGAATCCATCAGCTTGATAAATATAGTAAGCTCTGACAGATTCACCTACAATATCGCGTTGGTTATAACCATCCTTCGAAGTCATATAACTAACAGGACCCAAGTTTAAGATTTCATTTTTGTTGTACGCAAAGTTTAATGCTGCACCAAAAGTTACTTCACCCACTTTGTCCGTATACGCCACATTTACCTCAAGACCTTTATTACGCATAGCACCTACATTATCTTTATAAGCATCAAGAGCAAACTCATTCGGTACGTCGACATCCATAATGATACCGGTAGTCTTTCTGTTATAAAGGTCAATTGAGCCAGACAGTTTATTATTGAACAATCCAAAGTCCACTCCCAAGCCCCAAGTAGACGCTTTCTCCCAAGAGATCGTAGGAAGACGGTGTTTCTTCTGATAATAACCTGAATTCAAGGCCCCATCGAATACATATTTAGAATCCAAATTATATGTATTCAAGGCTGGGTAATAGTCATCCAGCGCATCCTGATTACCGAGTTGCCCCCATGAAGCGCGCAACTTCAAATTACGCAACCATCCACTAGTACCTTCCATAAAGGCCTCTTCACTGATGCGCCATGCACCCGAGAATGAGGGGAAGTACCCCCAACGGTGTCCTTCAGTAAAGCGAGAAGAAGCATCAGCGCGAACATTAGCCTCTATGAGGTACTTGCCGGCATAATCATAGTTGAGACGAGCAAACCATGAGATCATAGCCAATTCGCGGGTGTTACCTTCATTCAACTGTGTAGAAGGATCGCCAGCATTCATATCAGTCAACTCATTGTTTGGGAAATTCTTGCGGTATGCTTTTTGGAATTTATAATTGTACTTTTCAGTATGCCAACCTAACAAACCTTTGAAATTGTGCTTACCCAAGCTCTTATCATAATTCAACAACGCATCATAATTGGTTCTGTTCCAGGCATAAAAACGTTCATCTAAAAAGTTCCACTTCGAATCACTATGCTCGTTGTATTGTATAAACTTCTGAAAATAAGTGTAATTCTGGAGGTTATTAATATAGGCGCCAGACAAAGTCAACTTCAAGTCGGATGTAATAGCATAATCCAATGCGGCTGTACCAGTAAAGTTGTAGTTATCGCGTGTAACCTTCATCCCTGAATCCAACCAAGCAATAGGGCTTCCGTCAGAAATTGTACCCCACGTACCATCGTCATAACGTCCCACGACCCATGGCGAAATTAAATTCAGCTGACGAATAATTTGATCGGATCCACCCCCGGCGTATGCCGAACTCGGATCATCGAATTTATTCTTGATGAAAGCCAAATTCATACGGGCAGTCAAACGCTTATTGATTTTCATATCCAAGTTGGTACGCGCATTAAACTGTTCACGTGCCGCATTCGCCAAAATACCCGTCTGATTTAAATAGCCAACAGACGCCATGTATTTCACATTCTCAGCCCCCCCATTCACATTCACGTTATGACGGTGTTGGATACCTGTTTTATAAGCCAATCCGTACCAATCGGTATTCGGATATTTAGGATCATTCCCCTCTTTAAACTTCTGAACCTCTTCCTCAGTAAAGTAAGCAGCCTTACCTTCAGAAAGCAACGCTTTGTTGTAAAGGGTCGCATAATCAAAAGAGTTCAACCGATCGATCACTTCCGTTGCATTTTGAAAGCTCACATAGCCACTATACGATACTTGCGTTTTGCCACTTTTACCCCGCTTAGTTGTTACCAAGATAACCCCATTCGATGCTTTTGAGCCATAGATAGCAGCCGATGAAGCATCTTTCAAAACAGAAATACTCTCAATATCACTCGGATCGACTGCACTCAACGTACCCGATTCCACCCCATCAATCAAGATGTAAGGTGAAGCATTGTTTAGTGTACCCGTACCACGCACACGAATAGAACCGGCATCCATACCCGGTGCTCCATTGGTACCGGTTATGGTAACGCCCGGTATTAATCCTTGAAGCCCACTCGATAAGTTTTGAATAGGTCGGTTTTGAAGCTCTTTACTATCAACTGTAGCCACAGCCCCCGACAGATTCACCTTTTTCTGCACGCCATAGCCTACCACAACCACCTCTTCGAGTGTTTTGGTATCCTCTTCCAAGACAACCGCATAAGTGCGTTCGTTAGTTAACGTTAGCACTTTCGTTTTATAACCGATATAAGAGACCTCAATCACCGCTTTTTCGGGTGCAACAAGATTAAAACGACCATCTAGATCCGTAATGGTACCTGCCACAGTGCCTTTCACTTTGACAGAAGCTCCGATAATTGGTTCACCACTTTTATCGGTTACCGAACCACTAATTTTAATTTGTTGTTGCGCCGCAGCAGAGACAGCATTAGAGGTAGATAGATCACGCTTGCTTAACACAATGTGACTTCCTTCCAACTCATATTTAATACCCTGATCATCCAATAATTTGGTTAAGACCACAGAGACCGCTTTCTGATTCACATTGATCGAAACGGGTCTTTTCACATTCACATCATTGGAATAGATAAACAAGAAGTTCGTTTGGTGCTCTATCTCATTAAGCACATCAAGCAAGGTTACATGATTCTTTTTGATCGTTACTTTAGCATTTTGCGAACTGATATTTCCAGCGAAGGTACAGAATGTACAAAAGAACAATAAGAAAGTCGTTATACGCATAGTTCTATAAAATAGGTTAACGGATGGAGGATTCAACGGTTTATCGCCTCCATGTGATTTTTTTTTCATACTTTTACGATTAGATTTATTAAAAAGTTTTTTGCTCTCGGGTGAGAAACTAAATCTCACGATCGGCAGGTATGGCAGTACTTGCCGATTGTTCCAAATTTAAGGGTTGTGTTTGCTACATAAGCGTCATTTTTAAGTTTAACACAGTTATTTGATATAGATTACATTCGTTTCTTCGTCCCGGTGGTAGGTGAATTCAACCTCTTTTTGTAAGATGTTCAACGCATAGTCTACGCCATCGACCAACCGGAATTTGCCGTTTATCTTCGGATTACTTAGCTGCTTATTTTGATAGACAAACTTCACATCGTAATAGACCTCAAACTGCTTTAAGACCTCACGGAAAGTCTCATTCTTGAAACAGTACAACCCGTCGCGCCACCGATAGAGATCGGTATCATCTATCTTACTACGCACTAAATGTCCATCTTTCCAAACCGCCTTATCGTTGGGTCGCAAGATCAATTCCGCTGAAGGCGTATAAACCTTCACACGCCCCTCGATCAAAGAGGTTTCAAATTTATCGGTCCGGCTATAAGCTGAGACATAAAACTTGGTTCCCAACACTTCAATCGCCCCTCGTTTCGTTTGAACCACAAACGGATGTTTTTTATCTTTGCTCACCTCGAAATAAGCCTCTCCATCGATAGATACCATACGCTTGTTGGCCGATTGAAAACTCTGTGGATAGCTCATGCGTGTCTTGGCGTTGAGCCAAACCTGCGTCCCATCGGCCAATCTCAAACTCACCCGCTGCCCTTGAGGCACAGTTATGACATTATCGGGCAATTTCTGCATGGCTTGTTCCATGTACCTAACCGTCCCAGTAACAGCAAGCAGAACAACGGCCGCCACTGATGATACAGCGATAATCGCCCTCCTGAATAAGACCTTATAGTGTCTCCTCGACTGAGTCAAAGAGGAGGTCTCAGCATGCAACAAAAGTGCATCAAAAAGTTTTCGTTCTTTAAAAAGCGTCTCACGGTTCTCTTCGGAAGCTTCTAACCACTGCCGAATGAGTTTCTCTTCTTCGAACGTAGTCTCTTGATTAAAAAAACGATATAGTAAATCTTTGTCCATTTAAGCTCATTTAATAGGCACGCCAAACGGTGCTCCCTCTTTTACTTATTAAAGCACATAGAAAGAGTGAACTCCTAGTTAATAAATCTTAATTATTCAATAATACAGTAGAAAAAGCAAAGCAGGCAAAAAGTCTTTCAAGGATTTTTTCAGAAGTGTAGTCGCTTTACCCATATGGTACTCTACCCCTTTCACGGAGATATCGAGCTCGGCAGCTATTTCACGGTAAGACTTCTCCTCAAACCGGCGCATCATAAAGATCCGACGGGTCATTTCTGGCAATTTAGCAAGTGCACGGTTCACTATTTCATGCATCTCTTTGGTGAGAAGTTCTTCGGGGTTACAAGCTTCCAGCGTCGCTATTTGCAGAGAGCGCTTCCACTCTAAATGCTCCTGCAACTCTTCAGAAGCTGCTTGTCGATAGTTGGTATCGCGAATATAGTTAAGGCATTTGTTCTTGATAGCGGTGAATAGATAAGAGGGTAAACTCCCTTCGAAGTCGAGCCGCATGCGATTCTCCCAACAATACATCATCGCCTCCATCACAATGTCCTCAGCTGCCATCTCATCGTCGATATAAGTAGAAGCAAAGCGTATAAATCGCCCCTGATAATCAGAGAACAGTTTATTAAAAGCTATCAGTTCATTATGTCCCTTATCCGACTTCATGCTATTATCTCTTTTTAATAGAAAACAAAAATAGAGTTAAAAAATGAAACCA
>RZZX01000188.1 GCA_009929715.1 Bacteroidia bacterium
TTACCAGTCGAACCACGAAGGGGATATTATCGACGCCATCCAGGAGGCACTTGATAAGTTCGACGGAATAATCATCAATCCCGCCGCCTACACCCACACGAGCATTGCCATCCCGGATGCCATCAAAGCCGTGAACCTTCCAACAGTGGAAGTGCACCTATCGGATATTACCGCGAGGGAAGAATTCAGGAAGGTCTCCTACACGGCGCCTGTCTGCATAGCGACTGTCGCCGGCAAAGGGTTCGACTCTTACCTAGACGCTGTAGAAATACTGCTGGCCTGGCTGGCAGGAGCATAGCCGCAGCCACTTTGCTAATATTTGATGCCTGTTTGATTTTATGCCTTTTTCATCCTCACATTAATTAAGATCAGGCCAGGCATCAAGTTATTAGGATAATTTATATCCGCACTCTGAGCAGAACCGCAGCCCGGGCTCGATCTTGGCTCCGCATTCGGGACAGGATGTATCCTGCTTCTTTACGGCGATTTTTGCTCCGCAATGACTGCAGAATTTTGCGCCCTGTGCATTTTCCCCTCCGCAATCAGGGCATTTATTCAGTGCAAGAGAAGCTCCGCAATGACCGCAGAACTTTCCGTTTCCTGCCGGTTTACCACAGGCCGGACAAACTGTGGTTTTGCTTTCGATCATTTCACTCCACACAGTCGCAGACTCCGCCGCATCGTCGATATTGCGCCGCATTGCTTCTGCCCTGGCTTTTGCTACATATATTTCCTGACGGGGGGCACATCCTGTGCATAGTCCTTCGTTCTCGTTGAAGCAGGCATCACAGACCCAGCTGTTGCATGAATGGCAGCGGTGAAAATGTCCTTTTGCCTCCGTCTGGGCTTTTTCAAAAGCAGCCTGATGTTCTTTATGCCAATCGGGCGACATGCCCTCGAATCGTTCTGATAGAACATTGATGCTGCGCTCAAGTGTATAACCGATATCTCCTGCACTGCCACCGATCAGTCCGCCTATCATGTTTACACCTTGTACCAATCCTCGCAGGCCTCTGCCCTTCCTGTATGTGGTGGATTGAACAAACTCACTCTTATAGCCGTCACCGCATATATCACAATCAAAGGTAAACTGAAAACCCGCATCTGTGGAATTATCTTCGTAATTGTCATTGAAAGATTTCATCTTCCGGATCCCTCATCTCTTTTGTTGTTAATATCTGCTTGTAAAAGTCATGAGCTAAAAGGCTGCTGTAACTCTATTCAGGATGGCCGTGATGATTTTATCACTTCAGAATGGTGTACGCTAGATGAGTGGTCAGCCTGCCTAAAAAACGCCTTTGGAAATTTAGGATCGCTGTTGCAGTAATTTCCTGCATTTAAGAATACCTTCCATAAACAGATTCGAAGTCATTGAGGATAGTCAGCAGGCGCTTGTCGAGAAATGTTAACGCACTTTCGCGGATGTCAACATGAATGCCATAAAAGGCTTCTGCTATTCCGCCGGTTATAGCTGCCAGTGTGTCGCTGTCGCCGCCGATGGAGATCGCGTTGCGTATCGCGTCTTCATATCCTTCAGATTCGAGAAAGGCCATGATCGCCTGGGGAACAGTCTCCTGGCATGTCTCATTGAACCTGTATGTGGGCCTTATTTCTTCCAGTGTGAAATTCATGGGGTAGTAGTTATCGTTGATATGATCTCTTATGTCTCCGATGCTTTTGCCTTCGCGTGCCAGATAGACAGCTGCGGTTGTCGCTTCCGCGCCTTTGAGCCCCTCAGGGTGGTCGTGTGATATCTCGGTCACTATTTTCGATAATTTTATCGCCTCTTCAAGTGAAGAAGCTGCAAATCCACAGGGGCTCACCCGCATCGCAGCACCATTCCCGAAACTGTTGTATGGCTTCGGGTCGTCTGTGTACATCCATCTGTGGAACATCCCCCCATAACCGCAGTTCGGATATGGCCTCCCTACTTCCTGGAGGTGTCCTGCTATTGTTTTTCTGAGGATATCCTGATCTTTATTGCTTTCAAGTATCGCCTTTGCAACGGCGAGGGTCATTATGCTGTCGTCTGTTGCAAAGCAGTTCCGCGTAAACAATTCAAACTCTTTTGTTTTTATGTTGTCCCATTCAAAGCGTGAACCAACGATGTCGCCTATTATTGCGCCCAGCATCTTATAAGCACCTCTTTCCGCTATTTTATCTAGTATAGCACTGTGAACTTACAACGACACTTTGTGTTAAGATGTCCAGGAAACGTAAAACGAAAACATTTAAACGCTGGGCAGGCAAAGTTGATAAAATTTTGATTCACACATAAAGTTATATCCCAAGTCATTTTTCCATGTAAATCTTCAGGTAAGTCCATGTTTTCCATGTGATCGACCTTAGACACATTGACCCTATTACATTTCCGAACGGAGGATACAGAATGAAAAAAGCGATCATCAACTGTCTCAGGGTAAATATTAAGGACAACGTGGTCACACTGATCAAAGAGATCACTGTAGATGAGGAACTTATTGGAAAAGACGTTCCTTCAGGTCTCCGTTCATGCTCTTCTCTGAAGTTGGGGCACAAGATAGCGATAGGGGATATAGGCGAGGGCGACAGGATAATAAAGTACGGCGAGACTATCGGCTATGCAAGCAGGATGATCGAGCCCGGTGAACATGTCCATGTACATAACATGGTCGGCGGAAGAGGAAGAGGTGACCTCGAATGAAATTCATGGGATATAAAAGACCTGACGGAACTGT
>RZZX01000189.1 GCA_009929715.1 Bacteroidia bacterium
TCTGGGCATAGCCGCCGACCTGAAAGAAGCTCTTTCCTTCTATTCAGATGCAGGCGGCAAGGGTGATCCGACCTTGGCACAAGAGCAGGCCGTTGCCCTGATGCTGGAGAAGATCGAGATCGTTTCCGCCATGTATCACGGCTTTGCCTATGAGCAGTATTTCGAGGCGGACACGGCGCAAAAGCTTTCCCTTATCCTCGCGGCGGAAGAGCATATCCTGGGCCTAGAAAATGGCAAGAAGCGGTACATCAACGAAGTGACCGCGCTTTCCCAAGCCTTTGCCATTGCTATTCCCCATGAGCAAGCCCTGGATGCCAAGGATGAAATCGCCTTCTTCCAGGCCGTGAAAGCACGTCTGGCCAAGTTTGACGGGACAGGAAACGGAAAAACAGACGAGGAAATAGAAACCACGATCCGCCAGGTCATCGACAAGGCCTTGGTCTCTGAACAGGTCATTGACGTTTTCGACGCGGCAGGAATTAAAAAGCCGGATATTTCTATTTTGTCCGAAGAGTTCCTTGCTGAACTGAAAGGCTATCAACACAAGAACATTGCTCTTGAGGTTCTGAAAAAACTGCTCAATGACGAATTGAAGGCCCGCACCAGAAAGAACCTCGTGCAAAGCAAATCCCTAATGGAGATGCTTGAAACGGCCATCAAGCGTTATCAGAATAAAATCCTGACCGCTGCGGAAGTGATAGAAGAGCTGATAAAGATCAGCAAAGAGATCGTCGCTTCGGATGCCGAAGCCAAGGATATGGGCCTGAGCGAATTTGAATATGCCTTCTATACCGCTGTGGCCAACAATGACAGCGCACGGGACTTGATGCAGCACGACATGCTGCGGGAACTGGCGGTTGTCCTAACCCAAAGGGTAAGGGAAAACGCCTCGATTGACTGGACTATCAAGGAAAGCGTGCGGGCTAAGCTAAAAGTCATCATCAAGCGAACACTGCGCCAATATGGCTACCCGCCGGACATGCAACTTCTGGCGACGGAAACGGTACTCAAACAGGCGGAGATGATCGCTGAAGAGTTGGTTGGGTAAACAAACATAGGGACGGAGAAATTAGATGAGATTAAGCAAGGTCCGCGTTCAAAAGTATCGTAGCATTAAAGATACAGGCTTTTTTGAAATTGAATCCGCCAAAACCATTTTTGTTGGTCCAAATGAAGCTGGAAAATCGGCACTGCTTCAAGCCATTCAACAACTAAATCCCCCCCCTGATGTAAAAAAATTTGATGCTCTTCGGGATTATCCACGATCCGAATACAACGATATCACAACTAAGAAAATTGACCCCGCTAAAGTAACCGTTGTCGAGGGCCATTTTTCTCTAGAGATAGAAGATCAAGAGCTTTTACCAGAAGGCTTTAGGGATTGTATATATGTCTTTGGAAGACGGCTAGATAACAAAGCTTGGCACCGAATTGACGGCGGACCTGATCCTATAACATTCAAGGATATAAAAAAGGACTTAGCGCGTCTCTGCTCACATATTGACAGCAACGCACCCACAACGGAGCAACCTACCGCCCCCAAACCAAGTGCCGGTCTCGAACCGATAATAAAAGGATGGACTGACACCACCCAGCTTTCAGATGAACAATGTGGGTCATTAAAACAATGGTTATCCGATATTCTCCGGTTCGTCAAAGAAGGTGAAGAAATTGAAGAAGAGAGACATGAACGTATTGTCTCTGCTTGCTCGCGTGAAGAAGAAAGAGCCCGGGTTCTTTCAATTCTTGACAAGCGCAAACCAGTTTTTGTGCTATTTAGCAACTATTTCCGCGTTCGCCCACTTATACACCTCGACCACTTAGCCACTCGTTTGGAAACACAAGTTCTCGATGATGAGCAATATGATTACGGCAACCAATGTTTGCTAAAATTGTTAGGCTTTAGCGCTCGTGAGCTATCAACCCTCGGAAAAACCGCTGAGCCTGCGGCAGACAATCTGGCAGCCATGCAAGCATACAGAGATCAGCTCGACAAAAGAGGGTATCAATTAAACGCTGCCAGCGTTCGTCTTACAGAAGAAATTCGCTCTGTTTGGTTGCCAGACAAAGCTCGGGGAGAAGCAGACCAACTCCGTATCGTGGCTGATGGTCAATATCTCAAGGTCGTTGTCGTTGACGCTTTAGGAGTCGAAATTGAACTCGACCAACGATCAGAAGGCTTCCAGTGGGTAGTTTCTTTTTTAGTGGTCTTTTTTGCCGAAGCGATAGACAAACACGAGAATGCAATCCTTCTTCTTGATGAGCCAGGATTAAGCCTGCACGGGCTCAAACAAAGAGATTTCCGGCAAACAATTTCTCGCCTTGCTGAGAAAAACCAAACTATCTACACCACCCATTCCCCGTTTTTGGTTGGTCCAGATGAATTAGACCTTGTCCGTGTAGTAGAAATGCCTGATCGTGCAGTAGGGACAAAAGTCCATTCTGATATAACATCCAACGATCCTGCGGCGTTGTTGCCTCTACAGGAAGCTCTTGGATATGACCTTGCTCAGAGCCTGTTTTCGCAACAAAGAAATTTGGTATTGGAAGGATTAACTGACTATTGGTACCTCGATACTGTAGCTCATCTGTTGCGTGAATCTGGTGAAATCGATTTGAATTCTCAAATTGCGCTCATCCCCGCACAAAGTGCGGGCAAGGTAGTTTACTTTGCAACAATTCTCCATGCACACAAACTAAAGGT
>RZZX01000083.1 GCA_009929715.1 Bacteroidia bacterium
TTATTTGTAATACTTTGATATTTAGTACATTAAAGTTACAAAAAATCTCGCTATTCACCAAATTTATAACGACTTATAATTCGTCGAACTCACGTTAAATAACTATATTTGTGTGACAAAACCTAATAACAAAAAAAATCAATAACAATGAGACGACTGATTTATGCCATGCTTTTTGTCCTAATTTCCATTGCGGCAAACGGGCAGGCGAAGTATGTCTTCTATTTCATCGGTGATGGAATGGGGGTAAACCAAGTAAACGGTACTGAGATGTATCGTGCCGAACAAGAGAATGGGCGCATCGGTGTTGCCCCACTTCTATTTACACAGTTTCCTGTGGCAACCATGGCAACAACTTTTTCGATAACCAACTCAGTAACCGACTCGGCAGCAGCTGGAACAGCTTTGGCTACAGGTAAAAAAACCTATAACCATGCTATCGGCGTAGACATCAACAAAGCACCGATCCAATCGGTAGCAGAGAAAGCAAAAAAAGCGGGTAAAAGAGTGGGTGTAACAACATCTGTCAGTGTCGATCACGCAACTCCTGCTTCATTTTATGCCCATCAGCCAGATCGCGACATGTATTATGAGATTGCTCTCGACTTAATCAAAGCCAACTTCGACTTTTATGCGGGTAGTGGTTTCTTGAAGCCGCAAACAGCATTCAATAAGAAAGAGATGCCTAGCATCTTCCCCCTATTTGATCAAGCAGGATATGCCGTTGCTCGTGGCTACAGCGATTATAAGACTAAAGCTCACCAAGCTCAAAAGATGATTTTGATTCAGGAACAAGGCAAAGAAGCGTCTGCTCTTCCTTATGCCATCGACCGAGACAAAACCGATTTAACATTGTCTCAAATTACCGAAAGTGCCATCAGCTTCCTAACTAAAGGAAAAAACAAAGGGTTCTTCTTGATGGTCGAAGGCGGAAAAATCGATTGGGCATGCCATGCCAATGATGGGGCCACGGCCTTCAATGAAGTTGTGGACTTGGATAATGCCATCAAAGTGGCGTATGAGTTCTACAAGAAACACCCCAAAGAGACTCTTATTGTAGTCACTGCCGATCATGAGACCGGTGGTATCGCCTTAGGAACTGGTCAATATGCGCTTAACCTCAAAGCTTTGAAATACCAAAAACATTCTGTAGACCAATTGTCGAGCGAAATCAGCAACCTCAGAAAATCAAAAGGCAACAAAGTTACTTGGGAAGAGATGAAAATGTTCCTAGGCGAAACGATGGGACTCTGGAAAGAGCTTCCAGTAAGCTGGGAACAAGAAAAGAAACTGCACGACGAATTTGAGAAATCATTTGTGCAAAACAAAGTCAAGTTTGCCGAAAGCTTGTATGCCAAGAGTGAACCGATGGCTGCCAAAGCCAAAGAGGTACTTAATGAGATTGCTATGGTAAGCTGGGCTAGCGGAAGCCATTCTGCCGGCTATGTGCCTGTTTATGCCGTTGGCGCTGGTGCCGATCTCTTCAAAGGAAAGATGGACAACATCGAAATTCCAGAACGCATCGCCAAAGCAGCTGGTTATTAAGAACCGGTTTCTGTGTATCACTAAAAAAGAGGGAGCTTCTTCGTTTTAAGAGAGGCTCCCTCTTTTTTAGTGGCTTCCCACAGCAAGTTTCAAACAGAGGTTAACATTACCTCCCTAAAAGATGGTGCATTCGTTATAAATGTGTAGACCTAACTTTCGAAAGACATCTGCCACCTTTCCTATTCTAACTATGAGTCAGCCAACCTGCATCAGGGATAAGAAATCAGACAACCATTATCCGGAAAGGATCAGATGAACCTCACAAAATAAGCTAAACAACCAATCCTTTCTTAAGATAAAGACGTTTCGCCCTCAACATAGGATTCTAAGAAAAGATGCTCGCCATCGAACACGGCATAAGTGAAGAAATTAATCCAATCACCTAAAATAAGTACCCGTGAGGTAGCATTAAGCATCAAATCCAGTTCAATATGGCGGTGCCCAAACATAAAATAGTTAATGTTTGGATGAGCCTTCAAATAGTTCTTTGCATAAAGCACCAAGTACTCCTTGTTCTCGCCCATGTACTCAGGTTCACGACCATCGATCCGCTTAAGCCGGCTGTGTTTAGCCCAAGACAGGCCCAGCTCGACACTCCAACGGGGATGAAGCATGGAAAATAACCGGCGCAAGGTCTCGCTATGAAACGCCCGACGCAAAAATTTATATTTCTTATCCGGGTCACCTAGACCATCGCCATGAGCCAAATAAAACTCTTTCCCATGAATCTCGATGGTCAACGGGCGACGGTGAATCACAACTCCGCACTCCTCCGTAAGATAATCACCACACCATAAATCGTGATTGCCAGTGAAGAAATGAACCTCAACTCCCATGTCGGTCAGTTCAGACAGCTTACCCAAGAAACGGGTATACCCTTTCGGAACAACCAAGCGAAACTCGTACCAGAAGTCGAACAGATCGCCCAACAAGTAGACAGCCGAAGCTTTGTGCTTGATACTATCCAGAAAATTCACCAACCGACGTTCGTGGGTACGCCCATGCTCAATGGCACGGGACCCCAAGTGAGCATCGGACAAGAAATAGATATTCTTCGTCGAACCCATTATTTATATTTTTTTAAAGGAAACCCAAATCCAGTTTAGCCTCTTCGGACATCATGTCTCGATGCCACTCCGGTTCAAAAACCAAATTGACCGTGGTCGACGTAACGCCATCGACCGATTCCACCTTCTGACGGACATCTTCCATAATAAAATCGGCTGCCGGACAGTTGGGGGCAGTCAGCGTCATATCAAGCGTTGCCGCACCATCATCGGCTACGTCAATCTTATAAATCAACCCTAAGTCATACACATTGACCGGTATCTCTGGGTCATAAACCGTCTTCAGCATATCGACGATCTTCTCTTCTATCTCGAATGTTGTCATAAAAATACGAATTTGTTTTTTGCAAATATAAGAATAAAATTGGTCAGAGCATTCCTTCATCGGCAAAACTGAAGTAACTATCCTCACAAACCACCAAGTGATCGATCAGCCGGATGTTCATGGTCTTCGCCCCTTGCTGGATGTGTTGAGTTAAACTCCGATCTTCCGAACTGGGATGAGCGTTCCCCGAAGGGTGGTTGTGCGCCACTGCAATTTGCGTGGCCCGATGCAGCAATGCCTCGCGCAAGATAAAACGAACATCGGCATACGTACCATCAATACCGCCCGTACTGATACGCACTTTATCGATCAGCCGATTGCCTTGATTGAGCAGTAAGACCCAAAACTCCTCCCGATCTAAGTCACACATCAATGGCTGAAAAAGGTGGTAAATATCTTTGGAACAACGGATCTGATCCCGCTCCTTCGCCGTTTGAAGATTGCGTCGTTTACCCAACTCCAGAGCAGCCATAATGGTAATGCTCTTGGCCGGCCCCATTCCTTTAAAGCAAGAGAAATCGGGTACCTCCCACTTAGCCAACGAATTTAGGTTATTATCGCACCCTTGAAGCAGTCGTTTCATCAGCTCCACAGCACTCTCTTCCGTGTTTCCCGAACCGATAAGAATGGCCAGCAGTTCGGCATCGCTCAGTGCAGCCGCCCCCTTCTCCATCATCTTCTCACGCGGACGATCTTCAACCGCCCAATGGTTTATGGATAGTTTTTGTTTCGATTCCATACCCTTCTGTTTTAGTCTGATAAAGGTACACGTTTTTATCGAATCACGTTTTTATCCGCCTGTTTTTTTTGAAGAAAAAGCTAAAAATAGCGCACCAATTCGACCTCACTCCTCTGTATTTAAAAGAAGAGAGCTCGCAACCGTGCTTGCACTTGGATTATTTATAGAAGTTCTTCCGAAAAGCCTCAAATGTGCCCCGCTTGAGCACACACCGATGCCACCATGCTCGCCAAAAACCGGTACCGTAGCCCAGCAACTGAACAAAAGAGGCTGCCACAGCATACAAGCCAATGAGTAGACTCCGGTTAGACCAAGCCGCATCGACAGCTACCAAGACCGCATAAAGCAAAAGAGGCAACAAGCTGTACCAGACCAACGGTGCACACAACAGTAAAAAGCCAACTCCCAAAGTAAAAAGCCCTGGAAGCAGATGAACAGCTTTTAAAGATTCAGGGTACTTTTTATACAGATTAATCCGAGCAATACCAGAGTTATGAACCTGTTTAAAAAACTTCTTTAAATCTGTGCGCCGGTTGTGATACACCCAAGCCGCCGGAAAAAGTCGGCACTTATAGCCATTCTTAAAGATACGAATACTAAAGTCAATGTCTTCGCCAAAGCGCATATCCGAAAAACCGCTAAGAGCCTGATAGACCGTACGGCGCACTCCCATGTTGAAGCTGCGCGGATAAAACTTATCCATCGCCTTTTTCCCGCCACGGATGCCACCGGTAGTAAAGAAAGAGGTCATCGCATAATTAATGGCTTTCTGCATGGAGGAGAAAGAATCGTGTGCCCGGTCAGGCCCCCCAAAAGCATCGGCATCGGCTCTCCGAAGATCGCTCTCAATGGCTTCAAAATAGCCTTCGGGCAAGATCACATCGGAATCTAGGATAATAAGGTAATCACCTTGCGCCCGTTCGGCACCATAGTTGCGTGTTTGCCCAGGCCCCGAATTCGGCTTCTCATAATAGAAAACAGCCAATTGATTTTGGTACCGTTCCACCACCTGCCGACAAGGCACAGATGACCCATCTTCTACCACAATCACTTCAAAATCTTTAAACTTTTGAGAAGTCAAACTAGACAAAAGTTCATCGACCTCCTCCGGTCGGTTATAAACAGGCACAATAACAGAATAGCGCATACGTATCAACTATAAATGGACAAATAAACAACAAAATAACATAAAAAAAACGAGATTATAAAAAAAGAGGGTACCCTTTCGGAGCACCCTCTCTATTTTATCAGTTGTCGACGACTATTTTATGCCTTCGTTAAAATCTCCAATGTATCCGAAGCAATCATGAGTTCCTCATCGGTCGGGATAACCACCACCTTCACTTTAGAAGCCGGTGTAGAGATCACAGTCTCAGTACCACGAATTCTGTCGTTCAATTCGTAATCCAACTCAACCCCAAGATATTCCAAACCTTTACATACATCACGACGGCACTCAAATTGGTTCTCACCAACACCACCTGTAAACAAGATCGTATCGACCCCACCCAATACAGCTGCATAAGCACCGATGTATTTCAAGATGCGGTAGTAATACATCTTCTCAGCCAAGATAGCCCGTTGGTTTCCAGCTTCACAAGCCGCAAGCATCTCACGCATATCGCTCGAAACACCAGAAACACCCAAAGCTCCACTCTTTTGGTTCAAGAGATTCGATACTCCAGCCGGAGTCAAACCCTCTTTTTCCATGATGTACGTCACCGCACCAGCATCGATGTCGCCACAACGCGTACCCATCATCAGCCCTTCAAGCGGTGTCAAGCCCATGCTTGTATCTACGCAAACCCCATCTTTAATAGCTGCAATAGATGCGCCGTTGCCGATGTGACAAGTAATGATACGTTGTCCTTTAGGATTAACTCCTAAGAAATCGCACACCCGTTGTGCCACATACCGGTGAGACGTTCCATGGAAACCGTAGCGACGGATACCATATTTCTCATACAATTCATAAGGAATCGCATAAAGATACGCATAATCAGGCATTGTTTGGTGGAAAGCCGTATCAAAAACACCCACTTGAGGAACTTTAGGCAAGATATTCGCAATAGCATTCACCCCTTTTAAATTGGCTGGGTTATGAAGCGGTGCCAAGTCGTTGCACGATACAAACACATCAAGCACCTCTTTATTCAATAAAACCGATTTGCTAAAGCGTTCGCCACCATGTACCATACGGTGTCCTACTGCGTGGATCTCATCCAAAGAAGCGATGGCACCAAATTCCGGATGAATCAATGTTTGCAAGATAAACTCTACGCCTACGGTATGTTCTGGAATATCTTTTTCTAAGATCTTCTTCTCACCTGTTGGCAAAGTCAGTTTCAAGAACGAGCCTTTCAAGCCGATTTTTTCGATACCCCCTTGAGCGATAACCTCTTTGGTCGTCATATCGAACATTTTATACTTGATAGACGAACTTCCGCAATTCAATACTAATATTTTCATATCCTACTATTTAGTTTAAAGTTAACAATTCGATTTAGCAGCAATAGCTTGGTTGGCTGTAATAGCAATCATGCGGTAAACATCTTCGATAGAGCAACCACGTGACAAGTCGTTCACCGGACGTGCAATACCTTGCAATACCGGTCCTACAGCATCGGCATGTCCCAAACGCTGTACCAACTTATAAGAGATATTACCCACTTCCAAACTTGGAACGATCAGTACGTCGGCCCGACCAGCTACTGGCGAGTTCGGAGCTTTACCGGCTGCCACTTCAGGAACCAGTGCAGCATCAGCTTGCAATTCGCCATCAATGTCAAGTTCAGGGGCCATCTGTTGTGCTATTTTTGTAGCCTCAACGACACGGTCTACCACCTCATGTTTAGCCGATCCCTTAGTCGAGAAGCTCAGCAACGCCACTTTAGGGTTCTCGATCCCGGCAACCGCTTTCGCAGTCTGAGCCGTACAAACGGCAATTTGCGCCAATTGGTTCGCATCAGGAATAGGCGTAACAGCCACATCACCCACCACTAGAATACCATTCTTTCCGTACTCCGGTGCATGAGTCAACAACAACATCGCTCCCGAAACACAGCTAATCCCAGGTAACGTCTTGATGATCTGCAAAGCAGGGCGAAGCACATTACCCGTGGTATTACGTGCACCAGCCAACATACCGTCGGCGTCATTGTTCTTAATCATCAAGCAACCATAATACAACGGATTACTAGTCAGCTTACGAGCCTCTTCAATAGTCATCCCTTTACTTTTACGAATCTCGCACAACAGCTGTGCGTACTCTTCATGTACAGGAGAGACTTCCGGATCGATAATAGAAGCCTTGCCAATATTACCTAACCCTAACTTCACAGCCATCTCATGAATCTCCTCGGGTTTTCCCAATAAGACTAAGTCGGCCACTTCATCTGTCAGAATCTGATTCGCAGCTTTTAAAGTACGTTCTTCTGTACCTTCAGGAAGGACAATGCGTTGGCGGTTTGCTTTCGCACGCGCCACAATCTCATTAATTAAATTAAGCATAAATATTATGTAGTATGTAGTATATAATCTTTAGAGGTCAAACTCAATTTCGCTGCAAAAGTACACAATTTTGCAATATCCACATTACAAAACCGACTATTTTTACATGACAAATCCAATAATATTGTAATATTTAACACTATCTTTTGTTTTTTCGTACCTTTGCAGCGTTTTCAATATAAAAGGTATAACTATGATACGTCAGTGCGCCATATTATTTGGCTGTTTAGCTTTGGGTGAGCTCTGTATAGAATTAACCGGTATCAAACTCCCATCGAGCATTATCGGCATGCTTCTTCTCACCCTGTTCTTAAAACTCAAGTGGATAAAATTAGAGTGGATCCAAGGCATGTCGGACTTTCTGGTAGCCAACCTCGGGTTCTTTTTCATTCCACCCGGAGTAGCTCTCATGCTCTATTTCGATGTGATCACCGCCGAATTTTGGCCCATCGTTATCGCCACCCTAATCAGCACCATCTTAGTCCTTGTGGTTACGGGATGGGTACACCAACTAACCCGCAAACTAAAATGAGCTTTCTAGAAAATCAATTCGTCCTTCTGGCTCTAACGTTTGGTACGTACTTCCTAGCCAAACTGCTTCAGAAAAAAACCGGCTTTATTTTATTAAACCCGATACTGCTAACCATTGCTGTCTTAATCGTTTTTCTTAAACTGACGGGGATCAGCTATGAAACCTATAATGAAGGTGGGCACCTTATAGAGTTCTGGCTCAAGCCAGCTGTAGTAGCCTTAGGTGTGCCACTCTACCTGCAATTAGAGACCATCAAAAAACAGCTTCTCCCGATAATTTTATCACAAGTAGCCGGCTGTGTAGTGGGCGTTATCTCTGTGGTTCTCATCGCTAAATGGCTAGGGGCTTCACCCGAAGTCATCCTCTCTTTAGCACCTAAATCGGTCACAACCCCTATCGCTATGGAGGTGACTAAAACGATCGGTGGTATTCCGTCGCTAACGGCTGCGGTGGTGGTATGCGTGGGACTGATCGGGGCGGTCTGTGGCTTCAAAACAATGCAGTTCATGCGGGTTGGGAGTCCCATCGCACAAGGCTTGTCAATGGGAACAGCTGCACATGCAGTAGGCACATCGACTGCCATGGATGTGAGCAGCAAATATGGGGCTTATGCCAGCTTGGGACTGACTCTAAACGGCATCCTAACCGCTCTGCTGACACCAACCATTTTACGTTTATTAGGAGTCTTGTAACAACAAAATCGACAACCTATTCGTTTATCTTAAAACGAGAAACGAATAGGTTATGATAGATTTTAAAGACATTACATTAGCAGATAGAGAACTGGTTACCTCTTTTATATTCAATGGCGAGCGACGAAACTGCGATCTCTCTTTCTCCAACCTCTGTAGTTGGCGCTTTCTGTTTCAAACGCAAATAGCTGTAGTCGACGGCTTCTTGGCTTTCAAATTCTATGTGCGCGATAAGCTCTTTTATATGTTGCCAGTGGGCGATGGAGAGGTTGAACCTCTTATCGACCTTCTGATCCATGAAGCGGCTGCCGAACAGCAACCTTTTTGTATGCTGGGCGTTTGCGAAGGAACACGAGCCAAATTGGAACAGCATATGCCCGAAAAGTTTGTGTTTACAGCCAACCGCGATTATGCGGATTATCTCTACCTACGCGAAGATCTCACCACCCTGAAAGGAAAAAAATTCCAACCCAAACGCAACCACCTGAATCGGTTTCGGAAACTATATGCAGACTACCGCTATGAACCGATAACCCAAGAGAATGTACCCGAATGCTTGCGCTTTGCCAAGGAGTGGTGCCTGATGAATGATTGCGCCCAACAAAAAGGGGTCGAGAACGAACACCGAGCCATAGAGTATGCGTTAAACCATTTTGACGAGATCGGGCTAACAGGTGGTATCCTGAAAGTTCAGGGCCGAATAGCAGCTTTTACTTACGGTATGCCGATCAATCATGACACCTTTGGCGTGCATGTAGAAAAAGCAGATACCTCCATCGAAGGGGCTTACACCATGATCAATTATGAATTTAGCAACCAAATTCCGGACTCTTTCACCTACATTAACCGCGAAGAGGATTTAGGCATTGAAGGGTTGCGAAAGGCAAAACTGTCGTATCACCCATATAAAATCCTAAATAAACACATGGCGTGCTTAAAAGGAAGTACCACAACGTCTGTCTATGAATAAAGAAGAGTCCGATATGAAAAAAGAAGCGTCGAAGGCACTTTGGAAAATCTGTTTCGACGATACCAATGAGTTCATTGAGCGGTACTTCCAACAGAAATGTTCTGAAGAGACCTCGCTGGTGCGCTACGAGAACAGCGAAGCAGTGGCGGCCTTACAGCTTATTCCTTATACCATGACTTACGGCAAAGAGATTTTTCCAATCGGCTATATTTCAGGGGCCTGCACCCATCCGGATCACCGCGGGAAAGGGGTTATGAAAGCACTGCTAGCAGAGAGCTTCGGCCGTTTGTATGAAGAGCGTGCCTTTTTTGCCACATTGATACCTGGTGAGGAGTGGCTATTCGATTATTACCAAACCATGGGGTTCGAGAAGGTGTTTAAAAAAGTAGAAGTCAACTTAATAAGCTCTCCTACCCCTCAAAGTGGCATCGTTCTAAATAAAATAAACTCTTATAGCCCTGAACTGTATCGATACATCGACCGTAAGCTCTCTGAACATGCTTGCGCAATTCTGCACACAGAGAGTGACTACCAAGCTGTTTTCGAGGATTTAAGTTTAGCCGGTGGCACGGTATACCTTGCATTAGACGAGAAAGGGCAACTAAAAGGTGTCGCTGTAGTGCTGATAGAGCAGGAGAAAATCCGCCTAGTAGAGTGCCTAACGGATAGCGTTGCTGTGGAGAGGTTCCTTATTGCTAAAATGAAAAAGCTACATCCAACCGGAAGGTTGGATGCCAACATGCTGAGTCAAGACCACATAGCTACAAAACCGTTTGGCATGGCGCGTATTATCCGGGTGAAAGAGGTGCTTGAGGCGTATGCCCGTTTGTTTCCAGACACCACGAAACGGCTTAAATTAACCGATCAGGTTATCACTCAAAACAGTGGTTATTACGAGCTTTTAGATGGAATCTGCCGATTTTCAACGACTCCCTTCTCGAAAGAGTACGAAGAGATTCATCTACCACAACTCACCGAGCTAGTCTTAGCACCGCTCAAACCGCACATGAGTTTAATGATGGAGTAGATACTCACTCTTTCGACTAAGGAAACGAGCCCGTTCACAAGCTGCTAATAAAAAGACGCCTACTCCGACATTCGATGTAGAGTTCGAGTCGACAACCTGTCCAATATTAAAGCGTTCACCCAAAGGTTGAACATAACCCACCTTGCCATCGGGATGTAAAGCTGTCATTCTTAAAAAAGACCATCCCTTTTCCGCCACTGGCAGATAAATATCATAAGGCAGTAACCCATTATTTATTCCCCAAAAAAGAGCATAGGTCAACAAGCTTGTACCGCTAGATTCCGCACCAGGAGCATAAGAAACATCCAATAGACTCCGTGCCCAATATCCCTCTGGCTGCTGTGTTTGAACAAGTATGGAAGCCAGTCTCTTAAAACGAGCCAGATAACACGGATAAAAGACCTTATCCCGAGGGTGTTCTTTCAGCAATTTAACTAAAGTGGCCATAACCCACCCATTAGTTCGTGCACTAAAATCACGTTGGAAATTAGTCGTTTGATGCTTAGGATAGACACAAGCTATGTTCTGATAATACAACCCCACCTGTTGGTCGAACAACAAACTATCAGTATATGAAAAATAGTCATACATTCGACGTAAACAAGAAGGTTGTCTAGTTATCTTATACAATTTAACCATTGCTGGCATGACCCGATAAAGTTCGTCAGCACAACTCCTAAATGTTGGCTCAGGTAATCGCACCCGTTCACTGATAAACTGACAGACTTGAGTGGTTCGAGAGCTCTTTTCACTCACCTCCAACAAATCAAGAAATGTCTGAAAACAAGTTAGATCCGATGGATAAGAATCACGCACCTCACTCGAATCTGGCTCCCAACAAACATCGGAAGAGATGCAAAGCCCCATCCAACCATTGAGTTCGGCCCATGATCGAGAGTAATTCAAATAAAGCGGCTCACCAGTCAGTACATAAGCCTCCATATTCCCCGTGTGATAAATACCATTGTCCCAAAAAGCAGCACCTAACTCTTGGTGATTTGATTGCCAATAAAGGTTTACTTGTTTTATTGTACGTACCACATCGTCAAAGCTCTCTGACTGACAAGAACAGAAAAAAAGTAGATAAAAGACAGGTAATCTAAAAAAGAAAATTCTTTTCATAACCAAAAAAAACAGAAATAAAATAATTCCAATTCATAGATAAAGTCAAAAGAAACAGATACCCTTTTATCTAGTCAAGAGTATCTGTTCCAAACTTCAATAAACCTTCCCAACCAAAATCTTACGTTGTCATTTCTCGGCCGATTGATCGGCTATTAACGGCCAATAAGGGTTTTGATAAATCGGCGATGTAGACAGATCCGAGGGAGTTAAAGCAGTCAATTGAAATTGCTTTACCATAATAGGGCACAAATAATGCGCCATCTTCCAAGTCATTCCAGTGTAACAACTTTGCCCGCTGTAACGCTCATAAGGTCTTAGATAGTCACTTTTAGACTTCGAAGAGACATTTGATTTCTCCGTATTATCGGCTACTAAATCTGTGTACCAGCTCTCCATCGGTGTATTCCATAGATGAAAACCTTCGATGTGATAAGGAACTGTTATTAACTGATCCATCGAACGCCACCGACAAAGATCCATATACCTCAATCCCTCTGCCATTAATTCGGAACGTCGTTCTCGACGAATATTATAGAGAACTTTATCGGCTACTAAGTGCCCCGCCGAATAAGCAGCCCAGTCATTAAGTGCTTCTTGATTCATATCCGTAGCCTGAATAGTTTTATCTATATCAGTATCTATGCAAGCTCGTGACCGTATCAGACGCCAATATTCACGAGCTGTAACATCTAATACACCACTCTTTTCATAACTAGCTTCCATGTAATTCAGTAACGCCTCAACCGCACGAAAACAAACAGCTGCGGTATAACCTCCTCCATTGGCATACTGTTTTTTATTTAATGAACCACCTTTTCTCAAAGCAAAGCCAGTAGCGTACCCGCGTTCAGAGTCACCCAGCGTAACAGCAGGATAAGGTTCAATCATCACAGCTTCAGTCCCTTCGGTGTTATTGACTTCAAACAAAATGTTTTTTTGTCCCGGTTCTTTTAAAAAGAGGCTCAAACGAGTATCACGATTCGTTCTCACATCGGTCAATGTCTTATCACCTTTATAAAAGCCATCCCCATCAGCGTATGTGCCATGTGCATAAACCGGCATTCCATCTTTCATCAGAAAAGAATTAACCAACCCGCGAGTTACCCCGATGCGGTAATTCCCACGTGCAGCAGCAGCATTCACATTATGAGTAGCCAATCCACGAGCATACTGCCGCCAAAGTAAAACCTCACGCACATTTGATAAATTCTCTTGTGCAAACATATTAAAAAATGGATTTTCGGGATCACCATCAGTTTGCTGTAACACTCCAGTATTAACTGTCAAGTGCGTTTTATAGGTTTCGGCCACCAACTTAGAAGCATCTATTGCTTGATCCAAAAAGAAATCGATCTCAGCATCAATTCCCCCCAAAGGATATTGATAATGGCTATTGTACTCTTTCTGAGTCCCTGGCCAATCAGTTCCATTGGGTACAAATGCGGTACCTTTAAAGTACTTCAACCAAGTGCCTTCAAACAAAGCGACTCTTGATTTCAAGAGCAGAGCCACATCCTTATTAATACGAGTAGTAGCCATTTGCTTAGCACTTAGCAAAACAATTGCTTTATCTAAATCAGACAAAATAAAACGAGCAACCTCGTTGCGTGACCTGCGTTTACTGGCTTCACGAAGTTCATCCATATTGTCTAATAACGGTTCTGTTACAATAGGAAAATCACCAAATGCTTGATACCGATTAAAGTATTCACACGCACGTAAAAAATAGACCTCTCCAATGAAGTGTTTAATAGCCGCCAAATCTCCTTTAATGGTATTTTGCGATCCACTCAAGTCCTCTCCAAACTTAGACAACGCTTCCGAAAGGAAGTAATTACAGTGATAAATCCGTCCAAAAGTCCAATTCCAATTTTCAGAATGAGGCACTTTCCAACGGTCTAACGTATAACGATCTGAGGCAGAAACACCCGTCTGATTATCCGTATTATTATCCGCACCGAAAAGCCCATAACTCCAATTGGAATGTGATGGCAAAATATCTGTATACAAATCATTTGCATAACTTTCTAATTGAGAAGCGTCAGTAAAATAAAGCTCTGGAGCAATCTTGGACAACGGTTCTTTATCTAGAAAATCTTCACAAGAAACTGTTCCAAAGAACATTGAAATGGCCAAACAGCCCTTTATTAGTAAACGTAAAAAAATAAGTTGTGACAGTTTTTTATAAGAAAAAGGTGTCTCGTACCCATTAAAAAAGCATCTAAATGTGGTCTGAAATATTTATT
>RZZX01000190.1 GCA_009929715.1 Bacteroidia bacterium
AGTCGAGGGCTTCCCCATGTATGAGTTCTGCATCACCTCTCTGAATACACTGATATTGGAAATGCACTCGATATCAAAATCGGTTTGCCATTCTGATTTGATGTAGTTCAAATTCATTGTCTTATTTCCATCGGCGAAAATGCTCTGATTGGGAAGTTCATCCAAATCATCATCTTCATAGCTGCCGGTGGCAATGAAGTAGAGGATGTCATAGTTGATGGATGCCAATAGATTCTTGGCAATTCTTTTCAACGATTTCTTATCTGTGTGACGTACAATTTCTTTCATGTCCTTGTCCGTTTCAATAGCAGTAGACATAATGAGTGAGCCATCGAGATTCAGAAAATTCAGCTTACATGTACCATCCTGGTCAAATGTAATTGCCATATCGAAAGAATCCGGTAACGTTGTAATACGTCGTCTTGAGCCATTTTTATCGTGTATTGTTTCTGCTAATACTAAATTCATGTATTTGTGTTTGTGAGTTTTAGAATAAATAAAATAATCTCAATTGAAGCTTGGCATATTGTTTGGATAATCCTCCTGCAATGATGCCATGGTCAAAGTCTATCATGTAAAATGATGTATTCGACTGCTCGGTAGAGGTGAGGTATTCACCTTTTGGATCTTTAAGCCCCAAGGCCATTAAAGGTTTGCCTTTGAATGGATGGAGGCTATAGTAGAACTTGGCCATTTCGGCCAACGATGGTACATAGCTTCCTGGTTGTTTCAGTGTCTCTTCCAACATGCTCTTTCTCGGCAAGGTTATTCCTGTCTGTGCCTGAGTAATGATATCGATAATTGAACTGGAAATAGTGAGGAGTTTATAGGTCAGCACTTCCCCTTGCTGATAACCCAAGGCACATCCTTCAGAATATGGCATCTTGGGTTTGTAGATAATAGTGTTCTCTTCTTCAATGCCATCTTCTTTACTTGGATTCAATACACCTTCTTTTCGCTTGCCATCTATGGTTGGATACATCATCTTACTTGTTATAGGCTTTTTGCTGAAACAATAACTTCCCATGGCATCTTGTAAAGCTATGGCTTTTCCATGCTTACCGTCGGTATCAATTATCAGTGCGATGGAATTGCTATCGGGTCTTTTACTGATATATCCTTCTTTTTGCAAGTAGTAACCGACTTTCACCGTATCTACCGCATTTATAGGTTGTGGCTCCAATAAGAGGCGTTTGCTTTCCACCCAACTACTTGTTATTGTCAGACCCTCTTTCCCTTTTCTTAGAATGAGCTGCGTTAAACTTCCAGCAGCTAATGGAGGCAATGTGGCTTTCACCGCATAATTGCGTTCATTGATTTTAGCAAAGAAGTTAACTACACCTTTCACATCCGTTGGAATCAGGTAGAAATCATAATTACGGCCATTGTTCAAGAGAATATCATGACTATTGGCTTTTATACCACCATTCATAACTTTTGAAATCCATAATCCTTTATAAGGTTTATACATCCCTTCGGTATAGATTTCGTCTCCAGATATTTGCAGACTGTTAAGTATATCACGTACATCATCACTTTCCATTTTAATACGAAGCTTGGCCATCGAACTTTGCATCTTCATCTTTACGTTTGTTGCGTTCGTAAAGTTTCGTTCGCTTTCAGTTGCAAAGAGTTGATCTTCAAATGGAGCTTTCATCTGTAGAGTATCCTGTACTTTTAATCCTTTATGGTAGGGAAAACAAGCATAAACCAAAGCCGTAGAGTCTGTTGTCGAAGCGTTTCTGTCTGCACAACCGTACTCACGCCCTTTTTTGATAAAGACTACACCACTTAATGCTGTACACTCTTCTTGAGTTGCATCGTTCAACTGAGCATATACACCCAATGATAGTGGCTCATTGAAGTTTTTGTCATCTTCAAAGCTGATAACGAAAGGCTTTTTAGCCTGCTCCCAATGAGCTCTTGTATGAGTGGCTGTATTCTGTGCCTGCATTCCGAGCTGTTTATTCTCAGAGCCACTGCAACTGCCTAAAAATGTCAGGATTATAAGGAATACGTAAATATGGGTCATAGCGAATAAATAAAGATAGGCTGCCTACAGAAGAACTACACAAGGTAAGTTTTCCTGTAGGAAGCCCATCGGGTTAGACATTTGTGTTTAATTGAATCTTTGTGTTCATTTTGTGTTTGTGTTGTTAGTTACGTTATACCTTCTTGGAGTGGGCATAGATGAAAACACCGTTGTCTTCTTTCTTGGAATGCAGACCTTTTTTCTGTTTCATAAATATGAAGGCTGCCCCGGTTCCCAATGAGACTACCAGTGCTATCAATCCAGCCACGAATCCAATTAAGCAGTAGGCTAAGATGAAACCGACAATAGCTCCACCAATAGCACCGGCTGCCCAATAGATGTAGCGACCCTGCACGCCCATAAATTCAAGAGGTTTTTGTAAACCCTTGAAAATAGGATAATCTTGATATTGCTCTTCGGTCATCGTTGTTCATGTGTTTAAATGAATACTCAGGATAATTTATTCCTGTTAACTTTATGCGCCTACGCCGAAGAACAATGGAAGTGCCTGAGCAGCAGCCACCAAAAAGATACAAGCACCAACAATCATCATGATTGATTTCTTGACATCCTGCTCCTCATTGTTCATTTTGATGTAAACTGAAATTGCCCCGACTACCGCCACAATTCCTGCGATTGCG
>RZZX01000084.1 GCA_009929715.1 Bacteroidia bacterium
TTGAGAGGCCTTACTTTTCAAAAACAAAACCCGAAGCACCATTTTAAAGGGCTTCGGGAAGGATTTCTATGCTGTTTTGAGTTTTACCGGACAGCAATAGCTCTTTTTAAGAGGTTTACACAGAAAGAGAAGGCTTGCAAGATAAATTTTAGCCATAAGTCTATGGAATCTATCGGTAAAAAGCTATTTTTGTATCGTGAATTAGTTTAATGATGTCAGTGCATTCACGTCAGATACAAGCCCAAACGCAGCAACAAGTGCAAACGCTATCGCCACAACAAATATTAGTGGTCAAGTTGCTGGAACTTCCAACCGTTGAGTTGGAGGATAGAATTCATGCGGAGTTATTGGAAAACCCGGCTCTCGAAGAGGGAAAAGAGGAGAACAGTACCACCGACGATTTTAATGAGGAAAATGCCGACCATGAAGCAAGCAACGAAGAGAATAGCTACGATGAGCTGAATGACTATCTGACAGAAGATGATATTCCTGACTATAAACTACAAGCCAATAACCACTCAAAAGGAGCTACTGCCGAGGAAATACCTTTTTCGGACGTGACCTCGTTCTACGAAACCTTGCAAAACCAACTAAGTGAGCTAGAACTTTCGGCACACGAACGAGACATCACCACTTACCTCATCGGCTCACTAGACGATGATGGATTCCTACGTAAACCTCTTGATGCCATAGGCGATGAACTGGCTATTTACGGAGGACTCGAAACCACTCCAAAAGAGCTAGATGAGGCACTCAGCCGCATCCAGGATTTTGACCCGGCAGGCATCGGTGCACGCTCACTCCAAGAGTGTCTGCTGATCCAAATTAAACGCAAAAAAGAGGAAGAACCCCATAACCTGCTTCTCCTTACAGAACAGCAGATCCTTGAACTTTGCTACGAGGAGTTTACACGCAAGCATTGGGACAAAATAATTCGCAAATTGAATCTCGATGAGGAGACGTTTCAAACAGCAATCACCGAAATAACGCACCTGAACCCACGTCCGGGGGCTGCATTGGGTGAAACGATCGGACGAAATTTGCAACAGATCATACCGGACTTTATCGTCGAGACATTCGACGATGGTAGCATCAGTGTAGCACTGAACAACCGCAATGTTCCGGAACTTCGGATGAGCCGCTCTTTTACAGAGATGATCGAAGAACATACTAAGAACAGAGCCAATCAATCCAAAGAGTCGAAAGAGGCTATGATGTTCCTTAAACAGAAAATTGATGCTGCTCACGGATTTATCGAAGCCATCAAACAACGACAGAACACCCTGATGGTTACAATGGAGGCTATTATTGATCTGCAACGCCCTTTCTTTACGGAGGGGGATGAAGCACTTATCCGCCCCATGATTCTCAAGGATGTGGCTGAACGGACTGGACTCGACATCTCGACGATCTCACGGGTAAGCAACAGTAAATATGTGCAAACCAACTATGGCATTTACCCACTAAAATTCTTCTTTAATGAGGGGTTTATCACCGAGGAAGGTGAAGAGATGTCCGCTAGAGAAATCAAAACGACCCTACAAACCTGCATCGACAATGAAAATAAAAAGAAGCCATTTACCGATGATGAATTGGCCGATATATTGAAAGAGAAAGGCTATCCGATAGCCCGACGCACCATTGCCAAATATAGGCAACAGCTCGGTATACCGGTAGCCAGATTAAGAAAATAACAACAAGAAATTCTAAATGAAACAAGACGTATGAATAGGGAACAGATTATAATGGATAAAACGTTGTTGCGTTTGGCCAAAATCACATCGATGGTGTTCACACCTTTTTCGATCCCTTTTTTGGCTTTCCTCATCTTATTTATATGCTCTTACCTACGCATCATGCCTATCACTTATAAGCTTATCGTGCTAGGAATCGTTTATTGTTTTACCATCATGATGCCTACCATTACAATCTTCTTGTTCCAAAAGATTAATGGATTTGCGTTTCATGAACTCAGTGAACGGAAGAAACGCTATGTCCCTATTTTGCTGACACTCATCTCTTACGTCTTTTGTTTGCTGATGATGCATCGACTCAATATTCCATGGTATATGGTGGGGATCATCTTATCGGCACTTCTGGTCTTAATAATCGGCATGGTAGTAAACTTAAAGTGGAAACTAAGTGAACACATGGCAGGTATGGGCGCAATCATCGGTGGCGTAGTCGCTTTCAGTGCCCTATTTGGCTATAATCCTGTTTGGTGGCTTTCGCTGTTTATCCTGATAGCAGGCCTCTTAGGCAGTGCCCGAATTATTTTAGGGCACCACACGCTCCCTGAGGTGTTGAGTAGCTTTGGAGCTGGCTTTATCTGCTCCATGCTGGTACTACACCCAGCATACAACAGTCTATTTCGATTTTTTTTATTTTAAAATAACGTATAACTCTTAAAAAAACTAATGACATGAATTTACCACAAAATTTGAAGTACACAAGCGAACACGAATGGATTCGTTTGGAAGGTGACACTGCTTATGTAGGCATTACGGACTATGCACAAGAACAATTGGGCGATATCGTTTTCGTTGATATCCCATCGGAGGGTGAGACCCTAGAAGCGAACGAGGTTTTCGGCTCCATTGAAGTTGTAAAAACAGTATCGGATCTATTCTTGCCTGTAGGCGGCGAAATACTTGAAGTAAACCCTGAGTTAGAAGCGAATCCGGAATTGGTTAATTCTGATCCGTATGGCGAAGGTTGGCTCATTAAGCTAAAACCAGCCGACGTAGCAGAACTAGATGGATTACTTGATGTAGAAGCTTATAAAGCATTGATCAACGGCTAACTAGCTATTTCTAACTTTTAAATAAAAACAGACACTCAAATGAACCCTATCGTTAGTATCATCATGGGCAGCACGTCGGACCTTCCGGTTATGGAAAAGGCCGCACAACTGCTCAATGATCTCCATGTTCCGTTCGAAATGAACGCTCTATCGGCGCACCGCACCCCAGAGGCTGTGGAAGAGTTTGCAAAAAATGCTCACCACAGAGGTGTCAAAGTGATTATTGCCGCTGCTGGTATGGCTGCACACCTTCCGGGTGTCATCGCAGCTTCTACCCCACTTCCGGTTATAGGTGTGCCCATCAAATCATCACTCGATGGTATGGATGCCTTGCTAGCTATTGTACAAATGCCTCCGGGCATCCCAGTAGCCACAGTCAGCATCAATGGAGCACTCAACGCTGCCATCTTGGCCGTGCAAATGCTTGCATTGGAGGATAAAACTTTGGAAGCCAAATTTATAACCTATAAAGAGGGGCTGAAAAAGAAAATCGTGAAAGCTAACGAAGAGCTCAAAGAGATTCGATTTGAGTATAAGACAAATTAAAACGCTTGAAGCTAGACTGCTAGCCTATCAGCTATTGATTTTAACTTGATCAACGACCGAAACAGCCGTGCTGTTTCGGTCGTTTTAAAACTTAAGGAGCGAAAGAGATCCGTCACACTTACAATTATAAAGCTATGGAATTATTTAACTACACCAGAAGAGAGACTTCAGAAGTACAAATCGGCGGTACACCACTAGGGGGAAATAACCCTATCCGTGTGCAGTCCATGACCAACCGATCGACCATGGATACAGAGGCTTGCATCAGCCAAGCTAAACGTATAGTCGATGCCGGTGGAGAGTATGTTCGCCTGACTACTCAGGGAGTGAAGGAGGCCGAAAACTTGATGGCTATCAACATCGGTCTTCGTGAAAAAAATTACATGGTACCATTGGTGGCGGATGTGCATTTCAATCCGAAAGTGGCAGATGTGGCAGCCCAATATGCTGAAAAAGTACGCATTAACCCGGGCAACTACACCGATGCTGCGCGTACCTTCAAACAACTAGAGTACACAGATGAAGCGTACGCTCAAGAAATAGAAAAAATTAAAGAACGGTTCATTCCGTTTCTCAACATTTGCAAAGCCCATCATACGGCTATCCGAATAGGAGTAAACCACGGATCACTTTCCGACCGCATCTTGTCACGCTACGGCGATACGCCAGAGGGCATGGTGGAATCGTGTATGGAGTTTCTACGCATTTGTGTGGCGGAACAGTTTAAAGATGTAGTGATCTCTATCAAAGCATCTAACACCGTTGTGATGGTCCAAACGGTACGTCTGCTAGTGCAAGTCATGGAAGAGGAAGGGATGCAATTTCCACTGCACTTAGGAGTTACCGAAGCCGGCGATGGCGAAGATGGTCGTATTAAATCGGCCTTAGGTATCGGTGCTTTACTAGCTGATGGGTTAGGCGACACCATACGGGTATCGTTAAGTGAAGCTCCTGAAGCTGAAATTCCGGTCGCTTGCAAACTGAGAGATTACATCACGGCTCGAGCAGATCATCCATATATTCCGGGGGCAGAAGCTCCGGGTTTTAATTACCTCTCTCCTACCCGTCGGGCCACACAAGCAGTAGGAAATATCGGTGGCAATCACCTACCGGTAGTTCTTGCGGAAAGATTAGATGGCAAACAGGAGACCAACCCCGCCTTTACGCCGGATTACCTTTATGCCGGTCGGGCACTACCCGAAAAAATGGAAGCAGGCATAGGTTACCTCATCGACGCCGATTTATGGGAAGGAGCAGCACAGACTTATCCGGCCTTTAACGCAGCACAACTCCCTTTTATAGGAGGTTGCCCAGCTACCATGAAATTTCTCTTCATCTCTTACATGACACTAACTGATGAGGTGATCGCTTGTCTGCGGTTGCACCCGGAAATAGTGATCATCGCACAAAGTAACCACCCCAATCGGGTGGGTGAGCTACGGGCATTAGCGCATCAACTCACCACTGAGGGGCTCATGAATCCAGTGATTTTCTTCCAGCATTATGCCGAAAAAGAGGCTGAGAATCTACAGATCAAAGCGGCCGCCGATATGGGCCCTCTCTTGTTCGATGGGTTATGTGATGGCATATTCCTTTATAACCAAGGAGAACTGAGTCATGCCACAGTAGATGCAACCGCTTTTGGTATCTTACAAGCGGGACGGGTGCGAACATCCAAAACAGAATATATCTCTTGCCCAGGTTGTGGACGGACACTCTACGATTTAGAAGCGACTATCGCTCGAATCAAAGCGGCGACCTCTCACCTGAAAGGGCTGAAAATAGGAATTATGGGCTGCATCGTTAATGGACCGGGAGAGATGGCAGACGCCGACTACGGATATGTCGGTGCCGGACGTGGCAAAATCAGTTTATATAAAGGCAAAGAGTGTCTCGAAAAGAACCTTCCGGAAGAGGAGGCAGTGGAGCATCTGCTCAAACTGATAGAGGCCTGCGAAAAAAAGAATGAAGCATAAAAGCCAATCGTGTCGGAAGAGTGTGTATAACAGACTTATCCGACACGATTTGTTTATTACGCAAAACCGTCTTGTCTATTTCAAACTGGCAAGATTGACCTCACCTCTTAGGTGTATACCCGCAAAGCTAGCTCCTAAAGCGGCGTATAGATAACTGCCAAGATTTTAGCCGCTGCCCCTTCATAAGCATGCACATGGTGTGGCACAATCGAATCATAATAAATGCTGTCACCCTCCTCCAAGAGATAAGTGTGCTTGCCATAACTGATTTCCATCACCCCTTCTAACACCATAATAAACTCTTCGCCTTCATGAGAAGAGAGTATGAAATCACTGTCTTTAGTCGGCATCACATCAATGATGAAAGGTTCCATATGCCGATCGGCCTTCGACTTCGACAAAGAATGGTACTCCATGTGCTTGCGAGAACGAATGGCATTATTCGAAAAACTGATGGCATCTATCGCCTCTTTCCTCCGACAAACTACCGGTCCTGTCTCGTCTTGATCATCTAAAAAAGTTCCTAAGCGCACCCCAAGCACGCGCGCAATCTTAATCAGGGGGGCCAACGAAGGAATATCAATGTTGTCTTCTATCCGCTGTACCTGTTCCACAGCCAGTTCGGAACGCTCTGCCAACTCTTCCATCGAAATGGAATGAGCCTCGCGCAAAGTCTTAATCTTTTCGCCCACAATTTTAGTCGTATCCATAGTAAAAAAGTATTTAATAAATTAACTGTTTACAAATGTCATCATCGAACAAGGTTCATTGGCAAAAATAAGAAAATCTTTATACCATCACAATGATAGTCCCAAAAATAAAAAATAAAAAAAGGTGTGCCTTTACAGACACACCTTTAAATCGTTTCAACCAAGAACGCTTATCTACGTAAGCCAAGCTCTTTGATGATAGCACGATATCTGTTGATATCTCTATCTACCAAATAATCTAGTAAACGACGACGCTTACCTACTAACATAGTCAACGATCTTTCAGTGCTATAATCTTTCTTGTTGACCTTCAAGTGCTCGGTCAAATGAGAAATACGGTATGAAAACAAAGCTATCTGCGCCTCAGCTGAGCCAGTATCAGTGTTAGACTTTCCGTACTTTTCAAAGATTTCCTTTTTTTTAGCTGAATCTAAATACATAATTCTTAGATTTTTTGATATAAATAATTCCGTTTGAGGGGGCAAAGATAGAGATTATCTTTATATCCTGCAATGTTTTAAAAGAAAAAACACTGAATACCAATTATTTTCTGATTCTTATTCGTAACTTTGTGCCCAAATTAGTAGGTATTCATATGCAAAACATTCGAAACATTGCAATCATTGCCCATGTAGACCATGGGAAAACAACTTTGGTTGACAAGATGCTCCTTGCGGGCAACCTTTTTCGCAGCAATCAAAACAGTGGTGAACTTATTCTGGATAACAATGACCTGGAACGTGAGCGGGGGATTACTATCCTTTCTAAAAACGTTTCTATCAATTACAACGGAACAAAAATCAATATCATTGATACTCCGGGGCACAGCGACTTCGGTGGCGAAGTAGAACGCGTACTTAATATGGCCGATGGCTGTATTCTGTTAGTAGACGCTTTTGAAGGCCCAATGCCTCAAACACGTTTTGTGCTTCAAAAAGCACTGCAACTCGGTTTGAAACCGATCGTGGTAGTTAATAAGGTCGATAAACCCAACTGCCGTCCAGACGAGGTGCATGAAATGGTATTCGATCTCATGTTTAGCTTGGATGCCACTGAAGAACAATTGGACTTCCCAACAATCTACGGTTCTGCAAAAAACGGTTGGATGAGCACTGACTGGAATCAACCTGCCGAAGACATCACCGCTCTTCTAGATTGTATCATCGAAAATATTCCGGCACCGGAGCATTTGGAAGGTACACCACAAATGTTGATCACTTCATTAGATTACTCTTCATATACCGGACGTATCGCCGTAGGACGTGTACACCGTGGGACTCTCAAAGAGGGTATGAACGTTTGTTTGTCTAAAAGAGATGGTTCTATTTCTAAAACAAAGATTAAAGAGATCCATGTTTTTGAAGGATTAGGACGTGTTAAAACTCAGGAAGTTTCTTCTGGTGATATTTGTGCACTTGTGGGTATTGAAAATTTCGAAATCGGTGATACTGTTTGCGATTTTGAAAACCCGGAAGCATTGCCACCAATTGCTATTGACGAACCAACAATGAGCATGCTCTTTGCGATCAACGATTCTCCATTCTTTGGTAAAGACGGTAAATTTGTGACTTCACGCCACATCCATGACCGTTTGGAAAAAGAACTCGACAAGAACTTAGCTCTCCGCGTGAGAAAGAGTGAAGAAGATGGCAAATGGATCGTATCGGGCCGTGGTGTTCTTCACTTATCGGTTTTGATTGAGACCATGCGTCGCGAAGGATATGAATTGCAAGTGGGTCAGCCACAGGTTATTTATAAAACCATCGACGGGGTGAGATGTGAACCTATCGAGGAATTAACCATCAATGTACCAGAAGAGTATTCTAGTAAAATCATTGATATGGTTACGCGTCGGAAAGGCGAAATGGTTATGATGGAAAATACTGGTGAACGTATCAACCTTGAGTTTAATATGCCTTCACGTGGTATTATCGGGCTCCGTACCAATGTGCTAACTGCTTCAGCAGGTGAAGCCATCATGGCGCACCGTTTTAAAGAATATCAACCGCACAAGGGTGAGATAGAACGCCGAACCAACGGATCGATCATTGCTATGGAAAGCGGTACAGCTTTTGCCTATGCAATAGACAAGTTACAGGATCGCGGACGCTTCTTCGTATTCCCACAAGATGAGGTCTATGCTGGTCAGGTAGTGGGTGAACACTCACACGATAATGACTTGGTGGTTAATGTAACGAAGTCGAAGAAACTAACCAACATGCGTGCGTCTGGCTCAGACGATAAAGTACGTCTGATTCCACCTGTACAATTCTCTTTAGAAGAGGCGTTGGAATATATCAAAGGAGACGAATATGTAGAAGTCACTCCAAAAGCCATGCGTATGCGTAAAGTGCTTCTGGATGAAACAGAGCGTAAACGTGCTAGCAAAAGTTAAAGAAAAGCCCTAGCTTACAGAAATAATCAGATGAAGCAAACAGGCTGCCCAGTTTATCTGGACAGCCTGTTTCTTTTCAATCGATTCGATGCAGCGAGCCATCGATCACATATCGTTTCCCTTTCACCGTTTTAAACGAGAGGGTTTTATCTCCATAATGCAACGAACAGGGTTCTCCCGCATGCGACGTAATGACTGCTCGAAGCAACTGCCCCTCTTTCCACGTCATACTCACCTCGAAATTACCTCGGGCACACAGACCACTCACCGAACCCTCTTGCCAAGCTTCAGGCAGTGCCGGAAGCAATTGAATAAAGCCCATGTGGCTCTGAAGAAGCATCTCCGTCACCCCTGCCGTACCACCAAAGTTGCCATCAATTTGAAAAGGCGGATGGGTATCCCATAAGTTATCCACTGTACCGTTCTTCAATAAATTGCCATACAAGGTATAAGCATGGTTGCCATCTTGTAAACGGGCCCATTGATTCAATTTCCAGCCCATGCTCCAGCCCGTAGCGCCATCTCCCCGATGTTCAAGTACCACGCGTGATGCTTTGGCCAACTCCGGTGTTGTGATAGGCGAAATGGTCGATCCCGGATGCAATCCAAAGAGATGGTTCACATGACGGTGCTCATCTTTCGGGTCGTCAATATCAGTAGACCACTCCATCAACTGTCCGTAACGTCCTATTTGGTAAGGTTTTAAACGGGCCAATACCTCACGCCACTGCCGACGTTCTTTGGCATCCACCTTCAAGACCTCACTGGCCTGAATAGCATCACTTAAGAGCTCACGAATCACAGCGTGCACAAACGTTGCACCTTGATCGATCGGTCCATGCTCAGGCGATGTAGAAGGAGCAGCCGTATAAGAGCCGTCGGGCTTATGCCACAAATAATCCACAGCAAAACGTGCACTGTTCCGAATCAGTTCGTAACCAGTAGTCTTGAGAAACGCCTTATCACGGGTATAATCATAATACTCCCAAATGTGCGTAGCCAACCATGGACCTGCCATCGGATTAAAGTTCCACGACATATCTTCACTCACCAGTGGCGTAGTAAACCCGAAAATATTGGCCGAGATAGAAGCCGTCCACCCACGTGCACCAAAATAAGCCTTGGCGGTTCGTTCACCCGGCTTCACTAATGTCCGAATAAAATCGACCATCGGTACCATGCACTCCTGTAGATTGGTGGAACAAGAGGGCCAATAGTTCATCTGCACATTGATATTGTTGTGATAATCCATCCGCCAAGGGCCATCCACATTGTTGTGCCAAATTCCCTGCAAATTGGCCGGCATACTACCCGGACGAGACGACGCAATCAACAAATAACGTCCAAACTGGTAATAGAGAGTTTCCAGATAACTGTCTTTTGCTCCCTTCCGATAAGCCTTCAACCGTTGAGAAGTAGGCATCTCTTTCACAGGCTGACCAGGGTTCAGTTGCAACTGAACCCTATTAAACAGAGCCGAATAATCTCGGTAGTGATTGGCTCGTAACCGCTCGTACCCTAAAGAGACCGCATGTTTCATCCACTCATCTGTCGTTTGGTTCGGGTCTATGCCCACATAGGTCTTCGGATTCTGGAAATCGGGATTAAAATTCATTTGATAATCCGTGTCGGCAGTCACTAAAAAAACCACCTCATCGGCCCCAGTTAAAACTAGCCGACTGCCCGTATTCGTCAATGTTCCGCCACGATGAATGGCTCGAATACGCACCGTCCATGCCATCCCATTGTTGTCAAGATGAGCCCGATAAACCAACCCATCAGCCCCCTCTTTCTCGAACTGCCCCGTTGACACGGGGTTAGGCGAATAGCGCAACGTCAAATTCTGCTTCGCCCCTTTATTGGCTGTGAACCGCATCACCATCACCCGATCAGGGTACGACGTAAAAAACTCGCGCTGGTAAAGTACCTCATCCTTGAGGAAATTCACAGTAACCAAAGCCGAATCGAGCGACAAGGCTCGGCGATAGTTCGACAGCTCCACCTCACTCAATCCCGTTTCGATGGCAAACTCGCCCATCGTCGTAAAATTACCAAACCGAAAAGGTGTTTCAGCAGATGGTTCATACGGTACCTCGCTATTAAAATGCTGACGCGTTAGTCGATCCGCCTTCTTCCAATCACCCACCGTAAATGCCTCTCGGATAGCTGGAAGCACCCAAGCCGATTCTTTGTTCACATTCCAGTAGTAATCGGCACCTTTAGCCGTGTTAGGACCTCCACGCCACAGCGTCTTCTCATTAAACGTGAGCCGTTCGGCTGACACCGATCCCATAACATTAGCCCCAATGTATCCATTCCCAATAGGCAACGATTGCGTCTCCCATTCTTCATCGGGGTTTTTCATCTGATCGGCCCCGGCATAAGCCGGTTTACCTGCTCCATTGAGCGGTGCAGTAGACGCTTGCCACACACAATGTCCTTGTAACGAAGTAGGTGCATCGAACCAAACAGTCAACCCTCGTTCGACCGGCTGTTGCGCTCCAACCGGAACGCCGCCTAAACCTCCAAGAATAAACAATAAACTTAACCCTTTTTTCATCATGCTGTCTTTATACATTATCTGATTTATAACTTATCGAATCTGGCTAAAAACCTGCTGCGCTACAACCACTGGATCTCCTTCTGCCACAGCCGAATAAGAATTTGTGGCCTGCGCCCAGTGCTCCTCCATCGCATAAAAGTCTATTGGCGAAACAGCAGATCCATCATCCAAAACTTCTAGCTGCTGCTTGAACCAGACGGCCCATCGCTGATAATAAAGATCGTGCAACAAACCGTGCCACTCCTTATGTGCATAATCGCGTAGCCCACCATTATCGGCCGCTGTCCGATTCCCCCAAGTCGTGATCTGTACTCGCGCATTCCATTCATAAAGTGCTTTCTCTTGGGCCGTGTGTCCTAGCGCCCTAGCCTGCTCTATCCATCGTCCCACCTTAAATTCCGGACGCGTAGCCAATAGGCGCTCCTGCAACAGAATCAAGTCCAAGAACCGACGAGACGAGCGCAGAAACAACTCCCGATCACCTGCCACATAAGCCGCATGAAACACCTGCTGGATTAATCGGCCTTTCTCACTCACCGCCTGTCGGACAATATCCACCAAATCATACTCAAAGTTGTTGTTCCCCTTAAAACGTTCGGCTGCACCAACCAACAAGCCAGCTGCCCGAATCACCTCATGGGGATCATAGTAATCCGACATCTCCGACCAACTAGACGACTGATAGGCTTTATGCGACGGACGAGCACAGAAGATCGACTCATGCGTACCTTGTTGGGTAGAGTTCACCGGACAGTTGTAAATCGAGTTACTCAGCATCACCCAAGCCCGATAAACTTCCTCATCGAAGACCCCATAACGCGCCCGCACATACCCCTTAAGCCACTCCTCTTTTTTAAAAGACGACTTTCGCCAAGGCAATTCAGACAAGAGTTCGAACATCACTGGGTTATTTTCCGAGCCCTCCATCGTCATTCCAACCCCTTTCAAGGTCGGCGAAAATCGACTCGCTCTTGCCTTATAATATTCATCAATCACGTGCTGCATTTTGCCGTGAAGTCCCACATTTCCACCATAGTTAAGCAACATACAATAGATCCAGCCGTGCTGCCCGAATCCCTCCTTCCGACGCCAAGTCGACGCCGTATCACCCCACTGCGGTCGGCTCTCCGAAAAAAGATCGAGCACCACCATGTCACCCGCTTTCAACTCTTTAATCATCGCTTCACGCGGATTATTCTGCCACGCCTGAGCCACCCAAACAGCCTTCGGATTATTCGCCTTCATAGCCTCCATAATGGCTTTACCAGCAGCAGACAGATCAACTCCCTGCACACGCCCTCCTTCATGAAACGGATCCATGCTGTAATAATCGGCACGGCCGAATAACCGGTTCATCTCCGCATAATAATGTTTCGCCATTTTCTGAAAAGCTGGATCAGTAGGTTGCAAGAAAGCCGGTCGTTGATACCCACACCAAGTGCCTGGGTCCGCCACATCAAGTCCTAACTTTGTTTTCGCACGACTAGGTACCATGCCCGAATAGCCAGGTAAAACAGGTTGGATACCCCACTCACGCATACGCTTCAAGATGCGTTGCTGCAAAACAGTCTGCTGCTGATACCACCGATCAGGATTGGGACCACCCCACCCCTCCAAGTTATTCATGAGCCACCATGCCAAAAAACCGGGTCCGGCAATAAACTGCCCGATCTCTTCAGTAGAATACCCCGCTTTCTTCAACAAGTTATACCACACACTCTCCGCCCCGGTAATAGCCAACGGCAAGTTAATGCCATGCAATGCCATCCAATCAATCTCCTTCTCCCAACGTTCCCAATCCCAAAACGCCATGGTATAAGAAAACGTACAGTAGTTAAAACAATAGCGTAAAGCAGCCTCCGTTTCATGGCGTTCCTTCATGCGAACTTGCGGCAACTGTTCAGGCAACTCAACTTTCATGCGATTCCAAGTGAGCAGTACACCAGCATGGTACTTTAAATACCAGTGAAGACCGGCTGCGATATTGACGTAGTTATTGCCCCGTATCACCACCTTACCTCCTTTAGAATCGAGTTCAAAGAAATCAGTAGCACTCTTTTGACGCTCAATGACAAAGTGCTTGGAAGAGCCAGGTGCGATACGCTCAAGAAGATCCTGGACCGGGCCAGCCTGAAGAGAGAGTGTGCTCAAAAATCCTATGAGCAGTAAAAGAAAATGTTTCATCGTATTCAATCTATCGTTATTAAAAAGTTGTTTGATAATGCTTTATGCGTACAACTCCCAAAATTAATCTTTTCCAAGCAGATACAAAAACTCTCCATAGAGAATATACTTTATGAACAAGCTTAAAACAAAACATACCAAGTATAGCCATTGGCCGGAATATGAACGTCTAATTTAACTTTAGCATGAGCATCCAAATCCAAAGACCGAATTCGCCCCTCTTTTTCTCTTACAGAGACCTTATGAGTCAACCCTGTATAATAAAGCGGCAAATCAATCTGACGATCCATCGGTTCAGCGGTTGGATTAAAGAACAAAGCCAACCCTTTAATTTCCCCCTTAGGATCGACATGCATAAAGCCATCCCAATCTATCGCATCGGGCTTCCGTAGATGGATGATATCACTGTTTAAAATCCGACGGTATTTTTTATACCATCTAATCACCTCCATTACAACCTGCTTAGTAAACGTAAAAAAATAAGTTGTGACAGTTTTTTATAAGAGAAAGGTGTCTCGTACCCATTAAAAAAGCATCTAAATATAGTCTGAAATATTTAT
>RZZX01000191.1 GCA_009929715.1 Bacteroidia bacterium
ATTATGAGTTCGTCTGGTCATGGACAAAGTGTTATCCGTAAAGAAGAAGATATACAACATTCGTGGGATTATGCCCAGGAAGGTGGTCGTGCCGGAGCAGGCAAAGTGATTGTTGAAGGTTTTGTCGATTTTGATTATGAAATTACACAACTGACAGTTCGTCATATCAATGGAACCTCTTTCTGTGAGCCAATTGGTCATATTCAGGTGGATGGAGATTATCGTGAATCATGGCAACCCCAGCAAATGACTTCTTCTGCTAAAGAAAAGGCTCGCGAAATTGCCCGTAAAATTACGGATGCTTTGGGAGGAAGAGGTATTTTTGGCGTAGAATTGTTTATAAAAGGAGACGATGTGATTTTTAGTGAAGTATCTCCTCGACCCCATGATACAGGGATGGTAACTATGATTTCGCAGGATCAGTCACAGTTTGCCCTTCACGCTCGTGCGGTACTTGGATTACCTATTCCAAATATTACTTTTCACGGACCATCAGCTTCACGTGCTATTGTAGTTGAAGGAGATAGCAATCAATTGCAACTTGGTAATTTGGATCAGGTATTAAGCCAGCCCGATACACAAATGAGATTTTTCGGTAAGCCGGAAGTTCACGGTCACCGGCGTATGGCTGTTTTACTTGCTCGTGGTGCTTCGGTAGAAGAGGCCCGCAGCAAGACCGGTTTTGCGTCAGATGCATTGGATATAATTTTATGAAATGAATAAAACTCCTATACAAGCTTGGATAGAAGCAGCCCGTCCCAAGACATTGCCAGCTTCTTTGAGTCCTGTTTTGGTTGGATCGGCATTGGCCTATCGTGATGGTGCCTTTGATATGGTTCCTGCAGTAATTTGTCTTATGGTCGCCTTACTGTCGCAGATTGCCAGTAACTTTGCAAACGACTATTTCGATTATAAGAAAGGGGCGGATAAAGAAGATCGCTTAGGCCCCGAACGTGCAGTGGCCTCTGGATGGATTGCACCTAAAACAATGCTTATAGCTACGTTTATTACTTTGGGACTCGCTTGTTTGTGCGGATTATTGCTATTGTTTTATGGAGGCTGGGTGCTTCTTCCGGTAGGAATTGCAATTGCAGTATGTGTATTGGCTTATTCGGCTGGCCCGTTTCCTTTAGCATACAATGGTCTTGGTGATATTTGTGTATTATTATTCTATGGTATAGTTCCGGTTGTTTTCACTTATTTTGTACAAGCAGGTAGTATTACCTTGTTGACATTGATATTGTCTGTTGCCATGGGGCTTCTTTCTGTTAATATTTTAATAGTGAATAATTATCGTGACTATTTTCAAGATAAGGAAGTTAACAAGCGTACTACTATTGTGTTGTTTGGCAGGAGATTCGGCCGTTGGTTTTATCTGTTCAATGGAGTTGTGCCAATCTTATTGGTCATTCCATTAATAATGCAGAGTGCAGCATGGATAGTGGCATTGTTTGGAATCTTTTTTGTGATGTTTTACCAAACATGGCGAGAATTATGTTCTCTTGAAGGAAAAGCATTGAATGTTACATTGGCTTATACCGGAAGAAATGTACTGCTGTTTGCTTTGTGCCTTACTGCTTTGTTGTTATTTTAGATAATTTATTTATTAAATATCTTTGAATTTAACGGATAACATTCAGAGCATACGGCTGAATGTTATCCGTTTTATATTATATAAAAATGATCGTAATATTACTGAAACTTATTTATATGATAAAATCATATAAATAAATGTTTGTTGGATGATTAGTACTGAAATAATAAAGTTCCTCCTTTTAGCATCTCCCCATGAGATATGGAATAATTTGAAACTACCTTGCCGTTCATTGTAATTCGCTTGATTATATCTTCGGCTGTTTTACGTCCCTTTGTTTTTATCTCAAATGTCTTTCCGTTACCCATGTCGATGGATATCCTGTCAAAAATCGGAGAAACTAATTCATAACTGTCTCCTCCCACCAGGAGGGGATAAAATCCCGCTGAGGCAAATATATACCAGGCACTCATCGTTCCATCGTCCTCGTCCATTTCCGGACTATAACCTTCAGGATGATTTTTAAAGGCTCTTCCAACGTAAGGAATCTTAAATTCTGAATTGCCACCATAACGATGAGTCATTTCTTTAGTAAGCAGATTACGAACCAGTTGTTGGGAAGATTCCGGTTTCCCAAATCTATTGAATAAAAAAGGAACATGAATGTCCGGTTCATTTCCTTGATTGTACAAGTTTTTTTCGAAAAAGTATGAGAGCTGATTGCTAAGAGTGTCCTTGCCTACCCAACGTATCATTTGGTCTATATACTGGGGGGCAGCCCAACGATATTGCCAACGCGTACCTTGATATAGTCCATTATTTTTCATTACTTCAAATGCAGGGGTGATTTGCATGAACTCCCTTGTCCATGTGTCTTCAAATAATTTCTCCGATTGTTCCCGGTATTTTTTTTCGTCGGAGCTATTACCCATTATACCTGCAATTTGGGATAATGCCCAAAGATCGTATGCCGATTCCAACTTTTGGTCTGGAGATGCCATTGGTAGCTCGTCTGCCTCTTTTTTCATACCTTCATATCCTATTGCAAAGTCTAGATCACGAATTCCTTTGCGATATGCATCAAGCAGCAATATAGATGCATGTTCAGTACGTACAGT
>RZZX01000192.1 GCA_009929715.1 Bacteroidia bacterium
AGATAGTATTGCTCTCTTTATCAAAGAAATAATCCCCTTTTGAATATCGGAATTTAGGTTGTTCAATAGTTATGTTGCGAGTTTTGGCATAAGTGATAATCTTATTGGTTTTCTCTTGGTCATTTTGCCAAATTCGTAATGCAGATGTGCAAAATTCAATAGGGTAATAGTATCTCAGCCAACCAGAGATATACCCGATGTAAGAGTAGGGAATGGCGTGGTTACGACTGAAAGAATAATCAGCCGCATCTTGGAAGATTTGAATAAAGTCTTCAACAATTTCTTCTGCATGAGCTTTTGTATCTCCATGTTTCGAAACCATCGTTTCCACAAACTCCGATTTTATTTTAGGGATTTCTACCGCCAGAACCTCGGGTTCTTTGTGTCCAATAGCTCGTCTAATTAGATCTGCCTCTGACGCACTCCTACCACAAAACTCAACGAGAAATTGAATTTGTGATTCTTGGTAAATCAAGTAACCTAGTGTATCTTTGAGCAGTAAATTTAACGCCTCATGACCATTATCTTTAACGATACCATTAGAGATGTCATCTATTACCGAAGCTGCCCCTGGTCTCATTGCGGCATTTAGCAAAGCCAGCTGGTTTATTGAATCGGTATTAACGCCAGTTTCTTTCATCCTATCCATTGTGGTATCACTGAACATTGTACTTAATAGCTTCTGCGCTCGCTGTCCTTCCATTTGAAATATAGCTGTGGTGTCTTTAGCTATATCTTTCATGACCTCGATGTCGTTGAAATCAATATTATCAGATTGAGGTGTAGCCCTAGGTATTCCAGCCAGTTCGCAGGTTTTATTGACTAATCCTACGTTATCAACACCGAGTATGTCCATTTTAACGTAGAATAAACCTTCAACCTCTCTCATGGCAACGGATGATACCGCATATGGGGAGTCTCCAACATGGATGGTTCCCAGCTCTTCCTCTAGCGGTCTGGATGTAACAATAAATCCACCCGCATGACGACCAACTGATGTGATAACCCCCACAACCTTCTCCGCTATCTTAGAAAGTTCAGGATATTCTTCTCTAATGTTATTTGGTATATAGGATTTCTTTTTTTCATCTTCTGGTAAATTTTTGGTGATGATATTCATCTCTTGCGATTCATACCCCAAAGCTCTACCTACATCTTTAATTGCACCTTTTATCCCCAAAGTGTTGTAGGTTACAATAGCAGAACAATTAAAATTATCATTAGTGAGCAGAAATTTAGTAACCCAATCTCTATCCTCAGAGAAAAAGTCTGTATCAATATCACTTAAATTTAATCTTGATACGTTTTGGAATCTCTCAAAAGATAAATCCTCTTTAATTGGGTCTACTTCAATTATTTCAAGAAGATAGGCTATAAGCGATCCAGACACAGAGCCACGAGCATAACCAGGGAAACGATTGTCATTTCTAGCAGCCATGTCAATATATTCCATTAACAGCATGAAGTCTACTGAGTTGAGTTTTTTATAAACGTCAAGCTCTTTATTAACTCGATCTTTGTAGATTCTTTGCAGATCGTCTGGTAGCTTATTTAACCCTTTGGCTATATATCCATTCATAATTTTTTCTTTAAAAATGTTTTCTGAATCATCATACAATTTAGGGTATTTAAAGCTGTAGTCAAAATCAAAAGATTCAATAGAGTCTACAACCTTAATAGTCTCGTCTAAAGCTTGTGTGATCTCATCTTCTGATAAAGTTCCTTGGATCTTAAAAGATTCAAACATTTCATCATAATTTTTAGACCATAATTCCAAGTCTTCCTCTTCTTCATTGTCAAACACTACATTTTTAGATTTCATTAAAACCTTGCGTAGAGCATCGTGTTCTTTTGATACCGCATGAACATCGTTTGTTGCAACTATATTCATACCATGCTCTTTCGCAAGGTCTAGCAACCACTTGTTATAAACTTGCTGTTCTTTGGTATTATGAGGTTGCACCTCTAGCCAAACACGATGTTTGTTCTCGACAACAAAGTTTGTCCATTTTTTTAAGTCTTCTTTTTCGTTCTTTTTGTAGTTTTGCCATAGCGGACTACCCAAACATGCTGTAAAAATTAAAACATTATCAGATGTATTAGATATTTCCTCAAAAGACAATCTAGGGTTATAGTAATAATGATAATCATCAGAATCCTTTTCACCTCTTCCGCTATAAGAAAGAGAACTTAAGGCGTTTATTTCTTTCACCCCATCATAATTCTTAGCTAGTAAAATGAGATGGTAATTATCTCTAACTTTTACATCTAATGATTCTGTGGCGTAAGCCTCAATTCCGTGTACGTATTTAAGACCAGCTTTTTCTACCGCTAATTTTTTAGCCACCCAAGACAAGACGGAGCCATGTTCTGTGAATCCAACAGTAGAAATATTATTATCCAAAGCGTATTGAATATAATCATCTGGCTTGCTAACAACCTCGATCATCGAAGCATTACTGAAATGTGTATGTTGATGTAAATTAATGAATTCTTTCATTCTTCCCCCTTGCGCAAAACCGAACTATATCTTACTTTTTAAACCATTGAGCCATTTTGTCTGGTCGGAAACCAGTCCAGTAATCTTTCAATTCACCATCTTCGTCAACGATTTTAATGAATGGAAG
>RZZX01000085.1 GCA_009929715.1 Bacteroidia bacterium
AGATATAGGAATGTATTATCCAAACCTATTCATCCTATAACAGAATGATTTACAGAATAAAAAACTATATTTTTAGGATAATGCTGGGGTTTGGATAATCGTGATGGGGTGCTCTTCGGTATACGAGATATACTTGCCGTTAAAGTATTCACATAGTCCTTCATACGAATTACCAGTGTCCACCAACACGATGTCGGTATTCTGCTCATGTGCTTGGCGTACCATGGAATTGACGTAAAAACTCTTGCCACTGCCTGAAGGTCCGAGCACAAAGAAATTGCTGTTGTCTGTCAACTTGTTCTTGCCTTCCTTTCCCGATATATCTATGGCTACTGGCACTCCCTGTCGGTCGGTATAGTACACTTTGAAAGGAGTTTCCTCGCTATGTACTATCTTCTCCTTGTACATCATACTGACGGCTGCATCCGATAGGGTGAGGAAGCGGTCGTAGTCTTCGCTCATTCCGAAGCAGTTGCCAGGGAATGAGTTGACGAACAGCTCCAGTTGGTTGTATGCTCGCTTGGATATGTGGATGCCCATGCGCCCGAATGCGTTTTCTATATGGTTCGTACACTTTTGAATATCTACATTGGGTGCCACAGTTACTATAATATTATAATGTGTATAGACGAGTTGTTTGTTTTCTCTCGCTATCACGTCCTGCACTCGCTTGATGTCTTCCACTGCAATCAGATTGCTTGGATTGGGCATCGAGGCATGGCGGTTTTTCTTCTTGTCCAATACTGCCAACTCTTTCTTTTGGTTGGGCATGAAGATGATTTGGTTGTACACCACCGACTGCACTCCTGGTATATTGTCTACTACCGATAGTAGGTCTACTGGCATACTGGTGTTGTTTACTTCCATATTGGTATATGGACGGATAACACTGGGTAGATTGGCGCAGTCCACATCTACCAGACTGTACACTTTACAACGTCTGTCGCCCATGCCGATGGTCTCTTCATCCACCTTGAAGCCTGTCATACTTACGGTCTTGTCCCGAAAATTCATGGCAAAGAAGCGGTCTACATATTCCTGTGTATCTTGCTTGCCGAGGAAGGATGCCTTCACTCCTGCATCTTTCAACTGGTCATGTACCTTGCGAACCTTTACCATGAAGTCGCGCCACTTCTTATGGTCAAAAGAGAACAGACTGCTCTTTTTGTTTTCTTGAGTGATGGTCAGATAGGTACTGCTGTCTGTGTATTCACGTCCTTCGTAATAGCGGAAGTAGGCTTCCGACAAGAACTCATGCTTGTCAGTACTCTCGTCCTTGAACTGTTTGCGTGTAAAAACGTCTTGCTTGTGGATGGCATAGCCTTCGCCTAAGGTCTGACAGATAGCGGTGAAGAGTTGGGTGAACTCATAGTAGCTGTCAATGTTGGCGGAGTATTTCTGCACTGGATTTTCCATGCGCAGTATGGCTGAGTAGTCACCGTTCTTGGTATACACCACACCGATACCGTCCACTTCCTCCACCGAGAAGTAGATGTCCTCGAATATCTTTTTCCGTTTACCTCCAGTACCGAAGGCATATACGGATGTTGCCATGCCGATACATAGTGCAATGAAAAACAAGATGACGTATAGTATCATTTCTGATTATTGGTATTACTGATTGTTGTTTACTGATCATTATTATCTCTTGCACATTCTTCTCTGTGTCTGTCTATAACCCATTTCAGATAATCTGTCCAATGCTTCTCGTAATAGTCAAAGTCAAAATATGCTCGATACATCGTGTCCTCATCATCGTAATATCTGCCTGTATGCAGATAATTGCAAATGTCACTTACGATATAGTCTGTAAAATCCTCATCGAAATGCGTCTCCCAATCTTCATAGCTCAATTCTTGTAAAATTGGATAGTCCTCTTGGGAAACTGTAAGAAATGTACTTACCAGTTCATTGTCTTCATCATCCGCAATCGATATTTCCAAAGATGGACTATCTGCCACGCATATGTATACTCTGAATCTTTGGGGGATAATGACAGAATACATGTCGTTTGCCCCATTTCTGTAACCTATAATCAACTGTTTCATTTTTAATCAAATAAAGGTAGGCTCACTCTTTCTTCCGTCGGAGCGAACCTACCTCGTTCAACATGCAATCAACCCAACAACTCTCATGATGGTTCTTCTTTTGATTTCCTTATCAGAAGCTCTTGCTATGGGCGTAGATATACACTCCTTGGTCGCTCTTCTTGGTATGCAGTCCCTTCCGCTGTTTGAGGAAAATAAGGGCAGCACCTGTGGAAATGGCAAATACAAGCACCACGAGCCCTACAACGAATCCCAACAAACAGTAAGCGATGATGAAACCTACAATGGCTCCACCTGCCGTACCTGCCGCCCAATAGATATAGCGTCCTTGGAATCCCATGAATTCAAGCGGTTTTTGCAATCCCTTGAACACGGGGAAGTCCGCATAGCGTTCTTCTTTATCTGCGTCCATAACAATAGTTTCTTTGCGTTATCACTCTCTTTTTGACAATCTCACTTCTTGCTGTTGTTCGGATTATGTGTCATTATCCGATACCGAAGAACAGAGGCAATGCCTGGGCTGCTGCAATCAGGAAGATACATGCGCCAACGACCATCATAATCTTCTTCTTGACATCCTGCTCCTCGTTGTTCATGCTGATGTACACCGAGATAGCACCGACTACAGCTACTACACCTGCGATGGCATAGCACAATTTCACCACGATGGGCACATACTTGGCGATTTCCTCCGTTACCTGCGTCAACGCTGTCGTGCCGGCTGTGTAGTCGCCTGCCGAGTTCTGAGCCATTGCTGCACCACAACCCACCAAGAGCATAAGTGCCATTGCCTTTAAACGTCCAGAAGACATCACATTCTTTGCCTTCTTCTTCAAATAATTCTTTGTCTTGTTAAACATTCTGTTTCCTTTTGTTTGTTAATCGTTACTTTTTATATAACTCTTCTGCAGTTGAGTCTGTTGTTATCCTAAAATCTATTTACCTGTCTGATACCGTTATCCTAAATCTAATACCTACCATATCTGATACCCGAAGAATGCCGGAAACACGATAGAAGCTCCAATGATGAACAGACATGCGCCTACTAACATCATAATGGATTTCGTCACTCCGTCTTCTCCTGCGTTTATCTTGATATATATCTGCAATGCTGATATGACCGCTACTATGGCTGCTATGGCATAGAGCAGATATAGCACATACAGCATCATTGTCACCACGTAGTCGTGCATGCTTGCCAGTGCGTCCGCTCCCCAACTATAGTTCACACCGCCACACTTGGCACTTGCTCGAATGGGGATGCCCAACACTAATGCGGACAAAGCCCAATGAAACCGTTTCATTTTCATAGTTCATTCTTCACCATTTGCCATTTTAGCTTCGGATCTCGCATAATCATTGCCGTGTATAGTTCTTTGTCGGTCAGTGGATTGGACATATACGTTTCTGTTTTTTCCAACTGTTCCTCCATCTTTGCTTTCAATTTCTCAAAAGCACTCTCTTTGTCTGTATCACCAGATTCTCCAGATGAAGCATTGGCTTCATTGCCGACATAGCCTCCATTCACTCTGTCCGATTCGTCCTGTCCAGCTTCGACTATGTTATCATTGTAGCCATTCGGCTTATTCGCAGCTTCTCCCACACCATAGTCTGCCACCGCATCCACCTGTGTGTCATAGCTGTTTCCACCAATACTGAATCCTCCGTTGTTTTCTTCTACGGCGATGCTTTCCTCTGCATCAGCCATATTACTAACATCAAATACTTCCTCCGTTGTCTTGGCATCATCCTTCTTGCCATAGAGGTCTTTGGTGACTATAACAGCGTAGTAGATGATATATACCGCTGTCAATACAAGTACGAATATCAAGTATGAACTCATTTCCTTTAAGTTTGATTATACATTGTTGTTCCTATTGTCTCTTGTCGTTTTCTTTGACTACCCAACAAGCAATTCTCATATATGATGTAATTGGCTTGAATGGTTAGGAAAGGCTGCACATGCCCACAGATAAATCTCTCTTTTGTCCATGCCGTTTGGTTGTGCGCCCTTCCGAAAACGGTTGCAAAGAAACTCCGAAAGATTGGGATAAAAGAAAAACAGCCCCATCGAGGACTGTTTCTTAACATCAATTGTAGATAAAAACAAAATCAAACTTGATTTTCATACTTGAAAGCGTATGGCTGTGTGACAATGCCTTATTCCAATAATGACATTGTCCATGTCGGTTATATATGTCTTATAATGTGCTTTTTCAATATGAAATCCGCTGACCCAAGAAAAAGGATAGATGATACGGATATAAACAAAAAGACGGATCTCATCGAATAGTGATGAAACCCGCTTCCTTTTTATATTGTATAATACTATACGCCTATTCTACCATATTTGAGGTAGTATATTTCAAATAAACAAGACTTATAATTCGTCTAATACTCCTTGGCATCTTTTTATAGCTCCATCCAGAGAATCCGATATTCTACGAAAAGCCTCCTTTCTCATTAATTGTTCTTTGAGAATGTGTGAATCTATTTGTTCTTTTAATTCCTGCAATGGTTTTATATCATCATTTGTGTTGCTAATCCAATTTCCCATTTTATAGGATAGTTTATATCTTTCTCGAATAAAACTATTAAATGTCTGCAATGAAGCATTATTAAGCTTGCCTAAGTTATCGAACAATAAAGATATATCAATACTATTGAATATTGAAACCATTTCGTAAGTACCACTATGGTCAGGCAAGGCTTCATTGTTGATATCGAATAAATCTTCCACATTTAAATCTGTAAGTTTTTCCAATGTTAGAGTCATAATATTTTTACTCGCCTTAATTTTTCTCTCACATTCATTATAAAACGTCGAGCATATGATAGACAAACGCGGAAGTTCGTCATTTGTAATATAAGAGTTTATGCCACTTTTAAACTCTAATTTTGCAAAACAGAGGTCTTCTGATGTTGTTATATTTATTAAATAATTTAGAAGGGCATCGCGAAGTCTGTTGAAATCTGCTTCATTGATTTCTTTTGTCTTTCGAAAGTCTAAAGAAAACAAGTAGGTAAGTGCATACCCCAAATCTTTAAATCCTTTTATCTTCAAATTGCATATGTCGTCTATTAATTTGTTGTAGAATACAAAGAAAGTCTCATTGTCCATGGAAAAAGAATCATGGATTTTTGTACAAGGGTTTTCATCAACATCTGGTGCAAAATACCCTTCTGCAAAATCTTTAATAGAAATTCCGGTGTTTAGTTCTGTGATGATTTTCTCCACCAAGCTGATGTTGAAAGTCTGATAAGGGGATATCGAACTATTGTTATATCTCTGGCAGAGATTCCCAAGTTGTTGCTTTAACATGTTTATCTCGTCTTTATTTGTTGTCTCCCAGTTACAATTATACTTAACCCATTTATCCAACAAATTGTGATTTTCGCCTCTGTATTCACAATATGATATAATATATGAGCCTAAAATATGCAGCATGACATGCTCATACTTGGATTCCTTAGAGAACTCTATCATGGTTTCTTCAAATCTTCCGAAGTCCCATAGCGCTTGTCTCAATATACGTAGATTCTGGCAATTTGTCATTGAGAATACTTTCTCTATGGTAGTGATATGTTTGCGAACAAACTCATTGGTTGGCTCTTGTTCTGTAAAATTTTTAATAGCACTTCCTACATTGGTGTTAATCTCAAATTCACGACCGATAGTCTTTTCTTTAAAGTCAGAGAATATGATTTTCTGCTCATCTGTCATTTTACTCTCATCACCGATGATAATAAGATGGCTATGACATAGCTCTACAAAATAGTTAAGGTACCCCATGAGCCTTTTCATTGGCATATCGCAACGTTCAATATCATCGAATATCAACAATTTTCCTTTTTTGACGTTCTTGTCTTCAGAATTGAACAATAGCAACAGTGAGTCCAAGCTAAGCTCTATTTCGAAATCAGAATTGCCATTTTTGTCTAAATCAACTTCATGTTTTAAAACTATTGCAGATAAAAACTTAGTAAGAGTTTTACCAACTTTTGCAGCCTTACCACAAAGTATTGGATAAAGAGACTTATTGATTGCTGCTGCTATCTGTTTAATATCACTTAAGCCATAAAGTGAAACCATAACAGGCTTTAGTATTTGCTCTTCAGGAATCTTCTTTTTGTATGAATCAAGCCAATTGTTTACAAAGAATGTCTTTCCGCATCCCCAGTCTCCCTTTAGAAAAACAGCATACTGAGGGTCTGGGTTTTTCATATATTCATTTAAGAAATTCTCAATATTTTTATTCATAAGTCAATGCTATATAAGGATATCACAAATATAAATGTGTTATTGCTATTCCTGTAAGAATGGCAATAGTAAAACTTGCAAATGTGCCTATTAGGACATATTCTGTTGTTTGGATTTCCTTGGCCTTGTTCAACTCGCCAAAACGGAATACAGACTTTGCTGCCAACAAGAAACCAACGCCCTCAAAACTACCCACAAGGACAAATGTAAGGATCAGTATTCTTTCTATATAGCCAATCCATTGTCCAGCCTTTGGCAGACTCTGTGAGTTAGACGAGGATGGTGTCCATTGTTTGAGAAACAAGCCCAAGAGAATTGACGAAGGTTTTAACATTAACATGTATGCCATAAATGCCAACCAAACCTTTGCCGAACAAAGAGCGTTAAGGCATGAGAACTCTATTCCTTCTTTATATAATGAGAACCATAATACTACAATAATTGCGATATGCAAAAACTGGTCTGCAAGAAATGTTGAGAGCGATTCTTTGCAGCATTTGCACTTGACCAAATCTATTATGAAATGGCTAATGAATACTATGACAGGAATTTGCCAGCATGACCAATTTGCCACCAATAAATATGCTATACATGCATGTGTAATACTGTGAAGGATCAAATAACTAATGCCTTTTATGCCAGGTTTGCGCTTTCCACTATTGATTCTATCGGTCTGCAGTATAAAATCTGAACATAAATGAGCACAGAGTAACTTTACTAGTATAATGAGTGTTTCCATATTACTATCTTATATATTTTGAGATTAACGATTTAAAATATTCAATGTAGTCCAAGATAAGCTGCCCTCTTGCAGAACTCCAGTGGTAATTAAAGTTTTGCCTTGTCATATCTAATTCTTCAGCCAAATCCTTTTGAAGTTTAGGAAAAAGCATTGATTGATATACAACCCTTGCTTGTTTTGCAGTCCATGATGTAATTAAGTCATCTGCAAAACGAGTGACAAGATCTATGTTTGTATTAAAATCGGGCCATGGAGTTGATATGCTCAGCCTCTTTTTCCCTATATGGTCAAAAGAATGGCCTGATAGTCTGAACGCTTCTCCATCACTAGTTACTATATTGTCGCTTTCAAAAGATATCTCACCTATACCAACAGCCAATCTTGCATCCCACAGCTTCTGTTCATCTGGGGTTTCGGCTTTTAGTTTTGCCCTAAGTGCAATGGCTATGGCTAATGCATATTCTGGTTTGTCAACAACAACTTGGAAACTGTCTCCCCGATACATCTCTAACTTTATTGGAGTTAGTGGAATGGATTCTTCAACGCATACATGCAACGCATCTACTACTGTTTGCCTCCATTTGGCAGCTATATTGGTGGAGTTTACTAAATCTCCAGTGATAACACCTTTTATCATAGACTTTAAATTTGATGATTACTGATGCAAAGATAATACTTTTCCTTTGTTAAATCAAAGACTATACTTTGATTTTTAAAAATCAAGGCGATTTGTTTGATTCGAGCGGTAAAAAATAGCCAACCTTCCAAAGAGAAGCTTTCATTATACCAGTCAAAGGAAAGACATTGATTTGTAAAAATCAAACATATAGCCTTGATTTTGTATGACTAACACACCAAATCCGGTTATGTCCTTTGGTCGTGGAAATCATAAGTCAATAACTTAATTCGTTATGATTCCGCTTATAGGGAATGAATGTTCAATGAGGGCTCAATGTTCAATTTCACTGAACAAAGACCCTTCATTGAACAAACTTCCAAACATTCCTACCGCTTTTTCCCTCGCAGTAAGTCATTCAGATCCTTATACTCACGATACCTTGCCGACTCATCCTTTACCTTTTCCCCGAATAATCCGATGAATGTCTCCACAGTCTTTTGCCCGGCAATGTCGTTGTCGAGATAACAGTGGATTTCTTTGTATGGTTCCAGATAATCCATGGACTTTCTCAGGTTGGCAACAGAGTTCATCACTAACACATCAACCATGCTATCTACACAGATTTCCATATTGCCTTTCTTGCGCAATGTCATATACGACAGAGAATCCATAAAGCCTTCAAAAACACATATATGTTCCTGAGTCATTCCGTTGGTATGATAAAAGACAGAAACATCCTTGTTCTTGATACATCCCTTGTAATAGGGATTGCGTACCTCAAAACCACCAGATTTATTTGGAAATGCGATAGCAAAATATTTCTTATTTCTCAATGTATAGTGAATCTCCTTGCAGAAAGTCGTGGCGATTCCAATATCAACACCTCTTGATTGGAGATATGAGGTTAGGGCATAGTTCCTTAGTGGCATCACTCGCAAATCAATCATATCATCTTCTACGTTTGTATACGATGGACGCACCTCTGTCTTTTTCTCTTTTACCAGACCATTGCTATCACGTTCTATCATAGTCAGAACGGTATGTATGTCATTGGTGTTATACATACGTTTGCCCAACTCTATCAAATCACCGCCTTCTGCAATTCCAAAGTCATACCATTCATGGAGATTGTTATTTACTACAAACGAAGGTGTTTTCTCTTCACGCAATGGTGAGCGGTACCAATATTGCCCTCTTCGCATTTTGGCATGGGTATATCCCATATTTTCAAGATAATCCACTATGCTTATTTTCTTAGCTTCTGAAATATCCATTACTATTACTTGCTTTTTATTCCATATTTACTACTTGTCAATCACTTTATTTGCTTCACTTACTATAGGCATGCCCATAAAGTAAACGAAATTCCGAAGTGTTTTCAGATAGATTGATCTGTAACACCAGTCTATGGACTTCATATTCCAATTTCACTTTATTTGCTTTATCCTCTATAGGCACACCTATAAAGTAAACCAAAATCTGAAGTCTTTTTAAACTCGCTGCGTCTTGTCACATATAGTCTTTTGGGGGACTTCAAAAACGCTTCATTTACTTCATCCTCTATAGGCACACCCGTAAAGTAAAGTGTTTGCTAAAGTGTTTTATTCGTCCTCCTCAAATAGTTGTACATTTGTCGGAACTTCTCCATAATAGAACATTTTGTCGTATCGCTTCACCAACTTCAAGTCGTTCATTAAGTACTGCAACACTTTCACCATCACGCTTCGCCCTCGCTTGAACCCTATAGCCTCGTATGCAGGTATCATTGCCTGAATGGTTTTCTCAAAGCCCTTGATAGGCTTACCAGCAAAGGCAGATGTCAAAGCCTCTTCATGTTGTTCTATGGTTAGGTCGGTATATTTAAGCGGTGCGCTTTTGCTATGTTCATCCTCTGAACTATCATAATCGGTTGCCAGTTCTGGCAATCCCTGTTCGTTTACAGTGAATGCAAACGGCTTGAACTCTTTCTCTCTGATGTGCAGTGCCTTTACCTCACTGATGTTTGGGTTATTGGTATTCTTGCTGATAACAAGCACTGTTTCTGCTTTGTTGTTCATTTCGGTTCCGATATGCCCACGCACATTATTGTCCCCCTTGTTCAGGTGGAGCACACAGTGGATATGGATATTGTATTTGGATGACCATTCCATCATCTTATTGATTACTTCCACAGACTCGGCTGCATTGTTGATGTCAAGCAGTAAATCCCTTATACCGTCTATGATTACCAGTCCATACCCTTCATTATGGCTCAGCGCATAGTCAATAACCTCAATCCTTACGGCAGGTGTGTACTCTCTCAGACAGATGAAGTCAAGGTTCTCGTTGTCCGTAGCTGTTGAGAGTCCGGCCAATTTCAGAATACGTTCCAATACATTGTGGCAATGATAGCGGCTCTGTTCCGTATCTACATAGAGGATACGTCGTTTGCCCTCTGGCAGACTGGCATGATAGTTCAATACCTGACCATTTGCCAATGATGCTGCAACCAATGCTGAGACGTTAAAAGTCTTCTTCGCTTTCGCTTTACCTGTCGAAGCACTGAAATTACCCAAAGTCGCTATTGTTGAATTGTCTATCCATATTATCTGCGGCGGCGTACTATAGGTATCGGTCGCCTTTATCAGTGCGTCCTTCAAAATCTGTGACAGACGCACATTCTGTAGCTCTTCGTTGATTATCATGTAGCTGTTCTCTTTACTGCTTGTTTCGTTTGGAGTAGCGTACCCTCGCAAAATAAGGCACACGCTTGTTCTTCTTCTGTTCTTCTTCTGATGCTGCATTGGCTTCTTCGCATCCCATGCCACAGCCTTCATCACCAATGATATTTCCCAATGTAGGCACGTTGTTCTGTTTAAGCCAGGCATCAAGTTCCGTCTTGTCAAAGTACAGCATCTTGCCTCGTGGCTTATAGTGCGGTATTTCCTTACTTGATGTCAGTTTATACAGCAGACTTTCCGAGATGCCGAGATAAACGCACGCCTCCATAAAGGTCAATACGTTCTTGGTGGTGTAGATATTCTCCTCTAATAGAGTCAGACGTTCCAATAGTCCCTCTATAGGCTCCAACTTTTGAAGCAATGTTTCTATGGCGGTCACTCTGTCATTGAGTCGTTCCATAAATGTTGTTCGGTTGTTCAACATCGTTGTGCTCTTATTTTGTTTGTTCGTAAATATGGAAGCGTCCTTCCGTTAGCTGCATGCTTTCGGAGTGCAAAGGTATAGTGGCTATGAGGACGATGAAAGAAAAAGACCATGACAAGTGCCAATTGTAATGGTACCTGTCATGGTCTTCCTTTCACTTACTATACGTTACTGCCGTTTTTTCATCTGTTTGGCTATGATTGTTCTCATAAATACGACACGTATACCCAACTACGGACACCCTCTCCTTTGTCACAGAAAGTCCCATACATACTTACACCTTATTATATTGAGGGGCGTAGCGTTGTTATTACCCTTATCTCATCCTCTATGCGCTTACTTGTTGGCGTAGGTTTTCTTTTTATGTCAGATAGCGCACTCGACAGGGTTGTTGCACTTATTGGCTTGCCGGTCTTCCTTGACAGCAGATGTCCACCGTTCTCCATTGCTTTCTTCCAGTTCCAGCCAATGAGGTTACCTTCCAGTAGGGCATTGAATAGCACAGCTACATTACGGGTGTTCTCTACTTTAAGGCTGAAATTGCTTTTACATTCCAACAAGGATTGCATGTCGTCAATCGATACCTCTGATACACAAAACAGATGATTCGTATTTGCGCAGTGTGCAATGCGAACCATCTGTTCTTTGGTCAGGTGACAATCGAAAGATAGCGGACGCTTCGTTTCTGAAACGTCCTCATGAGACATGATGTTTGGTGGAGGGGCATCCGTCGTATCAAAGACGTTTTTCATTTTTATGCAGTCCTCCAATGTGAATGCGTCACTGTTGAATAGATGTTGTGCAAGGTCATGGCGTTCCATCAGAATGCGCTTGGCAATGCTGTGATTTCTACTGTGCACATTCTTGCAACCCACCTTGTTGCAGTTCACATGCTTGTGGCTGCAGGCAAAGTCCTCAACAAAGCGTTGGTGTGTCTTTACGCCATTTGTTACTTCATTTCGATAGCCAAATCTTGCTGCCAGAAGAATAGTCCATAATCCGTGCAATTCGTCCTTGTCGTTCACGAAATGTCTGTGTACTGTTTGCCATTTCTCAAAAAGAGAGATGACCGCCAAATTTTGTGGTCATTGTTCAATTAATTATGATGTGATGTAATTACGCAAAAAACTCTGACCACTGATGTAGCCAGAGTCTTGCGTTTGATTGTAAAATTCCGTATTATGTCGTGTCTCATAGTTACCTAATCGAATAGACCGTTAACTAAGTTAACAGCCTCGTCCTTCTTTTTGTTAACGATTTTGGCGTACACCTGCGTCATTCTCACGTCTACATGCCCTAACAACTTGGACGTTGTGTACAAATCCGCTCCAAGTGTCAGCATCATTGTGGCAAACGTGTGTCGGGCTGTGTGAAAGGTGAAATGCTTGGTTATACCAGCTGCCTCCGCCCACGGCTTTATCAAAAGGTTAACAATATTGTTACTTGGTAACGAGAATACTTTTTCGTCCGCACCTTTGCCATTACGAACAGGTAACCATTTCAATGCTTCTGATGACAACGGAAGATATATAGGAGCTTTGGTCTTCTGCATTACGACTTGTAGGCGGTATTGTCCGCTATCGCAGAAAATATTTTCCCATTTCAAACCTTTTATGTCACTAAAACGCAGTCCGCAGAAACAAGAAAACAAATACGCATCCTTTATGTTTTCGTTCTCCATAGGTGTTGCTATCAGTTTCTTTATTTCATCGATGGTCATGTATTCACGTTTGCTTTCAGGAACTTTCAGCTTGTCCGAGCTGCCAAGTCTTGTAAATGGATTTACCTTTAGTAACTCTTCTCTTACAGCAGCATTTAACGCACCATTCATTCCTCGATAATAGTTACATGCTGTATTTGTGCAGATGTTCTCACCGTTCCTGGTTTTATATCCGTCACGCAAGTAATCAATGAAGTCCTGACAGAATTTCTTATCCACATCATCCATTGTCATATTCTCGCATCCCATTTCTGTGAGAATACGGATGGATGTGTTTATTTGCGATTCGTCCTTTCGTCCTCGTTTTTTCTGTCTTTCCTTGTATGTCTGCAGCCAATCTGCAAGAAGCACTTTTGGCTTGTCGTCAGCTTTCTTGATACCAGCCTCTCCATTCGTCATTGCAATGATGCGTTGCGACTTTATGGCATTGGCGGCAATCAGCGTAGCTTGGTTCCGCTTGCGTGCTTCATCGTCCGTTTCTGGAATGATGTACATCTTCAAGTACTCATACGAACGTTTGCCGTCTCTGTATATGTCCAGATACAGGCTCTTATTTCCGTTGCTCAGGTCTTTCATCCTAAGACGGATTGGCTCTTTGAGCTTTGATGTTTTCTTGTTTCTTGCCATAGTCGTTTCTCCTTATTGATTTTGTGTTGCAAAGGTACTAAAAATCCCCGAAAATGAGAAACAAACAAGAAACAAAATACGCACAAACAAAGAACAATCAAGTGCAGAGACGAGAAACAACAACAGGATAATAAAACTACTAACACATACTGATATACAGCTACTTACGCTACACTTGATTGGTATTTGCTTTCATTTAAATATATCACTTCTCAATATTGGCAATATTTTCTCCTTTTTGGAAGAAACTGAGTTTAATATGCTCCCTGCTAAATCTTTGAAGAATCATAGCGATCATCTTCACAAGGTTAACAGCT
>RZZX01000193.1 GCA_009929715.1 Bacteroidia bacterium
TGTATATTTCGCTCGTTGAATACCGCTTTACCGGCAAAAACAGGCCAGCTTAACGGAGGAATAAGGCCAGACTTACGCTTGAGAAAGCCAGCCGCCTTTTTTAATAAATCTCTCTTATAATGAAAGTGCACACATAAGTGTGACATCACTATAGGAGGTCGATAATCATGGTGAATTATCGAGAAATTTTGAGGCTAGACAGCCTCCAGTACAGCCATCGCCAAATCTCTGCAAGCATTTCATGTTCCCGGGATACGATCACCAATGTCTGCAAGTTGGCTAAGAAGTACTGTCTTGAATGGCCCCTTCCGGATGAATTATCTAACCAAGCTATTCAGGACCTATTCTATCCTGAGAGGAAAGAGCGAAATCGCCGGATCCCTGACTATGAATATATGCATAAGGAACTGGCAAAATCTGGCGTTACGTTGACATTGTTATGGGCCGAATACACTGTAATCTGTCATTCGGAAAAAGAAATTCCCTATCAACTGACCCAGTTTTCCGAGAACTATCGCTCTTGGGCCAGAATAACCAAAGCGACCATGCGTATTAGCAGGAAACCTGGAGACCTGATGGAAGTTGACTGGGCTGGCAGTGCCCTAACGATATATGACAGAGTTACCGGTGAAACCATCGACGCGTATCTATTCGTAGCCGTTCTCCCATGTAGCTGCTACGCTTATGTAGAAGCGTTTCTGGACCGCGGCACCGAAAATTGGATCAAGGCGCATGTTCATGCTTACCAATATTTTGGTGGTGTAACCCGTATTCTGGTGCCGGACAACCTAAAGACCGGTGTTATTAAGAATACAAGGAATGAACTCCTGTTAAACCGAAGCTATCAGGAAATGGCCGAGCATTACGATACAGCTATCATACCAGCGAGGGTAAAAGCACCTCAGGACAAGGCTAATGCCGAAGGTACGGTAAACCACACATCAACATGGGTCATTGCAGTTTTGCGTAATGAAAAACATTTCAGCATCCACGAACTGAATGCGTCCATCTCTGAAAAGCTGGCTGAATACAATGAAAAGCCTTTTCAAAAAAGAGAAGGAAGCAGGCTTTCAGCTTTTCAAAATGAAGAAAAATCCTTTTTGAAACCGCTGCCTGCTTCCACCTATGAACTGGCTGTCTGGTCAACCGCCATCATTCACAATGATTATCTCATAACGGATGGAAAAAACAAGTATTCGGTTCCATTCGATTTGATTGGTCAGGAGGTTTCCATCCGCCTGACCTCTACTACTGTCGAGGCGTTATTCCAAGGATCTAGGGTGGCTTCGCATCCAAGGCTGGCACAGCGGCAACGGGATCCTATTATAAAACCAGAGCATATGCCGGATAACCACAAGAAATATCTTATGTATAACAAAGAAGCGTTTCTTGAGTGGGCCGCCACTATTGGCGACAATACGTTGAAGGTAGTCAGAGTTTTCTTGGAAAGCGGCAAAGTGCCGGAACAGGGCTACAAATCCTGTGCCAGTCTTACGAACATGGCAGACAAATATTCCTGCCAGCGGTTGAATGATGCCTGTGCCAGAGCGCTCTCGTATACGACAACGCCTAACATCAGGACCATCAGAACCATTCTGCAGACCGGTCAGGATAAGGTGCTGAAAGAAACTACTTCCAACACAAATGCCGGAAGCAGTTACGCATTCACCCGTGGTGCAACTTACTTCAAAGGGGGGCTTCATAATGATTAATCAATCCACCTCTGAAGCATTGCACGGCATGCGGCTGGGCGCAATGGCCCAAGCCTTTGAAGACCAGTTAAAGGATGTCGCTACTTATGCAGCGCTTTCTTTTGAAGAAAGATTCGGCCTCATGGTAGATGCCGAGTGGGCAAAGCGTCAAGCTAATAAGCTAAATCGTACTATAAAGTTAGCTCATTTCTCGAATCCAGAGGCGTGCATCGAGATGATTGAATACTATCCGGACCGGAAGCTTGACAAAGCGCAACTATTGCGGCTGGCTACCTGTAAATACATAGAGGAAGGTCATCACATCATACTTGAAGGCGCGTCAGGCAATGGCAAAACTTGGGTCGCTAACGCATTAGGAAATGCAGCATGTCGCAAGTTCAAATCCGTCCGTTACATCCGAATGCCTGAATTATTGGACGAATTGACCGTAGCTAAGGGCACAGGTACATTTAAAAAAGTAGTTAAATCCTACCAAAAGGTCGATCTTCTGCTCATGGATGAATGGCTCATAAGATGTCTTACGCCAACAGAAGCATATGACTTATTGGAAATCATTGAAGCAAAAACCCATCACGGCTCAGTCATCTTTTGCACTCAGTACGGCGTAAAAGGTTGGTGCGAAAGGATCAGCCCATCCGATGAAGGCCCTGTATCCGAAGCAATCGTAGACCGAATCATCCACAACGCTTACGAAGTCATCATTGACGGCAAAGTATCTATGCGTGAACGTCATGGCTTAAGTTCGGGGAACCAAAAAGAAGGAGCACAGGCTGAATAAAACAAATTGCTGAGGAATAATTTAATAGGTGGCCTTCACGCTCGCTAAGATGACCTTTCCAGGGCGTGAAGGTGGCCTAATATTACCGGTAAGATGGTCTATTTTTAGTGAAATACACA
>RZZX01000194.1 GCA_009929715.1 Bacteroidia bacterium
CGGTCAAACTGTACGGGTTCGCCTTTTACCTGTGCCCATTCCTGGTATGCGCTTACATGACGTCCGTCACCGCTATGCATACGGGGGAAGAGCATATTAAGCTCGTCAATATATTCGTATTCCGATTCGTAGCGGGATACGTAATATTTATCCTTTTCTGTTTTGTCTTTTTTAATTACTCTACTCCAGGTAGGTGCACCCTCCTTTGTTACAGCAGCACAACTTCCTCCCTGATTCTGTCGTTTTACTTCAGATACATAGGTTTGTCCATAAATCAACGGAGTTTTACCATATTGTTCGCGGGCAAGGTAAGTACGCAAAGTGAATATATCTTTGGGTGAGTTCTGGTCCATCGGTGTTTCTGCCGATGATCTGACGAGGATAAGCGCATACGATGAATAACCTACCACAATTACCAAAAGCGACACCAGGATGGTATTCATCACTTCAATGCTTGTTCTTTTAGATAGGAACAGATATGCAGTGAGTGCTGCAATCAGTAAAATACCAATAACATAACCACTTCCGATAAATGGAATTCCAATCAGCGTAACTGAAAGAATAAAGGCAATGTTCATACGAACCTTGTTTGGGTTGGAGGTCATTGTCTCGTAGATTGCCCAGGCGATTACACCCAGTAAAACTACAACATAAGCAAATACCCCCGAATTATATGGCATGCCCATTCCATTTACAAATAAAAGCTCGAACCAACCACATACTTCTACCAATCCTTGCACAACACCGTACATCATAACGGCAATGATGGCAAAAGAAATGAATAGGGCTACAAATGTTCCTTTGAGGGTAGGATTCGGATATTTTTTATAGTAATATACTAATACTATGGCTGGAATACAAAGCAAGTTAAGCAAGTGAACACCAATACTTAACCCCATCAGGTAGGCAATCAGTACCATCCATCTATCGGCATGGGGTTTATCTGCCACGGCTTCCCACTTCAGGATCAACCAAAAAACAACGGCCGTGAAAAGGGACGAATAAGCATATACCTCACCCTCAACGGCACTGAACCAGAAGGTATCACTAAATGTATAGGCCAATGCTCCAACAAGTCCGCTACCCATGATGGTGATAAGCTGAGAGTTGGATATTTCTTCTCCTTCGTTTACCAATATCCGGCGGGCAAGGTGGGTTATACTCCAGAAAAGGAATAAAATGGTAAGTCCGCTAAACAGGGCACTCATCGAGTTGACCATTACCGCCACCTGGGAAGGATCGGATGCAAACTGAGTGAAGAGATTGGCTGTTAGCATAAAGAAGGGGGCACCCGGTGGATGTCCTACTTCCAGTTTGTAGGCCGAAGAAATAAACTCACCGCAATCCCAGAAGCTAGCGGTAGGTTCCATTGTCATCAAATAAACGATGGAAGAGATGGCAAAGGTTACCCATCCCAGCACGTTGTTGATTAGTTTATATTTTCCCATACGATAGTATATAGTGAATAATTAATTCAATTTATCTGCCTTTTTGCTGAGGCAACGGCCACAAAGGTAAGAAATAACCTTAATTTCAACGTTCTGTAAGTCTTTAAATTGCGAATAGAATACTAAAAATATGTATAAAATGAATAGTATAAAAAAACCAGGTATCAGAAATCTAAATTCCGATACCTGGTAATATTATAATTAAGTTGAATCTGTTGACTTCTTACAGCGTTTTAACAACAAGGTTACGCCATAGAACTTTAATTCCGCCGCCATCATGAATTTGAAGGGCGATACGTCCTTTACCCTTACCGATTTTTTCGTCAGTAAAGTTAACCATCTCCTGTCCGTTCAGAATTGTTGTAACATTATCTCCCTTAACTTTGATAACCATTGTGTTCCAATCACCTTGTTTCAGAATATTTTCTTTATCATCGTCAATCTGGATCAACCAGCCTCTGCCATATGATTCATAGATACCACCAGTATCCATGCCCTTAGGAGCTACTTCAACCTGCCAGCCATTCACTTTTACGCTATCTCCAACTGTAGAGCGGATAAAGATCCCTGAATTGCCATCTGCTTCCTGTTTGAATTCGGCAGTTAATTCGAAATCGTCGAAATATTCGCGTGTTGCAAGGTAGCCGTATTGTTTATCAGGACCGCTTTCGCAGATTAGCAGGCTGTCTTTCACATACCATTTTTCTGTTCCGTAAACTTCCCAACCTGTAAGGTCTACGCCATTAAACAGCACCACTTCCTTTGTTTTTCTGGGAAGTTCCTTGATCTTGATATTACGGAAAGATGCAGGGTAACCATGGTCTTGCAGACAAATTACGCCCTTCTTGGCTAGTCCGTATTCTGGGGCATGACTCCATTTGCCGCTGTTCTTTCTGGCATACCAGTCGTCGGTCCAAGCTTCGAATTCCAGAATTTTAACTCCATTCAGCCAATGTTCAACATGACCATTATCAAAAACAATTTTTGAATTATTCCATTCTCCCTGAGGATTTACCTTCATTTTGCTTGTGTCTGGTAAATACATGGCATAATCTACGCCAAGTTTTTGCCAGTCTTCCAATGGTTCGGCAAAGTTAGGTTCATCAATAAGTTGATATTCCGGACCGGTAACATAAGGAACAGCAAA
>RZZX01000195.1 GCA_009929715.1 Bacteroidia bacterium
GTAATCGCAAAGGAAGTTAAAAGGGCTGAAATTCAAGCGAGAATTTCAGCCCTAATTCTTGGGGGAAATAAAAGTTTTACCGGACAGCAATAAAAAAGAGCAATTAATGGGTCAGTCCGAAAACCAAGTGGGGATATTAAATAATCTCGTCCTAGTTTACATCATCTTTACTTTTCTGAATTTGACTCTAAAAACGGTTGTTTGGGCATTAAAAGATTTTTTAGCTGCCCAGCGAGCGACACTTTTTTAGTTGGCGATAAAAAGATCGTCCCACTATAGTGGGATAGTCGTTCCACTATAGTGGTTCAATCGTCCCACTATAGTGGTCCAATCGTCCCACTATAGTGGAACGATAAAACACTCGCTAACAAAACTAGATTCTTTCACGAAGAAAAAAGGATATTCCTGTTAGAGAAAGCTCTCTTTTTACCTATAAAAGTAACTTTAATCTGTTTTTTAGACTACGAAAAATCCGTGCAAAAATGAGATTAGATTCCTTTAAACTCGCACGCACTCTATTAAACCTATTTTCAATCGTTTTTTATTTAGCTCACCAAAACAGACTCTTTGATTTAGAGAGAGCTTGTCCATGGGGTTTTCGGACTGTTTCCAATTAACCGGTTTCGTAAAGTTGATAGCGATGTGGTGTCATAACGTGATGTCATAAAAAAAAGGGAGTAAGCCCCCCCGGTCTTACTCCCTTCAACTCTCTCTAAACTAAAAAACTAAATTTACTTACCTATTGAAAACGCTCTAGTTAATCGAAGAGTTATACCTAAATTAGAAATTATTTTTTCCTGCATCCCACCACAAACGAGTACCGCCGGTGTCATCGCCACCAAGTGCGTTGGTCAAAGCGGTGTATTGTGCTGGGAAATCTTTTTGTAAGCTGGCAGGGAACGGTAAACGACGGATCATAACATCGGTGTCGATCTTGTTTCCACTGTTGTTAACTTTCACCTTGAACAGTTTAGGGTAACCTGTACGGCGTTGTTCAGTCCATGCTTCAGTACCTTCTGGATAGCAAGCCAACCATTTTTGAGTGACGATTTTTTCCAATTGTTGTTCTTGGGTTGTTGCGTCATCCCAGTTTGGGGTAGTGGTGATTAAAGCTTTCATGTTATATTGCGCATTGAAAGCATCTTTATAATCCGTTGGTACGTTGTGGCTAGTTAAATAAGCATCAGCACTGCCAGCCCCCCATTGTGCGAAGGATGTTTTCACTCCTGTTTCATAACACGCTTTAGCATTTTCTGTACTTAAACCACGTAAAGCAGCTTCGGCGCGTAAGAGCCACACTTCAGCAGCCGTCATTAAGATAGCATCTGTCTTTTGAGCCACTGTACTTTTAGAATGTAGCTTGTAACGGTTATCGGCAGTAGTTAAACCAGTTCCTTGAGGAATACCTTTAAATGTACCAGCAGTAGGGAAGAGTTCGTTCAAACTCTTTTCACCGGTATCGTCTTTCCAAGTGATGTTTCCACCAACAGCAGGTTGGTAGAACTTCTCAGCACGTGGATCTTGGTAGCCATTAAGTAGTGATTCCATAGTAGCTCCCATGTAGACTTCACTCCAGGCCATGTTGATCTCGCCAAGTGGGTTCGTATATTTACCACTAGCTGTAGATACTGCTACTGTTTCATTAGCTCCTTCGATAAAGCCTAGTTTGCTCTCGAATGCTTTAGTAATCTGAGCTTGTGCTAGTGCCTTGTCTTTATTCGCTACGCGAATAGCTAAACGCAAACGGAGTGAGTTGGCAAACTTCAGCCATTGTGACATGGTGCGTTTTCCTACAGGCATAAGCAAGTCTACATCCTTAAACGGTTCAGCATTAGGATTTTCTTTTTTAAAATCCTGAATCAACTTGATGCCTTCGTCAAGGTCGGCAAAGAACGCTTTATAAGCAGCTTCTTGCGTGTCAACATTGTCGCCATCCTTGCCAAATTTGGTATAAACCACAGGCCCGTAAACATCAGAGATACGGTGCATGGTTTCTACCTTGATGATTTTAGCTATTCCTAATAACCCCTGTTGATCGGCATTAATGGCTTCGCATTTAATGATTTCCGGCATGATGAATTTATAGGTGTTCAGCCAGTTGCTCGATGTCCATCCATCATTGATGGCATATGTCGAGTTTTTATCATTGAACGCATTGTTCATATCATGGAAGTAGCCCGAATACATGTCTTGTCCGAGGTTTTGCATGATTTGGAACGGCCAGTTTTTACCATCTCCCCAGTTGTAGTTGAAGTAGATACCACTTTGCATGATTTCAAATTTCAATTGATATTTTTGGAAATCATACTCTTGAAGTTCATCTGTGAACCCTGTTTTATCTTTATTGTCGTTCTCGAATGAATTTGTACATGCGGTGAATCCTAAAGAACTAACGAATAATACAGCTGCAAATTTTGATATATTTTTTATCATAATAGTCAGTAGATTTAGAATGTTAATTTAACGTTAAAGCCGATGTTGCGTGTCGTTGGCATACCAAAGACATCAACCCCTTGGAGTCCATTTCCAGTAGAAAGGATTGCATCTGGATCGAATGGTGCATCTTTGTAGATGAAGCATAAGTT
>RZZX01000196.1 GCA_009929715.1 Bacteroidia bacterium
TAGTGCACAATCGGGACATGAACCACATCAAGCTGATTTTCAATACAGCGTGAATAATGCGAATTCCAGTGATCTTCGATTTCGCTGTAAGAATAGCTTTCATCAATTTGATCATAAAAAAACGGCAGTTTTTCAGCAGCTTCTTCCGCTTCCCCATACCAAAGATAAATGATTCCGTTTAATTCCTTTACAAGATAATGCTTGACATTATACCGGCTGATGTCGGCGGTTGAAGCTTTTCCGTTTGCGGGAATGAATGTGCATTTGCCGTTTTTATCAAATTCCAGTCCATGGAAAGGGCACTGGATACAATCTCCCTTAACCATGCCGATGCTGAGTGCTGCCCCTCTGTGTGTACACTGATCAACAACACAGCAAATCTCGCCTTTGCTGTTTCTAAATAGTGCCAAATCCAGATTCAGTCTTTTTACGCTTACAATCTGGTCAGCCTTGACTTTCTTTGATGGAAGTATTGCATACCATTGGTTTGTGATCATATTATCCACTCCTTAGAAAAATCATTAGTAATTTTTAACTCGTCTATATTATTCGGCACGGGAAGTGCAAATGCCGTCCCAGTATGCTTCAAACAATTCATCAGCATTATCTTTATAACGAAGTTCCTCAGGATATAAAAGCATACCATCCAATACACCTTGAATCATGCAAAGGTATAGCCTGAGAGACCCTAGAGACACATCTGGTCTTATTTCACCATTAGACTGGCCTTTTAAGAAGCATCTCTGCATCTTTTGTTTGAATATTGCGTCTTTTTCAGATATCAGCTGAGCAAATAAACTATTAAGTTGTTGGTTAGGAATAAATGTTATAGCACGCCAGAATCGAAGACGCTTGTCTTTTGAAAAATATTCAATCACAAGATTATACAGATTCTTCATAGCTTCCTTGCAGTATAAACCTTCGATTTTTAACATCCATTCATGTAAATAGGCATAGTATCTTTCGATTTCGTCCCGAACAACCAACTCAATGATTTCATCCTTGCTCGCAAAATGACTGTAAAGCGAAGGCGTTTTGATTTTCACCGCCCCAGCTAGCTCGGCAACCGATAGATGGTAGCCTTTTTCACAAAAAATATCAAATGCAGCCATAAGAATTTCCTGCTTTTTATCCAAATCTGGTACCTCCTAAGCTAACTAATATTTGTTAGCCTTATAGCTGTATTTTACTATAAACTATTTACAGTTACAATCATACTTTATTGCTCGTATAATTTTTCGGCTTTTTCAACTTGTTTCTACAAAATCATTACTACATATATAATTGAGATGCAGAAAAATCAACACAGCTACTCAAATAATTCTATAGGAGCAATTTTTCGTTGCACTAATCGACAAGTTAATATATCAAATAAAATAATAGGAATTGTGCAAATACTCCTGCTTATATTTCTCCGCAAGTTTATATAAAAATCGCTTCAAAGGATTCATCGAGGAGCCTTTTCCTTGACAGATCTGTAAAAGGTTAAAAAATCGTTCCTTTTCTTCGAGACTTGCCATGCCCTTGAAATAACCCCAGATATGTAAAGCGGCATTGACGCAGTTTCCCGGGTTGACCTCCTGCGCATAAGCATGTTCGATAAGTCGATAAAAATCAATCGCCGGATATGAATATTTATCCTTCAAAAGATCCCTTATCTTTTTGTAATCATTCGGCGATTTCTCGAGTACAGCATATTTATATCTACTCCACTCGAGCTCTAGTGCTTTTATATTTTTATTAGGTGTCGTACAGTTAATGCATTTTATTGCTGAAAGGTTTTTATCTTTGACTTCGAGCATGATATCCGGTTTTTTCTCGCCAAGGTCAGTAAAAAAATCCAGAAACTCAGTTACAGAAATACTCTTGGAATGAGAACCGGTACTTTTCAGACAGTCTTGCTGAGAATAGTGAACTTTTTGCGGGCCATCCTCCTGCCTCCAGGATGATAGGCATTGGGTAATCCAATAGGAATCGTCTTTTGACGGATCGTAGCAATTGACTTTATTGTGAAGATTATCATAAACGACGGGAATTCCGAGGCACGAACCCAGTTCCAGAACATCGCCGATATGGTAGGACTTGTCGTCATTTTCGATTACGAGGCGCCGCTTGATAGAATCATCCAGATCTTTATATCGCTCCGAAAAGCGAATTATGGCAGCTTTTTTGTCTCCGTAGACTCCTCCTACATGTAGAATGATTTTATTAGTCGAATCTACTTCCAGACTATCCATGAATGCTGAATGATAAGCGAGATCCTCAATCGCACGTTCTGCCACCTGCTTGTCTGGTGAATTTAGTACTGTATATTGACCCGGATGCATAGAAACTCGAATACCGGCTTCTCTGATGCTGTTTCCGAGATGAGAAAGTTCCTTCTTAAATAGGTTCCTCCATTGTAGCGTATTGGCAGAACTTGAACCGAAGGGGATGACATCAGAACTGATCCGGAAAAGGCGGACGTCATTTGTATCATTATAATTAATAATGTTTTCAAGTGACGTTAAATTGTGCCGAATCAATTCAATCAACTTTTCCTCGTTGATATTTTTCAGCAGGCAAC
>RZZX01000197.1 GCA_009929715.1 Bacteroidia bacterium
CTTCATCGCACCCAATAATCTTATATCCCAAAACCTCTTGCCCCATCAACTCTTTTTTATCGATAATACCAGCAATTTCAAACCGATTTTCCTGCTCAATGACATCAATGACTGAGCGACAGTGCCCCCCGCCACCAATGAGCAAAAGTTTTTCTTTCATACTCTCACCGAACTGGGGATATTCACAACACGCTCTTCCAAATATATCGCATTGGAAATATCCGCACATTGACAGGTTTTAAACATCTCTAGTTTGTTCATGAGCGTCCAAATCGGACGACTCATTACACCGTTGGCATTGGTGTATTCCAAAAACGCATCTCTTTGCGCTTTATTTTCCAAAACAACGCCGTTTAGCCAATAATTAGAAGATGCCTCTTTAGGCTCTTTGATAAAGATCATATTTTGTGAAGCGAAAAATTCTTCATAGATTTTGGCTAACGCCCTTTTGTTCTCTAAAAAACCCTTCAATTGTTCAAGTTGCGCTACCAAAAGAGCGGCATTCAGATTGGGAAGACGATAATTAAAGCCTATTTCATCATGGACAAATTCCCATTTATGAGGAATTTTAGCAGTTGTGGTGATGTGTTTGGCTCTTTTTGCTAAGACTTCATCATCGGTGACAATGACACCCCCGCCACCACTCGTGATAATTTTATTGCCATTGAAACTAAATGCTCCCACTTTACCAAAGGTGCCTGTGTGTTTGCCTTGATAATAGCTTCCTAAGCTTTCCGCAGCATCTTCAACTAAAGCAATATGCCACGCATCACAAATGCGTTTTATCTCATCAATACGACATGGATGCCCAAAGGTGTGCATCGGCACACATGCGCTTATCACTTTACCTGTGGTTTTGTTGACGCATTGATTCTCTTTTATTTCTGCATGGGTGATTAAAAAATCCTCTAACGATTTGGGGCTAAGACCCAAAGTGTCTCTATCCACATCAATAAAAATAGGCTTTGCCCCACAATAACTAATGGCATTGCACGTCGCAATAAAAGAGAGAGGCTGAGTAAGCACCTCATCGTCTCTTTTAACACCCATTAACACCAAACTTACATGTAACGCTGCTGTGCCATTCACCGTAGCAATGGCATATCTACTTCCTACGGTTTGGGCAAACTCTTTTTCAAAACGATCCACATACGCTCCAACGCTTGAAACAAAGGTAGAATCGATACAATCCATGAGGTACTTTTTCTCATTGCCGACAAACAAAGGTGCGTGTAAAGGGATAAAATCTTTGGTTGCAAATGTCTCTTGAATAAACGTGACGATATTTTTATACATTACATTTTCCCATCAAGGTATTTACCCGTCTCTTTGTGCCCAAAATTGGGGATCATCGCATGAAACAAGTTTACAATTTCCTCTTTTTCCCAACACTGCGTCTGTTTCATAGTTGCAATTTTGTCGGTAAAAGCATTGAGCTTTTCTTCATCAAAAAGTGGCTCATTCTTAATGATACCAAGATTTTTAAAGCGATTCATATCAAGCGTTTCATTTTCGGTAAAAAACTCTTCAAAATCTTTCTCACCCGTAGTATCACTGCTCGTAAATAAGCAAGGCCATTTACCCTCTTTGGGAAGCGTTTTTACAAGCTCCCTTGCCTCATCTTCATCTTTACATGTAAAGGCTTCATAGCCTCTTTCCTTGAGGTATTTAACAGCAATTTCTGCAAAGGTTATCAGATGCAACTCTTCACTGAGTTTTGGGAAAAAGATGTCTCGATTTTCACCAAAAATACAGCTCATCAAACAAAGCTCACCTGATTCTTGAGGCGTTACAAAATAACGCTTAATGTCATTGGGAGCAACAATGGGTTGGGCTTTTGCAAGGCGTTGATTAAAGCCATGAAGCAGTGAGCCATCACTAAAAGCAACATTGGCAAAACGTGCTGTGGAGATAGGGATCTGAAGGCTTTTACGCATCAAGAACATCTCCATAATGCGCTTACTCGCTCCCATCATATTCACAGGATTTGCCGCTTTGTCGGTGGAGACACAAAAATATTTTTTAACACCACTATTAATAGCTTGTTGTAAGGTTTTATCGGTATTGAAGATGTTTACATCAATCATACGCATAAGAGTAAAGGGGTCTTTCTCGCTTCTGACATGCTTTAGTGCAGAGAGATTTAAGACGTAGTCATATTTGCCATCTGCTTTGATAAAAGCATCGTATTCTACGCTTCCAATATCAAGAGCGAACGTTTGAAAATCCCCATCAATATACCCCATAGAACTGCGTATATCACGCACCAGTTCAACCATATTGTTCTCGCTAATATCAACAACATGTAGCTTTTTAGGATTGCGCTTAAAAATCTCTTTGGTAACGGCTTGCCCAATGCTTCCAGCACCACCAATTACTAAAAAAGAAGATGCTCTGACAATGCATGCAAGCTCTGTTTCATGTGCTTGAATGTCGTCATAAAAAAGCTCTTTTTCTCGACCGATAAGTTTTAAAATATTAGACATGAGACGCTTCCTGTGATTGACTAAAACAAACGGTTCCTACTTCAAGTCCTGCTTTTTT
>RZZX01000198.1 GCA_009929715.1 Bacteroidia bacterium
TGTGTGATGACAGCAAAATAACCATTAAGGGCTGATTTATGCAAATGAATCAGCCCTAATTGTATGATCTAATTAAAAAGGTTTATCGGACAGCAATAAATATATGTATTGGCATCAGGGAATAATTTGTAGTTGGAAATATGGATATCACAATGATTAGTACTATATTTTTGAATGAGACTGTAATTTGAACTCTGTCCAAAAAACAATTTACTTTGTATTATGGATAGAAACAGTCAAGAGTACCAGTTAATGCGCGAAAAGGCATTAGCACAACTTCGCAGTGGTGAATCACTCACAGGAAAGGATGGCGCCTTTGGGCCCTTGTTAAAAGAGTTTTTAGAAGCCGCTTTAGAAAGCGAGATGTCGTCTCATTTGGATGAATCAGAGCGTCAGAGTGGAAATAAGCGTAATGGTCGAGGCAGTAAGCGGGTTAAAACGATGGCCGGGGAGATCGACATAGTGACTCCTCAGGATCGCCACAGCAGTTTTAGTCCAGAGATCCTCAAGAAACGGGAGACGATTTTGGCAGATAATATGTCCTCCAAAATTATTGGCTTATATGGAATGGGGATGAGCCTGAGAGATATTTCCGCTCATATAGAGGAAATGTATGATGTGGAAATCTCGCACAATACCCTTAGCGAAATAATAGACCGGATCGTCCCCAAGGTAAAGGAATGGCAAAGTCGCCCTTTGGAGAATATGTACACCATTCTATGGTTGGATGCGATGCACTACAAAGTAAAAGATGGAGGCCGAACCGAAAGCAGAGCAGTGTACAATGTATTGGCAATCAACAAAGATGGTCGCAAGGAGCTTATAGGCATGTATGTTTCCGAAAGCGAGGGCGCCAACTTCTGGTTGAGTGTTCTGACTGATCTTAAAGCCCGAGGGATGAAAGATGTTTTGATCGCTTGTATTGATAATCTAGCGGGGTTCGCGGAGGCCATCAGCACTATTTTCCCTCAGGTGATTATACAAAGTTGTATTGTTCACCAAATCCGAAACTCATTGAAATATGTTGCCTCAAAAGATCAGAAAGAGTTTATGTCCGATTTAAAAACAATCTATCAAGCCTCTACGCTTGATCTGGCGGAATTGAATTTTGATAAACTACAAGATAAATGGGGTAAGAAATATCCTGTCGTTATGGATTCATGGGAAAGGAATTGGGATAAGCTTACTGCCTATTTTGCTTATGATGAACAGATTCGAAAACTCATTTACACCACTAATGCTGTAGAGGGCTTCCATCGTCAAGTTCGAAAAGTGACCAAGACAAAGGGAGTTTTCCCTAATGATATGGCCTTGATGAAGTTGATCTACCTGGCCGTTCTCAATATCTCCAAGAAATGGACACAGCCTCTTCACAATTGGGCATTGACAGCCGGTCAATTGCGGATTAAGTTCGGTGAAAGAATGCCATTGGATATATAATCCATTTTTCTTCCCGGTTTTTCAAACGCAAAGAAAAGACTGTTCCCGCAAGTGAGCAAGGGTATATAAACGGCTCGTTCCTCACCGCCCTTGCACACTTCCAATAACAGCCTTAAAAAGCATTTGTAAATCCAAAAAGAAAAAATTATATTTGTATTGAATTAGCTAGAATATGAACCAGACAGAGTTTAAATTACACTCCCATTAAGACTGCTAATTATAAGGATTTCGAGATTAATTATGTCGAAATGAAAGGCTTTTTTCGCTTGTTCTTTGGAAAGCTATTTGATAAATTTGAGAAGCCATACTATACTTATGTTGACGATTATGTAGTTTTTAGTAATAAAGCTGCTTCTTTACTTTCCTTTGTAGAAGATTACGAGCAGAAGAATTTATTAAAAAATAATCCAGGTTTTGAAACTGCACTGTCATATTTAAAATCAAGTTCTACTATTTTCTTATATACAGATGTGCGCAAGTTTTATTTCCAGTTGAAACCGATGATGAATCCTGCTACATGGAATGAAATACAATCAAACAAAGACGTTTTGTATTCATTTCCTTACTGGACTATGCAGATTATAGGAGAGGATCAGTCGGCTTCTTTGCAGTATGTGATGGATTACAGCCCATATCAACCGGAAGAGGTTGCCGTTGCTATTGCTACCGATGAAGATGATAAGGAAATGAACGAAGATGCTGAAACCGAAAAAGAGCAGATGAGCGAACTGAAACGTTTCTATGTCGAAAAGTTTGAAGGGAATGTGTTGCGGGAGTTCTATCCGGAAGGCGCATTGAAGAGTGAAGCGGAAGTAAAAGAAGGGAAACGTCACGGCCGCTACCGTGAATATTATGAAGATGGTACCTTGAAACTTCGTGGAAAGTATGCAAATAATAAACCGAAAGGTACATGGAAATATTATACCGAGGACGGGAAATTTGAGCGCAAAGAAAAGTTTTAGATTACGTCAACAAAAGTTGATTTAAAAAATAAGCTCACTAGCGTCTATTAAATTCTGTTAATTTTATACATAACACTCTCATGCACAACAAAGTAAGTCTCGAAAACCTTGTCGCACTTTTGAAATGCGTACC
>RZZX01000199.1 GCA_009929715.1 Bacteroidia bacterium
CAAATTGAACAAAATCGCTGCGCGATGGCCTGCCAAGGCTGTGGCGCAGTTTTTTACTTTTTCTAAAAAAGGCAGTGACAGGATTGTCCCAAGATAGTATTGTTAAAGTACGACCAATAACAAACTTCAAACACGGGCTTAGTCCCGACAACTGCCTATGAAAATGATACCACCTTCAGGCTGCTTTCACAAGCAGTTTTATTTTGCAAATGCTCCTCCATGATGGGTAGTTACTGTTGTTATTACTACTTTTATTTCATGGAGGTTATTTTATGTACGAAGATATTTTTGAATTAGTAACTATTGCTGCACAGAAAAGGAATCTAAAGGAATCCACTACAAAGGCGTATTGTCACGCCCTTAGCCCTTTCCTGAATGCTACTGGTAAACCCTGGCAGGAACTTACTATAGCTGATGCGGATGATTACCTGACCACCAAAAGACTGATGGGGATTTTACCTGAAACCTACAACCACTACTATGGTGCTTTACGCTTCATGTACAAGCGTGTTCTCAAACTCAACTGGGACGAAGATGAAATTCCCAGAATGAAACGTGACCGCTCCCTGCCTACTGTTCTCTCAAGAGAAGAAGTGAATGCAATCCTTGATGTCACCACAAACCTGAAATACAAAGCCATCTTTGCTGTTATGTACTCCGGCGGTCTTCGGGTGTCTGAAACAACTCATTTGCATTATGATGATATATCTCGAAGCAATCACTCCATTCACATCCGCAATACCAAAAACAGAATGGACCGATACACCATTCTGGCTGACCGCACTCTCGACATTCTGACTCAGTACTGGTTTCAGTGCGGAAGACCCAGAAATATCCTCTTTCCAAGTCAGACAACCGGAGAATATCTGGATATCTCTGCGGTAAATCAAGTATTAAGAAGAAGCTCTGAACGGGCCGGAATCCCTAAGCATGTCACTTCACACGCATTCAGGCACAGCTTCGCCAGTCATCTTCTGGAAGACGGATGTGATATTAAATATATTCAGGCATTGTTAGGTCACTTGGATCCTAAGTCTACCGAGATTTATCTTCATGTCAGTAACAAAACTTTACTTGGCATTAAAAGCCCTTTTGATATACAGGAGGATTCATAATGAAGCATCCTACTGTACAGGATATATTTCTACGGTTTTATCCTGAATACCTTGATAAATACACACCTTCTTCCCAGCAATCCAAAGTTGCAAACTGCATCATCAACTGCAAAACCGGTGCTTATGGTGCCAACGTAAGCATATGTGAGGACTGTGGCCACTTGCAAATCCATTATAATTCCTGCCGTAACAGATGCTGTCCCATGTGTCAGGCACTACCAAAAGAAATGTGGATTGACAAACGCCGTGAGGATGTTCTGGATGCTCCTTACTTTCATGTGGTATTTACTGTTCCACAAGAACTCAATTCTTTAATCTACAGCAACCAGCAGCTTCTATATGATGCAATGTATCATTCTGTTTCCGCAACTATAAATGAGCTGACCGAAGATACAAAACATCTCGGAGCAAAGGTTGGATATATTTGCGTGTTACATACCTGGGGCTCTGAAATGAATTACCATCCCCATATTCATGTCATTCTACTCGGTGGTGGTCTGACTTCCAACAATCAATGGCGTGATAAAGGAGAAGAATTCTTTCTTCCGGTAAAAGTGTTATCAAAACTGTTTCGGGGTAAATATCTGGATGAACTGAAAAACCTCTGGGAAGAGCGAAAACTTCAGTTTCACGGAAGCAGTGAAAAGTACCGCAACCATTATGTTTTCAAAGATCTCCTAGACCTTTGTTATGACAAAGACTGGGTTCCTCATTGCAAAAAAACCTTCAACGGTGCACAGTCCGTTATTAACTACCTTGGGAAATACACCCACCGGATTGCCATCAGCAACCATCGTATCATCCGCATGGATGAAGATACAGTTACTTACTATGTCAAAGACTACCGAGAAGAAGGCAAATGGAAGGAATTTACCATTTCAGGTGTTGAATTTATTCGCCGGTTTCTTATGCATGTGCCTCCTAAACGCTTTGTCAGAATCAGGCATTATGGATTACTATGTACCAGAACCAAAACCAGACATCTGACATTATGTCGGAATCTCCTTGGCTGCAAACAGTATCTTTCCCGGCTGAAAGACCTGGATACTCCACAGATGCTCGAAACCCTCTACGGTATTAAGGTTACTGTCTGTAAATGCTGTGGCGGACACCTTGGAAAACCTAGGCAGCGGATACCGCTACGTATTTAAAGCTTGATATTCATATTTTTTGAAAAGCCTCAGAAATGAGGTCTATTTGTCGTGCTTAGATTCAGAAACGAGCCATCTGCCACAATGGCACAACCTTTATCTTATAGTAAAGTGTAAAGATTGAAAGTCCATACATATCGGCTCCGGTGACGCAACTTTGTTCACTATAGAAAAATCGAAATTGATGTAAACGATAGGGCAGTTTATCAAATATTGTAAGCTGCTTTATCGTTTACACCAACTTCGATTGGTTTCTAATCAA
>RZZX01000200.1 GCA_009929715.1 Bacteroidia bacterium
TGCAGCAAAAGAAAGTGCAGCTAACCGTGTTCCTACTGCATCAAACTTTGCAGAAGCAGGTCCTTTCAACGAAATGGTTGTAATGGGAGTATTAGCTGTACGTTTGCAGGCTTTGAACAAAGAATTGTTGTGGGATGGTCCTAATATGCGTTTCACCAATATTAGCGACGACGAAACATTGAAGATTGTTATCCGTGATGGATTCAAGATTCATGATGGTCACCCAACATTTAACAAAACAATGACCGATCCTATCAATGCGAAGAAGTTTGCTGAAGAATTAATCAAGCACAACTATCGCGACGGATGGAAATTAGTTGACATGCCTAGATAATTTTAATTAAAATAATAAAATGAAAAAAGTAGTATTATTAGCAAGTGCTGCAATTTTAATGGGATGTTTTGCATCTTGTGCAGGTGGAAATAAAAAAGCCGAAGAGGCTCCTGCCGTTGATTCAACTGCTGTTGCTGCTACTCCTGAGTACAAATTAATGGATCTGCCTACAGTAGACTTGTCTACATTCCCAAAGGATGCCGACGGATGGATCACTTTGTTTGACGGAAAGACTATGAACGGTTGGAGAGGTTATAACCGCGAAGACGTTCCTACAGCATGGGAAGTGAATGATAAGGCTATTCACATCAAAGGTTCTGGTGCCGGCGAAGCTGGTGCTAAAGATGGAGGAGATCTTGTATTTGCTCACAAATTCAAGAACTTTGAATTGGAATTGGAATGGAAGGTTGCAAAGGGTGCAAACTCTGGTATTTTCTATTTGATTCAGGAAGTGGAAGGACAACCCGCTTATATCTCTGCACCTGAGTGCCAGGTATTGGATAACGAAAATCATCCGGATGCCAAAATGGGTAAAGATGGTAACCGTCAGTCTTCTTCATTGTATGACATGATTCCTGCAAAACCACAAAATTCTAAACCTTTCGGACAATGGAACAAGGTTAAGATTATGTGCTACAAAGGAACAGTTGTTCACTACCAAAACGACGAGCCAGTTGTTGAATACCACTTGTGGACACAACAATGGAAAGAACTTCTTGACGCAAGCAAATTCAGCAAAGACAAATGGCCTTTGGCTTACGAATTGTTGCTGAACTGCGGTGGCGAAAACAAAGAAGGCTTTATCGGTCTTCAGGATCATGGTGACGATGTTTGGTTCCGCAATATTAAAATTAAACTTTTAGATTAATTTTATTTTGTCAAACAGAACTTGATATTATTAATAAGTAATACCCGGAGAGAGAAGACTCACTTCGGGTATTCTTTGTTTTCTATATCGACGGTCTGAAATAATTTAAATCATTTATAATAATACAAATGAAGAACTCGGAAAACTGTTGTGTGTACACAAAAGCTCAAATAACTTGGCTTGTGGTGTTAAGGCTGTTTGTCGGATGGCATTTCATGTACGAGGGACTTGTAAAAATAATGAATCCAAAATGGACATCAATGGCCTATCTGTTGGATTCAAAAGGTCCCGCTTCCTCATTTTTCATTGGACTGACACAAGATCCAGCCACGATGAATTTGGTAAACCTCTGTAATGAGTGGGGATTGTTTTTAGTGGGTCTGGGTTTACTAACAGGCTGTCTTTCTAAATTATCCGCCATTGGTGGAATAACTTTTTTAGGAATCTATTACCTTTCTCATCCATCTTTTATTGGTGCCGGCTATATTATGCCGTTTGAAGGAACTTATCTCTGGATAGATAAGAATCTGGTGGAGTTGGCAGCCCTGGTGGTGTTGCTTGTATTCCCTACTTCCAAAATAATAGGAATAGATCGCTTGCTTGTAAAGGCTATGCCTAAAAGCATTTTGAAACTTAAATTGATTTGATGAGATGGCACAAGAAGATGTAAAGAAAACTCCGGAGAATAATCTGCCAGAATCATCCGGCCGTAGAGATGCTTTGAAAGCATTAGCTACAGTTCCTTTGTTAGGAGCAATGGCGTATGGAGTATATCAAAGACAAAAGTTTGAAAGAACACGCAGAGATATGTCTGATGTTTTTCAACTTAGCAAAGAGGGGCCAACCATGTTGGAGGCTCAGCCAAACGGAAAACAGATCCGTTTAGGTTTAATCGGTTTTGGTATCCGTGGAAAGCAATTGATGAGAGCTGCAGGTTTTGCAGAACCATCGTGGATTGATACCTTGATTGAAGCAAATAAGAAGGATAAAAAGGATAACCGCTATCAGCAATATCTGGAACAAGATGATCTGAATGTTGTTGTAAATGGGGTTTGTGATATATTTGATGTTTATGCCGAGGCTGCAGTACAGGCCAGTGCGAATATACACCGTGAGGGTAGTAAAGGGAAATTTGGTCCTGCTCCCAAACGTTACCGCACTTACCAGGAATTGTTGGCGGCAGACGATATCGATGCTGTAATCATAGCAACACCCGACCATTGGCATAGCACAATGGCGATGGCTGCAGCTAAAGCCGGAAAGCATGTGTATGTTGAAAAACCATTGTCGTGGACCGTACC
>RZZX01000086.1 GCA_009929715.1 Bacteroidia bacterium
TTACTAAATAAGTTGTTTCATTTTATTATTCGTTACTGAAAACGTGGTCATTTTCTTCCTTTTGTTACTAAAAAGGTTGTTGTGTACAAAACAATGGACAAATCTGAATGTATCCATTGTCTCAGTAAAAGTCAATAGGGTTCGATACCCTATTCCTGACTTTTGTGAGACAAAGGCTTAAAGCGTCATGTCCCTGGTTCTCAGTACTGCAAATATACCATTTATTTGTCTTTATAAAGCAGTGCTTTTCGACCCCTAAAGCGGTGCTTTATGCTCTCTAAAGCGGTGCTTTATGCTCTCTAAAGCGGTGCTTTATGCTCTCTAAAGCGGTGCTTTCTCTTTGAAAGTTCTGAAAGGTTGAAAGGATCGCTCCGTTTGTGAGTCGTAGCGATAGCGTGATGATCATGGTAGGAAGAGTCATAAGAGTAGCAGTAGAAAGAGCAGCAGCAGAAATTAATCAAAAAAAGAGGGTGCATCAAAACCTGATGCACCCTCTTTCTATTAAAGAGTAGACTTTTTAAAAATCAACCAACTGCTTTATTAAAGTGCACCCACTTCTTTAAGAGCAGCGTTCGTTGCGCGAACAGCAACAGCACTAGCTGTGAACTTCGCTTTTTCGTCAGCATTTAAGTCAAGTTCAACGATCTTTTCGATACCGTTTTTACCTAAGATAACAGGTACACCAATACAGATGTCAGATTCGCCATATTCACCCTCTAGGCAAACAGAACAAGGAATCATCTTCATTTGGTTGTGTAGGATTGATTCTACGACCAATGCACCAGCTGCACCCGGAGCATACCATGCCGATGTGCCCAAGAATTTAGTCAATGTAGCTCCACCAACCATGGTGTCTGCTGCCACTTTCTCAAGTTCTTCTTCAGAAAGGATGCTGCTTACAGGAATTCCTTTATAAGTAGCCAAACGAGTCAAAGGAATCATCGTTGTATCACCATGACCACCGATAACCATACCTTCTACTTCGTTAGCATTGCACTTCAAAGCTTGTGACAAGAAGTATTTGAAACGAGAGCTATCCAATGCACCGCCCATACCGATGATACGGTTCTTAGGTAAACCTAATGATTTCAATGCCAAATAGGTCATTGTATCCATTGGGTTAGAGATCACTACGATAATCGCATTTGGAGAGAACTTCAACGCATTCTCTGCTACAGTCTTAACGATACCTGCGTTTACGCCGATCAACTCTTCACGAGTCATACCCGGTTTACGAGGAATACCTGAAGTGATTACAATAACATCTGAATCAGCTGTTTGAGCATAATCATTTGTACAGCCGATCAATGTGGTGTCGAAACCTAACAATTGAGCAGTCTGCATCATATCCATTGCTTTTCCTTCTGATACGCCTTCTTTTACATCGAGCATGATTACTTCGTCTGCTACTTCATTGAAAGCTAAAACATTGGCACATGTAGCACCTACGTTACCTGCACCTACTACGGTTACTTTTGACATAATACTATATTTTTAATATAAGTTGATAATGATTTTATCTCTATTTCTGTGGACAAAAATACAATGATAATCTCTATTAAAGAAATTTTTCCATAATAAAATTCGTTAAAGAAGTAGATTACTCAGGCTATTGGAGTTTTTTGTTAAATAGGGTTCACGTTTTGTTTTTCTTTAAGGGCTATCGTGTCGTACTTCCATAGAAAATGATTACTTTTGCAGCAGTTATCAAACGGATTTAATCGAATGAAGAAAAAGAATTTGCTTATAGTATTAGTTGCTGTTTTAGTAGCAGCCATGATCGGGGTAACCTATTTATTATATTCGGAGAAAAAGGCGAATCGTGAATTGGTGCAAGAGTTCCAGTTGGATAAAGAAGACCTAGAGAATGAATATACCCGTTTTGCCCAGCAGTATGATGAATTGAAGACAACGGTGTCTAATGATTCGTTGGGAAATCTATTGGAGCAAGAACAGGTGAAAACACAGCGCCTTCTTGAGGAGTTACGCACGGTGAAGAGTACCAATGCTTCTGAAATAAGACGTTTAAAGAAGGAGTTGGCTACGCTGCGCAAAATCATGATTGGGTATATTAATCAGATCGATTCGCTCAACCGACTCACAACGCATCAGAAACAAGTTATTGCTGAGGTGACTCAGAAGTATAACGATGCGTCCAAACAGATCAATACACTTTCGGATGAGAAAAAGGATTTAAATAAAAAGGTGACTTTGGCCGCTCAGTTAGATGCCACAAATATCTGGATTGAACCGCGGAATAAGCGGGGCAAGAAGGCTAAAAAGGTGAAGGATATCGTTAAATTAGCGATCGGCTTTACGGTGGTGAAGAATATAACGGCTCAGGCTGGCGAACGGACTATCTATGTGTGTATCGCTAAACCTGATCAGGCGTTCCTGACTAAGAGTGCATCGAACACATTTAGTTATGAGAATCGGACAATCAATTACTCCATTAAGAAATACATCGATTATAACGGTGAGGAGCAGAATATCAATGTTTTTTGGGATGTTGAGGAGTTCCTTTATGCCGGAAATTACCGGGTGGATGTTTTTGCAGATGGTATCTTGATCGGTTCGCAACGGTTTGAATTGGAGTAATCCCGAACTTGATTGAGGCTTACCTGTCCTTGATGTTTTAAACGCATAAAGAGACCTCATACGAACCCATCGGTGGTTGGTATGAGGTCTTTTCGTTTATTCGGTAAATGCTTACTGCCGAGTTTTATCGGCTTCTACTGTCGATGCCCCACATCATTTTGTTGCGCAGTGAACTGAAAAAGGTGTGGTTGGACTGCTTGATGACTTTAACCGCATGTTTCGCTTTTCTGATGCGCAGTGTCGAGGTCTCTTGAAATGTTTCGCTCGTGCCGTCGATCGCTACTAGGAAGTTGTGACTTCGGCTTTCCACTTGCAGATTAATTTCCCAATCATCACGAATAACAATGGGGCGAACGTTGAGACTGTGAGGGGCAACAGGTGTTATCGCAATGGTACCGGTGTAGGGAGCAATGATGGGGCCACCCACGCTCAGAGAGTAGGCGGTCGATCCTGTGGGAGTGGCTATAACCAGCCCATCGGCCTGATAAGTATTGAGATACGTTTGGTTGATCGATGTGTGAATGCTGATCATCGACGAGCTATCGCGCTTTAGAATCGCAATCTCGTTGAGCGCAAAAGGAGTTGCAAAGGGATTCTCCTCACAAACCAATTCTAAGACACTGCGCTCCTCAATGCAGTATTGATTGGAGTAGATCTCGTTGATCGCCTTTTCGGTCTCATCCGGTGTGGCATCGGTCAAGAAACCGAGTCGCCCGGTGTTGATACCAAGAATAGGAATACCTTTGGGAGCTACCCTGCCGGCTGTACGCAGGAAAGTGCCATCGCCACCGATGCTGATGGCTATATCGGCTTCAAAATCGTCACCTTCGAAAAGTGTGATGTGATCTTGAGGCAAATTGTTGAACGGATTTTGAGCATCATAGAAAGCCTTACAAACAGAGATGTGGGCTTGCTTCTCCTCTAAAACACGAAACAAGGTTTGCGTGAAAGAGGCCTCTTGGGCTTGAAAGGTATTTCCGAAAATAGCGAACTTCATAAGCTGTGATCTGGTTTAAGTATGCAAATTTGGCATTTTTTTCTTATATTCCTATTTAAAGGCGCTCTTAAATAACCAAAAAAGAAAACAGAATGCTCTTAGTATTATTAGGGAAGTAATAATAATATTTGTATTTTTGCATCAAATAATGCATAAACAATGACTAAGTTAAGCGTAAATATCAATAAGGTGGCTACTTTAAGAAATGCGCGTGGAGGGAATGTTCCTAACATCGTAAATGTGGCTCTTGATTGTGAGAAATTTGGTGCCGAAGGCATCACGGTTCATCCGCGTCCAGACGAACGGCATATCCGTCGGGCGGATGTGTATGATTTGCGTCCGTTGTTAAGAACGGAATTTAATATCGAGGGAAACCCGACTCCTGAGTTTGTTGACTTGGTATTGAAAGTGAAACCTCATCAAGTCACTCTGGTGCCTGATGATCCTTTGCAGCTGACTTCTAATGCCGGTTGGGATACGAAAAACAACCAAGCTTTTCTCTCTGAAATACTCGATCAGTTTAGTAGTGCCGGTATCCGAACGTCTGTCTTTGTAGAGGCTAACCCTGAAATGGTGGAGTATGCCGCTAAGGCAGGGGCCGATCGTGTGGAGCTTTATACAGAACCGTATGCGGCTAATTATGCGGCTAATAAAGAGGAGGCTATTGCTCCTTTTATTGAGGCAGCCACAATTGCCCGTAAACTAGGCTTGGGCTTAAATGCCGGGCATGATTTGAGCTTGGAGAATTTAACTTATTTATATCAGAATATTCCTTGGTTAGACGAGGTCTCTATTGGGCATGCACTAATCAGTGATGCGCTTTATCTAGGATTGGAACGTACTATTCAGGAATATAAAAAATGTCTTTGTCCATGATGAATGTAATGATGCTTATGTGGGCACAAGGGGCCGTGACTGTAGCTGGCTCATTGGTCTCTGCAAACCCTCTCTTGACGGCAGTGAGTGTGCCTGAAATGAATATGCTCGATATGGCTATGAAGGGTGGATGGATTATGGTGGTGCTTGGTGTGCTGTCGGTGGTCTGCTTTTATATTTTATTTGAACGGTGTTATGTGATTCGTAAAGCCGGAAAGGAAGATCCGCGGTTTATGGAGAAGATCAAAGATTATATGCATAGCGGAGAGATTAAGGCGGCTATGACTTATTGTCGGACGGTTAATACGCCTTCTGCGCGGATGATAGAGAAAGGCATCAGTCGTTTGGGACGGCCCATTAATGATGTGCAGATGGCCATCGAAAATGTGGGTAATCTGGAGGTTGCTAAGTTGGAGAAGGGATTGGCTGTAGTGGCTACCATCTCTGGTGGTGCACCGATGTTGGGTTTCTTGGGGACTGTTACCGGGATGGTGCGTGCTTTCTATGAGATGGCTAATGCAGGCAGTGGTAATGTCGATATCACGCTTTTATCAGGTGGTATTTATGAGGCCATGATTACCACAGTGGGTGGTTTGATTGTGGGGATTATTGCGATGTTTGCTTATAACTACTTGGTGATGCTGGTCGACCGGGTGGTCAATAAGATGGAGTCTCGAACCATGGAATTTATGGATTTGCTTAATGGACCGGCCAAATAAGGTGTCGGACAACGTCTAAAATAGAGATTAACGGGCCTTCGGGTTCTTATATAATTATGGCATTAAAAAGAAGAAATAAAATATCGCCCATCTTTAGCATGGCATCCATGACGGATGTGATTTTTCTGCTATTGATCTTCTTTATGATCACATCGACGGCGGTATCGCCTAATGCTATCAAAGTGTTGTTGCCGCAAGGTAAGCAGCAAACATCGGCTAAACCGCTGACGCGGGTGGTGATCGATAAAGACTTGAATTTGTATGTGGCTTTCGGAAAGGAGAAAGAACGGCTGTTGGCCTTTGATGAGTTGACTGCGTTTTTGCAGAGTTGTGCTCAAAAAGAACCAGAGATGTTTGTTGCACTTTATGCCGATGAGACGGTGCCGTATCGAGAGATTGTTCGCGTCTTGAATATCGCTAACGAGAATCATTTTAAAATGGTGTTGGCTACGCGCCCACCGGAAAACAAGTAGGTCAATGGATAACAGTAAAAAGGGTCAAATAATCGGTTTTCTGGGTGCGCTGTTGGTGCACGTGGGGGTGATTGCTCTTTTGATTCTGATCACTTTTACTCTGCGTCCTAAAGAGGAGTTGGGTGGAGTGCCTGTGGTTATGGGAAATGTCGATGAGGCTGCCGGGTTTGATGACCCTTCACTCGTTGATGTGGAGGTGATGCCCGAAGAGGCAACTGATGTTGATCTGGCAGAGATACCGGAGGTGTCTGAACAGGATTTGATCACTCAGACTGAAGAGGAGAGTGTGGCACTGAAGCCCGAACGTAAACCGGAAAAGAAAATGGATAAACCAAAACCGGTTAAGAAACCTGAAAAAACAGCTCAAGAGAAAGCGGCTGAGGCGCAACGCCTGAAAGAGGCCAAAGCTGAGAAGGAGAGACGTGAGGCGGCTGAAGCGGCCAAAATGCGTGTGTCTGGAGCTTTTGGAAAAGGGGCGCAGATGAGTGGAAGTAAGGGAAATGCAACTGCTGGTGAAGGGGTTGAGGGGAGCCGAAACGGGCATGCGTCGGTGGGAGCTAAGAGTGGCTCGGCCGGTTACGGGACGTTCGATCTTGGTGGACGATCTATCGGACAGGGGGGCTTGCCGCGCCCGGTTTATAATGTGCAAGAAGAGGGACGTGTGGTGGTGAATATCACAGTTATTCCAAGTGGGGTGGTGGTTGCTACGAGTATCAACAAGAGAACGAATACGGTTAGTCCCGCACTTCGAAAAGCGGCGGAGGATGCGGCTAAACGAGCGCGATTTAATGAGGTGGACGATTTTAATAACCAGACGGGAACGATTACTTACTACTTTAAGCTGAAGTAAGTGATTGGTGGCTCTGCATGGTCTCTTGTCGTTGTGCTTCAGAAGTCTAAAGATTGGTCTTATAAAGGCTTTTTGAATCGAGGGTTTAATTTTAAATATAAAGTATAATGGGAACTGTATATGCTTTTTTTGCCGATGGCTTTGAAGAGGTCGAGGCTTTGACAGTGGTTGATGTTTTAAGACGGGCGGGACAGTCGGTTAAGATTGTGTCGGTTACTCCCGATGAGATAGTGGTTGGTGCGCATGAGGTTTCGATCTTGTGTGATGTGAATTTTGAGAATTGTGATTTTCATGATGCTTCTCTCTTGGTGTTGCCGGGTGGCATGCCGGGGGCTGCTACTCTCGATTGTCACGAGGGGCTTAGAAAACTGTTGCTCTCTTTTGCCGATAGAAAGAGACCGATCGCTGCCATTTGTGCTGCGCCCATGGTGCTTGGTAAACTGGGCTTGTTGGAGGGTAAACGGGCTACTTGTTACCCGGGTTTTGAGTCTTATCTTGCCGGTGCGGAGTGCGTCGATAAACCGGTGGTTGTCGACGGGGAGTTTATAACCGGTAAAGGGCCTGGTGCTGCGATGGAGTTTGCACTGACTCTAGTGGCGTTACTCGACGGGACGGAGAAAGCCAATGGATTGAAGGAAGCTATGTGTGTGACTTTTTAAACGGATACGGATGACTCGTTATGCTTTGATTGTTGCCGGTGGGCAAGGGCTACGTATGGGAGGCGATTTGCCTAAACAGTTCTTGCTTTTGGGAGATAAACCGGTGTTGATGCACACGTTGGAGGCTTTCTGCCGATACGATGCAACGATGCGGTTGGTTTTGGTTTTGCCTCGGGAACAACAAATGTATTGGGCGGATTTGTGTCGGACGCATGCTTTTGAGGTTCCTCACACTGTGGTCGATGGGGGAGAGACGCGCTTTCAATCGGTTAAAAACGGGTTGGGTGTCATTGATGGCCCTGGTGTGGTAGGGGTGCATGATGGGGTGCGCCCTTTTGTCTCGGAAGAGGTGATCGGACGGTGTTATGAGTTGGCACTGACTCAAAAAGCGGTGGTGCCTGTGGTCGATATTTTTGATACGATTCGTTGTGTCGATGGGGAGCAGAGTGCAACGGTCGATCGCTCTTTGTACAAGATCGTTCAGACGCCTCAGGTCTTTGATGTGGATCTTCTGAAACGGGCTTACAGCCAGGATTATACTCCTTTTTTTACGGATGATGCTTCGGTTGTTGAGGCGTTGGGTGTTTCGGTGGTTTTGGTACCGGGCAACCGGGAGAATATCAAATTGACCACTCCGTTCGACTTGAAAGTGGGTAATGCTTTGATGTCATGACTGATCTGAAAACACGTGATATAAAATACATTGCTGGAGTAGGTCCTCAAAAGGCAACGGTGCTAAATAAAGAGCTGGGGGTCTATTCGCTGCATGATTTGCTCTACTATTTTCCTTATAAATATGTGGATAGAAGCCGCATCTATCGGATTCGTGAAATAGATGGGAATATGCCTTATATTCAGTTGCAAGGGCAAATTGTCGGATTCGAAAATTTTGGAGAGGGACGGCAACAGCGGTTGGTGGCTCATTTTTCCGACGGAACTGGGGTGGTCGACTTGGTTTGGTTTCAGGGTAGTAAGTATGTGCTGAATAAGTATAAAATCCGTGAAGAGTATATCGTCTTTGGTAAACCGACGGTTTTTAATGGACGCATAAACTTGGCTCATCCTGATATCGACGAACCTAAAGAATTGGTGCTGTCTAACCTTGGGCTGCAACCTTATTATCATACAACAGAGAAGATGAAGCGTCATTTTCTACCCTCGCGTGCTATCGAGAAGATGATGATGGTCGTGGTGCAGCAGATCCAAGAGGCTTTGGAGGAGACACTGCCCGATTACTTGATAGCCGAACATCATTTGATGCCTCTTGGGGAGGCTTTGTGCAACATTCATTTTCCAACTAATCCGGATAAACTCCGACGGGCTCAATATCGGTTGAAGTTTGAGGAACTTTTTTATGTGCAACTGAATATTTTGCGTTATTCTAAGGATAGGCAACGGAAATTTCGGGGGTATGTCTTTGAAAAGGTCGGGGATCTGTTCAATACGTTTTATGCGCAGCATCTTCCTTTTGAACTGACGAACGCTCAAAAACGTGTCTTGAAAGAGATTCGCTTGGATGTGGCGTATGGTAAGCAGATGAACCGCTTGCTCCAAGGTGACGTGGGGAGTGGAAAGACGTTGGTGGCTTTGATGAGTATGTTGTTGGCACTGGATAATGGCTATCAGGCTTGCTTGATGGCGCCAACTGAAATATTGGCGAATCAGCATTTTGAAACCATTAAGGCGTTTCTCGGGGAGATGGCTATTCGGGTAGAGTTGCTTACTGGTTCGATTAAGGGGAAACGACGAAAGGCTATTTTGGATGGACTGCTTACGGGGGAGGTGCATCTTTTAATCGGTACGCATGCGGTGATCGAAGATACGGTGCGTTTCTCTTCTTTGGGCTTTGTGGTGATCGATGAACAGCACCGGTTCGGGGTGGCGCAACGTGCACGGTTGTGGAGTAAGAGTGCGCAACCACCTCATGTGCTGGTGATGACGGCTACACCTATCCCTAGAACATTGGCTATGACACTGTATGGCGATTTAGAGGTTTCGGTTATTGATGAGTTGCCTCCGGGACGTAAACCGATAACGACCATGCATCAGTTTGATAATCGTAAGGAGCGTATTTATCAGTTTGTTAGGCAGCAGCTGGCCGAAGGGCGTCAGGCTTATATCGTTTATCCGTTGATTCAAGAGAGTGAGAAAATCGATCTGAAGAATCTGGAGGAGGGGTATCTGCAGATCTGTGATGCCTTTCCACAGGTTTCTGTTTGCAAGGTGCATGGTAAAATGAAACCGGCCGAAAAGGATGAACAGATGCAACGCTTTGTGAGTGGTGAGGCTCAGATTATGGTGGCTACTACGGTGATCGAAGTGGGGGTTAATGTACCTAATGCTTCGGTGATGATTATTGAAAATGCTGAACGTTTTGGCTTGTCTCAGCTTCACCAGCTTCGTGGACGGGTGGGACGTGGAGCGGAACAGTCTTATTGCTTGTTGGTTACAAATTATAAATTGTCTGAGGAGACTCGGAAACGGATCGAAATCATGGTGAGTACAAACGATGGTTTTGAAATAGCAGAGGCTGATCTAAAACTGAGAGGACCAGGCGACTTAGAGGGAACGCAGCAGAGTGGAGTTGCTTTTGATTTGAAAATAGCGAATATTGCTCGGGATGGACAGCTGTTGCAGTATGTCCGTTCGGTAGCAGAAAAAATAGTCGATGACGATGCAAACGGACTAAAACCGGAAAATGCTATTTTATGGCAGCAACTCAAGGCTTTACGGAAATCGAATGTTAATTGGGCAGCGATTAGTTGAAAAACGGTTAAATTAGCCGTTGGAATCTTATCTATGTTGTAAAACATGTAATCTTTCTTAATTCTTTATAGACAGGCTTTTAGAGTGCTTTTTATCTCGGTTTAAGTTGGACGATGTCTGAAAATAGGTTAACAAAAGGCTTGTGGTTTCAATAGAAATAAGTATCTTTGGAAGGATTTTTAGAAAATGATCGTTTAATTTTCTTATAATGGCATTGATTATGTTGGAAAAAACGTTAGTTATTTTAAAACCGAGTACACTTCAAAGAGGTTTGATTGGAGAGATCATTCGTCGTTTTGAACGGAAAGGATTGCGTTTGGCAGGCATGAAAATGACACAATTAACAGACGAGATTTTAAATGATCATTATGCACATCTCAGTAGCAAATCTTTTTTTCAACGGGTGAAGAATTCTATGATGACCGCACCTGTCATTGTTTGTTGCTTTGAAGGTGTGGATGCCATTCAAACGGTTCACGCATTGGCGGGCCCAACAAATGGACGATTGGCAGCTCCGGGAACGATCCGTGGAGATTATTGTATGAGCTTTCAGGAAAATATCGTTCATACATCTGATTCACCAGAAGCTGCTGCGATAGAATTAAAACGATTTTTTAAACCGAATGAAATATTCGATTATCGGCAAGTCACTTTTGACTATCTGTATGCCAGTGATGAATATTGATTACGAATCAACATACGAATGATTTTTAAGTGCATAAAGACAGTAATGGTAGCTGCGGCAGCAATGGTTAGTCTGAGTTCTTTTTCTCAAGACTTAATCGCGCGTCAAGCACCAATCGATAAGAAATTAAAATTAGTAGATTCACTGGCTTTGCAAAAGCAAATTAGAGCAGAGCAAGCTGAATATCCGGCTTTGAGCTTGTATCCTAACTGGGATACGGATCGCGTTCATGCTTATGGCAGAGAGGCGATTGTTCCGGAGGCTTACACCATAGACTTAACTGGCTTTCGCATGCCGACTCCAAGCACACGCATTACTTCTCCTTTCGGACCACGCTGGAGACGTATGCATAATGGTATCGACGTCAAAGTAAATATTGGCGATACCATTGTATCTGCCTTTGATGGTAAAGTGCGTATTGTAAAATATGAGCGCCGTGGTTATGGTAAGTATATTGTGATTCGTCACAGCAATGGTTTAGAGACCATTTATGGACACTTATCAAAGCAGATGGTCGAAGAGAACCAGGTGGTTAAAGCTGGTGAACCGATTGGGTTAGGTGGTAATACCGGACGTTCTACCGGATCGCACTTGCACTTTGAAACACGCTTTTTAGGGATTGCTATCAATCCGGCTTATATGTTCGACTTTCCTAAGCAAGATATCGTAGCCGACACCTATGTCTTTAGAAAAATGTTTAGAGGCAAAGCTTCTTCGGGAGCCCATGATGAAATGTTGGCTAGTGGTGATAACGGGGTTATCAGATACCATAAAGTAAAATCGGGTGATACGTTGTCTCGTATCGCTAAGGTTCGTGGCGTGTCAATCAGTAAACTGTGTAAATTGAATCGCATAACATCACGTACTACTTTGCGCATTGGTCAGGTATTGCGTTGTTCGTAATGATGACATGATTTCTAAGATAGTAGGGGCACTTTAATATAATTTAGAGTGCCCCTTTTCTGTATTTGTTTTATTATTCTTACCTTTGTATCCTATTTATAAGAAGATGGAAGAGACTAAGCTACAATTTGAACATGTCATCGCTATTTGTCGTGACTTATTTTCTAAGAAATTACATGATTATACTCCGGCATGGCGTATTTTACGTCCGGCCTCTGTGACTGATCAGATCTTTATAAAAGCGAATCGTATTCGGAGTATTGAGACAAAAGGGGTTTCTCTGGTCGATGAGGGCATTCGTTCCGAATTGATGGGAATCATCAATTATAGCATTATCGGATTAATACAATTAGAAAAGGGTTATGCGGAGTCGGCCGATATCACGAACGAAGAGGCTTTGGCACTGTATGATAACTATGCAAAGGCTGCTTTAGAACTGATGTTGGTTAAAAATCACGATTATGATGAAGCGTGGCGAAGTATGCGGATGACGTCGTATACCGATTTGATTTTAATGAAAATCTACCGGACCAAGCAAATAGAAGCCTTAGCCGGACATACGCTGGTTTCTGAGGGTATTGACGCGAATTACATGGATATGATTAACTATGCAGCTTTTGGCTTAATTAAATTGGAGTTTGAAAGATAAGACTCGACATATCATAACAGGTCTGTGGGTGAATGTGTGCCGCTTTTTACTGGCTGCTGCATTTATCTTTTCTGGTTTTGTGAAAGCTGTTGACCCACTGGGTGGGCTATACAAAATACAAGACTATCTTTTGGCGTTTGGGTTAGACTCCTTAATGCCGGTTTCTATGCAACTACTTTTCGCCATCGGTCTCTCGGCGTTAGAGTTTACTTTGGGGGTCTATTGTCTTTTTGGGATCCGTAAAAATGTGGGCTCGACTTTGGCTTTAGTTTTTATGCTAGTGATGACCCCGCTGACTTTGTATCTGGCTTTGTATAATCCGGTAGCCGATTGTGGTTGTTTTGGTGATGCGTGGGTGCTGACCAATTGGCAGACTTTTGGTAAAAATATTGTTTTATTGCTGGCTGCTGTTTCTCTCTTCAAATGGCGTACACAAGTCGTTCGATTTGTTAGTTGTAAGTTTGAATGGCTAGTCTCTTTATATACCGTTCTTTTTATCCTTTTCCTCTCTTTTTATTGTTTGGGAGGGTTGCCGATATTAGATTTCCGACCTTATAAGATCGGACAAAATATCTGGGAAGGGATGCAGATTCCGGAAGATGCTCCACAGAGTGTTTATGAGAGCTTTTTTACACTTGAGAAAAATGGGGAGAGAAAGGAGTTTACGTTAGAGAATTATCCCGATAGTACTTGGACGTTTGTTGATACACGGAC
>RZZX01000008.1 GCA_009929715.1 Bacteroidia bacterium
GGAGTTACTAGAAACAGTGACTGTAGTAATTGGTCTTTAAGTAATTTGCTATTTCTTTTTCTGTCGATAATCTGTGCGATATCTATACCAGGCTTTTAAACAAAACGAGAGTGGGAAGAAAACTTTCATTTTCTTCCCACTCGTTTTTTAAATCAGTGATATCTTTTCGATAAATAAATAAATGCTATTTATTTGAATTATAGCATTACAATTCATTCTGTTCACATAGCTTATTTCCTTTTACTTCGTCATACGGTATTGCAAACTCCCAAAATTTGCTATCAGCTGTTTGAGGTATTTGTAAGATGTATTTTCCAGTATTACGTGCTATAGCATTCTCCTTTTTCACTCCAGTGAGATATTCTATGTTTTTAGCATTTGCTCTATTAATAATAACTCCGAGTCTTTTTACATCGTAAAACCGTTGGCCTTCACCCCACAAATCGATACGTTTGTTGCGCATAATCTCATTAATTAACGCTTCTCCAGTAGCTGTTGTGTTGTAATCTGGATCACGTGTAACCATTATCGTATTTAAGGTTGTAGCTGCTTCAGTAAACTCATCTTGTTTTGCTTGTGCTTCAGCTTTTATATAATACATCTCAGCCAAACGCATAATCAACAAGTCTCCGCGGCTATTATCTTTCGCTCTAGCTTTGAATTTGATCGATTGCCCTGTAGTTTCCCAATTTGGATTGTCGAGACCTCCTTTGAAATACTCATTATAGCTTTTTGTTTCTTGATCGTATGCGTCTTCTGGAATTTTATCTCCTCTATCAAGGCAAACCCACCAACCACGGCGTGCATCTTTTTCTCCCATTAAGTCATAAATACCTCGGTTCACAGCAAATCTTAAACCACTGTTATAGCCCTTAAAGTTATAAGAGTAGTCGGCATAAAAGCTAAAGTAACCAAAATCTTGCGTTGGACCTTGAGTATATCCCCACATCCATTCTGTGGCTTTGTAGTCATTGAAGCCATTGCAAAGATCCTTACTTTTTTGGAGTGTAGCTCCTGATTTCTCGATCGCTTCTTGAGCATACTTCTCTGCATTAACCCAATCTGATTTTGAGAGCGCGATGCGTGCAGCAATACCACAAGCAGTAGAGTATCTGATAGCATTCTTGATTTTCAAATCAGTTGTTTTAGAAAGATTTTCTAAAGCAATAGTCATGTCCTTGTCTATTTGCGTATAAACTTCAGCTACAGTAGAGCGCTTAAGAGGCTCTTTAAGTTGGTTCTCATTTCTAATGATTACACCAAGTTGATCATTGGCAGCACCTTTAACATAGCGTTTTCCGAAAAGCTGAACCAAGTTGTGGTAGGCCCATGCTCTATAAGCATGCCCTTCACCCAAAAGTCTTGATTTGATGTTTTCTGGAAGCTGACTATCGTTCGTACCCTTTATGAGTTTATTCGCATGTAAGATAAGTGTGTAATAGAAATCCCATACGCGATAGTTGATTTTACGATTGTCCGAACTTCCATTGGGGTCGATATGGTCTTCATACCGGTGCACTCCCATAAAGTAAGCTGGTAGTGTATTGATAAAATCATCTCCCATCATATCTAGCTGCATGTTGATGGCTGCTTGTCCAGTTCCAAAGAGATGAGCATTATTCCAGTCATAACTATAAGTCATGTAGTGTATACCCTCTAGAATACCTTTTAAACCTTTTTCTGAAGATTCAGCAGTAACCTCTCCAATAGCCGTTGAAGGTTCTGTGTTTAAGAAATCATCGCCACATCCACTCAGCATGAATAGAGATGCAAGTGCAAATAGCTTAGTGATATATTTAATTTTTTTCATAATCTACATATTTGATTGTTAGAATGAAACAGTGATACTTGATGTGATAGTTTTTGAGTAGTCATAGAATGCCGATTCTACAACACCGCTATAGCTTTTCATCGGATTAAGTCCTTTTCTTTTCGATAACAAGAATAAGTTCTCGCCAGCCAAGCTCAAGCGGACGTTGCCTAGTTTTACTTTCTGTACCCACTCTTTAGGTAGTTGGTATCCGATAGATAGTGACTTTAACATCAATGCACTACTTGAAATAAGGAATCTATCTGATTTCATGGCGTCATATTGGCCAGAAGTACCTGCGTCAAGGCGAGGAACATTGGTGATATCTCCTGGTTGTCTCCAAGCATTTTTCATATCAATGTGCATGGCCGATCCAGATTTTAGTCTACGTCCCATTAATCCGGCATATCCAGCATCATAAGTTTTGCCACCTAATTGATAAGAGAAATAGACACTCAAATCGAATGATTTCCAAGTTAGATTAGAGCCAAATCCACCATAAAGATCAGGAATTGATGTACCACAATAGTGCTTTTTAGCTAGATTTCCATTTTTAGTCCATGTGGCTTTCTCGCCCTCTTTTTCTACTCCGGCAAAGTTTGGGCTACTAGGGTCGGCATTATCAGGGTATCTTTCATTGTCAAGGCGGTACATGGCTTTTCCATCACTTGGATCCACGCCAATCCATTCATTGAGGAAATAGTCATAAACGCTATGTCCCTCCATGTATTTTTGATGACTCAGTTCGATACCATTTTCTTTATTACCTTCTGGTAATTCTACGATTTTATTTTTCAGGATTGTACCGTTTATTTTGAAATCCCAATTCCAGTCTTTGTTTTTTAACAAGTTGACAGTAAAGTTCATTTCGATACCATAGTTTCTCACTTTACCAATGTTCTCATCAATAGAACCAATTCCGGTAGAGGCTGGTAGTGGGTAAGGGAATATCAAATCCTTTGATTCTTTATTGAAAAGCTCGATAGAACCGTTTAAACGATTGAATACTCCGAATTCAAAAGCCAAGTCATAACTTGTTTGAGTTTCCCATTTTAGTTTTTTATTACCAAAGGTGTTAAGTCTCAATCCTGCAATGTTATTATTGTTGTTTCCAAACCCATAAGTGGTTTGGTACGCATAATATGAATCCAAGGCATCGTTACCTGTTTGACCTATAGAGGCGCGTATTTTCAGATCATTTAACCAAGAAATATCCTTTAAGAATGTTTCATTATGTGCATTCCAGCCTGCACCGATCGACCAAAAGTTACCCCATCTGTTATCTGGGTGAAGGCGTGAGGTGCCATCTCGGCGGTAAGAGAATGAAAGGTTATAAAGGTCGCTATAATCATAGTTAATACGGCCAAAATAGCCCTCTTTTCTATACTTATGAGTATAAGACTCTTGCTCGTAGGTTTCAGACAAGTTCTCCATCTCGTCATACCCCAAGAAGCCCATCCCTTTTTTAGATTGCAAAACCGATTGGACGTCGAACATATAAGACTCATGTCCCAACATGACATTTAGTTTGTGATCGCCAAAGTACTTATTATACTCCAATAGTTGGTTAAAAGTGACAGTTGTACCTCTTTTATTGGTAATGCGAAGCATTCCAGCAGGTTGGTCACCCATCTCATTGTTGTATCTAAGCTTTGCGATACTGTTATAGAGGTCATAAGCAATGTTTGTGCGAAATTTCAGCTCCTTTGTCAATTCGATGTCGGCAAAAGTACGGCTGTTAAACGCATCTCTATCAGTTGTTGAGAGGTCTAAGTACGACTCTTCAATAGGGTTGAAACGGCTACTATATGGACGTCCTTCGCTATGGTCATATCTTTTGTTTCCTTTATCATCCAGGATATAAGAGCCATCCTCGTTGTGCATATGAATCGGGTAGATTGGAGCAATGCCACGAACAAATGCGAAAGAGTTTGAGTTAGAACTACCACTACTTGTTTTAGGTGCTTCATCGTGTGAGCGGCTAAATGAAAGGTTGGTTCCTATCTTAACCCATTTGTTAACTTGGTAGCTCAGGTTTGTGCGGCCATTGTAACGTTGGTACTTAGTCCGAATGCGATACCCATCTTCATTAATATAACCCAATGAGAAGAAAGTGGTTACCTTATCATTGTTATAGCTTCCGCTTAAGCTATATTCATTACGAGAGCCTGTGCGAAACAAATCTTTCTCCCAATCCAAGTCGTCTCCCCATAGCAATCCATTGATTTCAGGGTTAAGCTCGCCATTTGGCATTACTATAGCAGGGAAGGTAAAGCTTCCTGCTTGTGGATTTTGAGTCACAGTCAATTCACCTGTTGATTCATTTTCTTCGTATACCGATTTAATACCAGCGTACGGATTGTATCTTAAGTCGTCATAAACATAGTATGCAGCATATGAACCAGCCTTCTCTTCACTCCAGTTACGGTCATATTTATATTCATTATACCATTGTTGCCAGCGGGTTTTGTAATAGTCCATAATCCCTATTTTGTCGTAGTCACTTTGCCCTTTTTGGCTAAAACCTTGGTTCATCGTAAAGGTGAATGACGGTTTTCCGGCGCTCGATTTAGAGCCACTTTTAGTCGTAACTAAAATCACACCATTTCCTGCACTAGAACCATAAAGAGATGTTGCTGCTGCGTCTTTAAGGATAGATATGTTTTCAATATCCTGCGCTGGAATATCCGAAATGGAACCATTGTAAATCGTACCATCTACAATATAAAGAGGGTCCGAAGAAGCATTGATAGAGCCAAAACCGCGGATACGGATGCTACTTGAGGAACCCGGTTGTCCTGTAGAAGTTGTAACCTGAACACCAGGGGCAATACCACTTAAGGCATTGGTGATGTTTGTCACCGGTCTGTTCTCGAGTTGTTTAGCCGAAACAGACGCTTGAGCGCCAACTAGAGATTGTTTTTTTACAGTACCATACGCCACTACGACCACCTCATCTAAGCTTTGTGCATCAGGCTTCAATGTGATTTTGAGAGTTGTTTTAATGGGCACCTCTTGTGTTTGCATACCGATGTACGATACTTGTAACACTTTTGAGCTTTTAGGAACATTAGGTAGGTTGAATTGGCCATCAATATTAGTAATAGTCCCTATGGTCGTTCCTTTTACTAGTACAGAGGCACCTACTACAGGCTCACCATCTTCTTCCGATACCACGATACCGGTCACACTTAGGTTTTGCGCAGTCACTAGGCAGATGCATGTAAACAGCCCTGCCAGTAACAGCATTAGTTTTCTTTTCATAAATTCTCTCTCTTAAGTTTTTAATAAATTAAAATATCTCTATAAACGGGGTGCAAAAGTATTAATAAAACTGAAACTAGCAAGTTTTTTTATAAAAAAAGCAATATTTAATGTCTTTTTGTTATGGAATGATTTAAATATATGTTTTTTAGCATCTGTTTTGTTTCTTGCATAGAACTTGTGAATGCTCTTTTCTTACATATTGTAATTTGTGTAACGTGTTGTTTTTCTGCTATTTAGCCTCTTTTAATGGTCTTTTAGGATGTAATTACCCCATTTGTAGTTGTTTAAGCCTATAAAATGTAACAGATTGTTTTTCTTTTAGGTACTTTAAAGACCTATTATGAATCTACTTTTTAAGATAATCTTCCTAACTTAAAGCAGATAAGCATTATTTTCCTATATTTGCCTCCACTAAAAATATCAGTAGATTAAGAATGAAAGAATTTGTTATTTCCGAAGCTAAAGTAGAAACTGCGATTCTGGTGGGAGTGATTACTCAGACACAAGATGAACGCAAGACAAATGAGTATTTGGATGAATTGGCTTTCCTTGCCGAGACGGCTGGGGCGGAAGTGGTGAAACGGTTTACCCAGAGACTACCTACGGCCCACTCGGTGACGTATGTAGGGAAGGGAAAGCTGGAAGAGATCAAACAATACTTGCTGGATGAGGCGGAAGCCGAACGCGAGGTGGGTATGGTGATTTTTGATGATGAACTCTCGGCTAAACAGCTACGAAACATTGAAGCGGAACTCCAGGTGAAGATCTTAGACCGTACTTCGTTGATCTTGGATATCTTTGCCATGCGTGCACAGACGGCTAATGCCAAAACGCAGGTGGAGCTGGCTCAGTATAAATATATGTTGCCACGCTTGCAACGGCTCTGGACGCACTTGGAACGACAAGGTGGTGGCTCGGGCAGTGGTAAGGGCGGATCGGTAGGGTTACGTGGACCAGGTGAAACGCAGCTCGAGATGGACCGCCGTATCATCTTAAACCGGATGTCTTTGCTTAAAGAACGTTTGGCGGAGATCGATAAACAGAAGGCTACCCAACGGAAGAACCGTGGACGGATGATCCGCGTGGCTCTGGTGGGGTATACCAATGTGGGTAAATCGACGATCATGAACATGCTGGCTAAAAGTGAGGTGTTTGCCGAAAATAAGCTTTTTGCAACACTCGATACGACCGTGCGTAAGGTGATTATCGATAATTTACCGTTTTTACTTTCCGATACGGTGGGCTTTATCCGTAAACTACCTACCGATTTGGTGGAGTCTTTTAAATCGACTCTTGATGAGGTGCGCGAAGCCGATTTGTTGGTGCATGTGGTGGATATCTCTCATCCCGGATTTGAGGAGCAGATTGAGGTGGTGAATAAAACACTGGCCGATATTGGTGGCAGTGGTAAGCCGATGATGCTCATTTTTAATAAGATCGATGCGTATACGTGTATCGAAAAAGCCCCCGACGACCTAACCCCCGCAACGAAAGAAAACTTAACACTCGATGAGCTGATGAAGACGTGGATGGCGAAAATGGAGGATAGTTGCCTCTTTATCTCTGCCCGCGAAAAAATTCATTTGGAGGAATTTAAGAGTGTGGTTTATCAGAAGGTGAAAGATTTACACGTACAGAAATATCCTTATAATGATTTTCTTTATCAGACTTACGACGTAGAGGAGTAATTTGGACTGATAAAGAATAATAGATGAAAAAGTATCGTAAGTTGACCGAAGAAGAAATTCTTCGGTTGAAAAGTCAGGCGTGTCTGGCTGATGACTGGAGTCAAGTGGCTGTGGCCGAAACATTTAAAACGGATTATGTGCATCATACGCGTTTTTCGGGTGTGGTGAATCTAGGAGTGTTCGAGAAGGAGTTCTCTTTGCCAGGTGGCATCCGTAAGCATAGTGGGTTGAGGCATGTCACGTTGCATGGGGTCACGGTGGGCGATAATTGTTGCATTGAGAATATGCAGAATTATATAGCCAACTATGATATCGGGCACGATACGTTTATCGAGAATGTTGATATCATCTTGGTCGACGGACAGACGGCTTTCGGCAACGGCGTGGAAGTGGCTGTGCTTAATGAAACGGGTGGACGTGAGGTGCTCATGAACGATAAACTTTCTGCTCATCAGGCGTATATCTTGGCCTTGTATCGGCACCGTCCGGAGTTGATTAACCGCATGAAGGCGATTACTGATTTCTATTCTCAGAAGCATGCGTCGGATCGGGGAACCATCGGTAGTCATGTGATGATCGTGAATACGGGATCGATCAAGAATGTGCGGATTGGTGATTATTGCCACATCTGTGGTACTTGTCGCTTATCGAATGGTAGTATCAACAGTAATCAGGCAGCACCGGTACATATCGGACATGGGGTGATAGCCGATGATTTTATTATCTCATCGGGTTCGGAAGTGGATGATGGGACCATGTTGACTCGTTGTTTCGTTGGGCAGGCATGCAAACTTGGGCATAACTATTCGGCTTCGGACTCTCTCTTTTTTAGCAATTGTCAGGGTGAGAATGGTGAAGCGTGTGCCATCTTTGCCGGGCCGTATACGGTGACTCATCACAAGTCGACGCTGCTCATTGCCGGCATGTTCTCTTTTATGAATGCCGGATCGGGATCGAATCAGAGTAACCACATGTATAAGCTTGGTCCTATTCATCAGGGCACTTTGGAGCGTGGAGCGAAAACCACATCGGACTCTTATATCTTATGGCCGGCTCGTGTCGGGGCTTTCTCTTTGGTGATGGGACGGCATGTGAATCATGCCGATACCTCCGATTTGCCTTTCTCTTACCTCATCGAACAGCAGAATACCACTTACTTGGTGCCAGGGGTTAATTTGCGCAGTGTGGGAACCATTCGTGATGCCCAGAAATGGCCGAAGCGCGATAAGCGGAAAGATCCGAATAAACTCGACTTTATTAATTACAACTTATTGAGTCCTTATACCATTCAGAAAATGTTTAAAGGTAGAGAGTTGCTGAATAATTTAAGAAAGGTGTCGGGCGAGACTTCGGAAATATACTCGTATCAAAGTGCAAAAATAAAGAATTCATCGCTCAATAATGGCATTCGATTTTATGAAACGGCCATTCATAAATTTCTGGGCAATTCACTTATTAAGCGGCTCGAAGGGGTTGCGTTAGATTCGGATGAGGCGATACGTGAACGGTTTCGGCCGGATACCTCTATCGGGTTGGGCGAATGGGTCGATATTTCCGGATTGATTGCTCCGAAGAGTGAAGTCGATGAGCTACTGGATGGCATCGAGAATGGGTCGATCAATAAACTGAAAGAGATCAATGCGGCTTTTGAGCAGATGCACGCCAATTATTATGTCTATGAGTGGACATGGGCGTATGCTAAGATTCAGGAATTTTATGGGTTGGATCCGGAGGAACTTTCGGCGGCCGATGTAAAACAATTGGTGGAGCGTTGGAAGGAGGCGGTGATTGGACTTGATAAATTGGTTTACGAGGATGCCCGTAAAGAGTTCTCTTTGTCGTCGATGACCGGTTTTGGAGCGGATGGAAACCGCGATGAGATGAAGCAAGATTTCGAACAGGTACGGGGCGATTTTGAGAGCAATCCGTTTGTGACTGCTGTGTTGAAGCATATTGAAGAGAAGGGGGCGCTGGGCGACGAATTGATCGGCCGATTAGCTCCGTTGTGCGCCGACCGATAGGGTCTTTTTCCCCTTAGGAATTTTTTTTTCACTAGAATCTGCTGTCACTGATTTATTTTAAATGGGTGGCGGCAGATTTTTTTTTAGTTGAAACCGTTCTTCGGGATGGTTTGCGCCATTGGAGTGATTGAATGGTGGCTTTTTAAAGGGGAGGGAATGCTTATAGCAACTAAAGCTACCGCTTTCCTTCGCAAGAGCTAGGCTCTTGGAGTGCGATGACTTAATCGTTAGCCTATAGGCATTCTTTCGTTAGCCTATAGGCAATGTTTCGTTAGCCTATAAGCGATGTTTCGTTAGCCTATAGGCTAACGATTAAGCTATCGCTGTTCAAAGTGCTAGTCGATGCGACTTAAAATCTTAATTGATGCCATAAAAAGGCTTGCTTCAACGATAGAAACATGCTCTTGTATAGATGATAAAGCGTGAGTAAGGTGTCTCTATCCTTAAATATTCCCTATATTTGCACTTTAGAACCATATAAATCAAAAAGGAACGTGATTTCAGTAGAAGGATTAACCGTGGAGTTTAATGCCACGGCACTGTTTGAGGATGTCAGTTACGTCATCAATAAAAAAGATCGTATTGCGCTTGTTGGTAAGAACGGGGCAGGTAAATCGACTATGCTTAAAATTTTGGCGGGGTTACAACAGCCAACCGGTGGGGTGGTGGCTTTGCCTAGAGATACAACGATAGGTTACTTGCCGCAGGTAATGGTGCTATCGGACAGTCGGACGGTGATGGCCGAAGCGGAATTGGCTTTTGAGCACATCTTTGAACTTCAAGCCGACATTGAACGGATGAACCAGGCGTTGGCCGATCGGACGGATTATGAATCGGAGGCTTATCAGCAGCTTATTGAACGGTTTACTCATGAGAACGACCGCTTCTTGATGATGGGTGGAACGAATTTCCAGTCGGAAATTGAAAGGACGTTGTTGGGCCTTGGATTCCAACGGGAAGACTTCGATCGCTCTACTTCCGAATTCTCGGGTGGGTGGCGCATGCGTATTGAGCTTGCTAAGTTGCTCTTGCGTCGACCGGATGTGCTGTTACTTGATGAGCCGACCAATCACTTAGATATTGAGAGTATTCAGTGGCTAGAGAACTTCTTGTCGACTCGCGCCAATGCGGTGGTCTTGGTGAGTCATGACCGTGCTTTTTTAAACAATGTCACCACACGAACCATTGAGATTACCTGCGGTAAGATTTATGATTATAAGGTGAAGTATGATGACTTTGTGGTGTTACGCAAGGAGCGGCGTGAACAGCAGTTACGTGCCTTCGAAAATCAGCAGAAGCAGATTCAAGATACGGAAGATTTCATCGAACGGTTCCGTTACAAGGCTACCAAGGCGGTACAGGTGCAGAGCCGCATCAAGCAGTTGGAACGGGTGGAACGCATTGAGATTGATGAGGAGGACAACTCGGCCTTACGTCTGAAATTTTCATCGGCCAGTCGCAGTGGAAGTTACCCGGTGATCTGTGAGAATGTGGCCAAGGTGTATGGCAGTCATGTGGTGTTTAAGGAGGTCGACCTGACCATTAACCGTGGTGAGAAGGTGGCTTTTGTGGGCAAGAATGGCGAAGGTAAATCGACGTTGGTGAAGTGTATCATGGATGAGATTCCTTATGAGGGGAAGTTGACCATCGGACATAATGTACAAATGGGTTATTTTGCACAGAACCAAGCACAGATGTTGGACGATAACCTCACGGTGTTCGATACCATTGACCGGGTGGCGACAGGCGATATCCGCTTGAAAATACGCGATATCTTGGGGGCATTTATGTTTGGCGGCGAAGCATCCGATAAGAAGGTGAAGGTGCTTTCGGGCGGTGAACGGACGCGTTTGGCGATGATTAAATTGCTCCTTGAGCCTGTGAACTTCCTGATTCTTGATGAACCGACCAATCACTTGGATATGCGTTCGAAAGATGTTTTGAAGGAGGCGATACGGGAATTTGAGGGAACGGTGATAATTGTGAGTCACGACCGTGATTTTTTAGATGGGCTTGCGACTAAAGTGTATGAGTTCGGCGGTGGAGTGGTTCGTGAACATCTGGGAGGTATCTATGAGTTCTTACAGAAAAAGAAGATGGATACGTTGAATGAGTTGCAAAAAGGAGCCTCTTTATCATCCTCAGGCAGTCCTTCGGGCTCTGTAGCTGTCGACAAAAATGAGGCAACGTCAGACAGTAAATTGTCTTATGAGGCTCAGAAGGAGTGGAATAAAAAGGTGAAGAAACTTGAACGGCAGGTGGCCGATTGTGAAGCTGGTATTGAGAAGAAAGAGGCTGAAATAGCTGCTCTTGAAAGCCAGATGGCTACACCGGAAGGTGCTTCGGATGTGTCGCTCTACGGAGAACATCAGGTGCTCAAGCAGCAGCTCGATGCTATCGTGGAAGAGTGGGAGAGGGTTTCTCTGGAACTGGACGATTTACACAATACATTATTATAAATTTTATGAGAGTATCAAAGTATGTATCAATTTTTGCACTTTGCCTGATGGCAGCAAGTTGCAATAGCAAAAAAGAGGCCGTTCAATCATCGGGTATTGATTTGGCCAATCTGGACACCACTGCCCTTGCGGGAGGTGACTTTTATCAATATGCGTGTGGCGGTTGGATGAAGAGTCATCCTCTCACTGCGGAGTATTCACGTTTAGGATCGTTCGATTTATTGGCCGAAAATAACGTTAAGCAGTTGCAGGGGTTGATCGAAGAGCTGGCTCAGAAGAAAGATCAGGCACCGGGTAGTGTGGCTCAAAAGATCGGCGATTTGTATAATTTGGCTATGGATAGCGTGAAGCTTAACAGCGACGGGGTTACTCCGATCAAGGCTGAATTGGAAGCATTGGCTGGTCTGAAAGATAAATCAGAAATCTATGCGTTGATTCCTCAGTTTTATAAAAAGGGCATTTATCCCTATTTTGCCCTTTACATCTCTGCCGATGATATGAACAGCTCGATGAACATTATCCAAACGTATCAAGGTGGTTTGGGTATGGGCGAGCGCGACTATTACTTGGAGAATGACGAAAAGACGAAAGAGATTCGGGCGAAATATCAGGAGCACATGGCTAAGATGTTTGCTTTAGCCGGTTATGATGCTGATGCGACTCAAAAAGCGGTGAAAGCGGTCATGGGTATTGAGATGCGTTTGGCTAAAGCGGCGCGTTCACAGGTGGAATTGCGTGATCCGCATGCGAACTACAACAAAGCTGATTTGGCTACTTTGAAACAAACATATGCGCCTTTTAATTGGGATGCTTTCTTTGCAGCAGCCGATTTAAAAGCGGTGAAGGAGGTGAATATTGGCCAGCCTAACGCCATCAAAGAGGTGTGTGCGGTGATCAATACGGTGTCTCTTGAAGATCAGAAATGGTACTTGCAATGGAATTTAATCAACAGTGCGGCCGATTACTTGAGTGATGCGTTTGTGGCTCAGAACTTCGAGTTTTATGGCAAAACCATGTCGGGTACGCAGGAGATGAAACCACGTTGGAAGCGTGCTGTGAATAATGTAGATGGTGCTTTGGGTGAAGCTGTGGGACAGATGTATGTGCAGAAATATTTCCCGGCTGCTGCCAAAGAACGGATGGTGGAGTTGGTGAAAAACTTACAAACATCTTTGGGTGAACGCATTGAGGCTCAGGAATGGATGGATGCGGCAACGAAGGTGAAGGCGAAAGAGAAATTGGCTGCTTTCCATGTCAAGATTGGGTATCCGGATAAATGGAAAGATTACTCTTCGTTGGACATTAAAAAGGATTCTTATTGGGCGAATATGGAACGTGCTAATCTCTGGGGGTATAAGGAGATGATGGCTAAAGCGGGTAAACCGGTCGACAAGGATGAGTGGCTGATGACACCGCAAACGGTGAATGCTTATTATAACCCGACAACCAATGAGATTTGTTTCCCTGCCGGTATTCTGCAATATCCGTTCTTCGATATGAATGCCGATGATGCGTTCAATTATGGGGCTATCGGTGTGGTCATTGGCCACGAAATGACCCACGGATTCGATGATCAAGGACGCCAATATGATAAAGAGGGTAACTTGAAAGACTGGTGGACAGCGGATGATGCTAAGAAATTTACTGAACGCACAGCGGTGATGGTCGACTTCTTCAACAAGATTGAAGTGGCTCCAGGCGTACAAGCTAATGGACAGCTGACTTTGGGTGAGAATATCGCCGATCATGGTGGGTTACAGATCTCTTTCAATGCTTTCAAGAAGGTGATGGCAGCTAAACCGTTGGCTAAAGAGACTGGGTTTACTCCCGAACAGCGTTTCTTCTTGGCGTATGCCAATGTGTGGGCGGGTAATATCCGTCCGGAAGAGGTGCTTCGTCGGACAAAACTCGATCCTCACTCTTTAGGTAGATGGCGTGTGAATGGGGCATTACCTCATATTGATGCGTGGTATGAAGCGTTCAATATCACTGAGAAGGATCCATTATTCGTACCGAAAGAGAAGCGTGTCTCTGTTTGGTAAACAGGAACGGTGACTGGATTTAAGAAGAGAGGCTATGACGTGGAACGTATTTTCACGTTATAGCCTCTCTCTCTTTTGTTTCCCACTTGGGGGGACTCTCTTTTATCTTTTGTCAACTTTTTACTCTTTTAAGAAACTCTATAGACTTGGTTTGGAGCGAAAATCGTATATTTGCACCTTCTAATCCAACTAAAAGCACATGAGAACGAAATTATTTATACTATTAATGATAGGGTTTTGCGGATTTACTAGCTGCAAATCCGGACAAAAAAAAGGAGGAGATATGAACGCTGAAACATTGGTCAAGATAGAGACTTCGATGGGCGATATCACAGTGAAGTTATATAATGAAACACCGAAACACCGGGATAACTTTCTGAAACTGGTTGAAGAGGGTACTTATGAAGGCACGCTTTTTCACCGGGTGATTAAGGATTTTATGATTCAGGCCGGTGACCCGGAGTCAAAAAAGGCACCGAAGGGAAAGATGTTGGGATCGGGTGATGTAGGTTATACTGTACCGGCGGAATTTGTCTATCCAGCTCTTTTTCACAAAAAAGGGGCGTTATCTGCTGCGCGGCAGGGTGATGAAGTGAACCCGAAAAAGGAGTCGTCTGGCTGTCAGTTTTATGTGGTAACCGGCAAGGTGTTCAATGATTCGACTCTTTTATCGATGGAGCGTCAGAAAAATGAAAACAAGGTGACTGTGATTTTCAATGCGTTGGCTCAGAAACACATGAAGGAGATCTATAAGATGCGTAAGGCGAATAATGAGGAGGGGTTGTATGATCTGCAAGAAAAACTGTTTGCGGAGGCTGAGCAGGAAGCGGCTAAACAACCTGATTTTCATTTTACACCGGAGCAGGTGGCAGCGTATACCACCGTGGGAGGAACACCACACTTGGATAATGAGTATACTGTCTTTGGTGAGGTGGTAGAAGGACTTGATATGATTGATCGGATTCAGAAGGTTAAAACTGATCGCAATGATCGTCCGGACGAGGATGTGAAGATTATCAAAGCAACTGTCATTAAATAAAATAAGATGAAGATAAATAGGCATATTCTGGAGAATGGGCTTCGTTTGGTACATACGTTCGACGATAGTACGCAAATGGTGGCTCTGAACGTTTTATATAATGTGGGGGCACGCGATGAAGATCCTGATCATACGGGGTTTGCACACTTGTTTGAACACCTGATGTTTGGTGGGTCGGTGCATATCCCCGATTATGATACCCCTCTTCAAATGGCTGGGGGAGAGAATAATGCCTGGACTAATAATGATATTACGAACTATTACCTCACGGTGCCTCGCCCTAATGTGGAGACGGGCTTTTGGTTGGAATCGGACCGCATGTTGGCGCTCGATTTTAGCGAACAGAGTCTGGAGGTGCAACGGGGGGTGGTGACCGAGGAGTTTAAGCAGCGTTGTTTGAATCAGCCGTATGGGGATGTGGGGCATCTCCTCCGGCCGCTGGCTTATCGGGCGCATCCTTATCAATGGCCTACCATTGGAAAGGAGGTTGCGCATATTACGCAGGCCACTTTGGAGGAGGTGAAAGCATTCTTTTACCGTTTCTATGCCCCGAATAACGCTATTTTGGCAGTGACTGGTAATCTCTCTTTTGAGCAAGCGGTGGAGCTGACTGAGAAGTGGTTCGGTCCTATCCCGCGGCGAGAGGTTCCGGAACGTTGTTTCCCTAAAGAACTGCCTCAGACGGAAGAACGGCGGCTGACGGTAGAACGTAAGGTGCCTATTGATGCTTTGTTTATGGCTTATCGGATGTGTGAACGGAATCATCCGGACTATTATGCGTTCGATATTCTTTCGGATGTGTTGAGTAATGGAACATCGAGTCGTTTAAATCAAAAGTTGGTTTATGACCGCAAGTTGTTTTCGAGTATTGATGCCTATATCTCAGGGAGTATCGACGAGGGGTTGTTCCAGATCACTGGCAAGCCGGTAGCCGGTGTCTCGCTCGAAGAGGCTGAGGCGGCTGTGAAGGCCGAATTGGAGTTGCTGAAACAGGAAGCGGTCGATGAATTGGAGCTGGAGAAGGTGAAGAATAAGTTTGAGTCGACTCAGATTTTCGGAAACATGAATTACCTGAATGTGGCTACTAACTTGGCTTGGTTTGAGCTGATTGGCGAAGCGGAGGATTTGAATAAAGAGGTGGAGCGGTATCGTGCTGTCTCGGCAGAACACCTGATGCGGGTGGCGCAGCAAGCATTTACCGATTCTAATAGTCTCATTTTGTATTATAAAAAGGCTGAATAAAGCCCCTTTAAGGAGGTGTTATGATCAATCTCAAATTAGTTTATGCAACCTATAACCGACATTATAAAGCGCTTCTTTTTTTAGGTATTCCCATCATAATCGGACAAATCGGACTGATTGTTCTTGGGTTTGCCGATACGCTGATGATTGGACATCACAGCACGAGCGAGCTGGGAGCGGCGTCGTTTGTGAACAATGTCTTTAATCTGGCCATTATTTTCAGTACCGGTTTTTCGTATGGGCTTACGCCTATTGTTGGCGGGCTTTATGGACAACGCCAATTCGGAAAGGCGGGGCAGGCGTTGCGTTGCAGCTTGTTGGCCAATGTACTTATCGGTCTGTTGCTCACGGTCGCAATGGGGCTACTTTATTTTAATGTCGACCGGTTGGGGCAGCCGGAAGAACTTTTGCCCCTAATCAAACCTTACTACCTGATTTTGTTGGCTTCACTGCTTTTTGTGTTGCTCTTCAATGGATTTAAGCAGTTTACCGACGGGATAACCGATACGCGTACAGCCATGTGGATTTTACTTAGCGGTAATTTACTGAATATTGTAGGGAATTATCTGTTGATTAATGGAAAATGGGGCTTACCGGAACTGGGCTTGTTGGGAGCAGGGTTGAGTACCTTGATTTCACGCATAGTGATGGTTCTTGTTTTTGTATTGGTCTTTTTGCGCAGTTCTCGTTTCAGACGGTATAAAGTAGGCTTCTTGCGCTTTGGGTGGTCTAAAACGCTTTTTAAACGGCTCAATGCCTTGGGATGGCCTGTGGCGTTACAGATGGGAATGGAAACAGCGTCGTTTAGCCTAAGTGCGGTGATGGTGGGCTGGCTCGGTACCATTGCTTTGGCCTCTCATCAGATTATGTGTACCATTTCGCAATTCACTTTTATGATGTTCTATGGTATGGGGGCGGCAGTGGCTGTTCGGGTAAGCAACTACCATGGGCAAGATGATTGGGTGAATGTGCGTCGTTCGGCCTATGCGGGTTTCCATTTGATGGTGGCATTGGGGCTTGTCTTATCGACTATTGTTTTTCTTTGTCGGCATTATTTAGGAGGGTGGTTTACCGACAATGCAGAGGTGTCCGATTTAGTGACGGCATTGGTGCTTCCTTTACTTATTTATCAGCTGGGTGATGGGTTACAGATCAACTTTGCCAATGCGCTGAGAGGTATTTCCGATGTGAAGCCGATGATGGCCATTGCTTTCGTGGCTTATTTCCTGATCTCCTTGCCGGTGGGGTATTTCTGTGGCTTTGTTTTGGGCTGGGGTACCGTAGGTGTCTGGATGGCTTTTCCTTTTGGACTCACAAGTGCGGGGCTTATGCTTTGGTGGCGTTTCCGACATCAGACGAGGAATTAAAAGCGTTTCCGAGAGGGAACGTTTTTAGTTGAGAAGGCGAGGCATTACTTATTGTCTTGAGAAAAAGAACGAGTTGGTCAACCGTTTTCTAGAATTAATTGTTTATTTTGTAGCACATTATAAGATTGAAAGTTGTCGGATGAGAAAAAAGTGGATCAAACGGATTATTTGGGTCGTTTTAAGTCCTGTTTTGCTTTTTCTGGTGGTGATGGTTTTGTTTTATTTACCACCCGTACAGAACTATTTAAGACAGGAGGCTACGGCGTATGCTTCTAAGGTTACCGGTATGCAGATTACTATCGGGCGACTAGATTTGCGTTTTCCGCTCAACTTACTAGTCACTGATGTATCGGTCATTCACCAGCCGGATACGTTGTTGAGTCTTGAACGTTTGGATGTTCGGGTCGAAGCATTGCCTCTCTTAAAAGGGCGCATTGAAATAGAGAATGTGACGTTGGATAAAGTTTTCGTTAACTCGGGCGATTATTTAAAAGGGGTGAAAATAAAAGGGATGCTTGGACGTTTCTTTTTAAAAAGTCGCGGCATCGATTTTAAACAGGAATTTGCGGCCATCAATGAAGCTGAACTCTCAAATACACACATGCAGGTTGTCTTGAATGATACGACGGCCAAAGATACCACGAAGCAAGCGCCTTTGAACTGGCGGTTGGCTCTGCATCGGCTCAAGTTGGATAATGTATCGTTTAGCCTACAACTGCCTAATGATTCGGTTGGTGTGGCAGCACATTTGAAGAGAACATGGGTTTTTGGAGCTAAAGCCGATTTAAAACAGAGCTCTTTTCGACTGGATAAATTGCTTTGTTTGAATGCTGCTGCAAGCTATGTTAAAGGGCTAGAGAAAGCAGAAGAAGGGTTTGACCCCGCACACATTGCTCTTAAAAAGATTCATTTAGAGCTGGATTCACTCACTTACAGAGCGCATGATATCTCTGCTGTGATTCGGCGTTGGAGCATGACAGAGCGGTCGGGCTTGAGTGTTACATCGCTTGTTGGCCAGTTGCATTCTAACCGGGAGCGAATAACCATTCCTTATCTTAAACTTCGTACCCCTCATTCGAGCATCGATTTGGAGGCCTCTGCCCGTTGGGACTCCATTCTGACCTTCGGTGCGCTCCATACCCGTCTTGATGCGTATTTGGGGAGAGAGGATGTGATGTTGTTCGTGGGTGGGTTACCAAACAGTTTTAAGCAGGCCTATCCATTTCGTCCATTGGTCTTTCGTGCTGGGATCGATGGAACCTTGAAGGAGATGCGTTTCTCTACGCTCTCTGCTGAGCTGCCCGGTGCTTTCTCTTTTTCGGGAGAGGGTGGTTTTCAGAATATCACCGATAGTTTGAATCGTACCGGTGTGGTGACTGTTAAGATGACCACAGGTGATTTAAATTTTCTCACGGCGCTGACAGGTCAAACAGCCAGTGGAACATTGGCTATACCCGACAGTATGCAGTTGGATGCTCATCTGACGTTGCGCGGTTCTCAGTTCCAAACCAAGGTTCTTTTTCGGGAAGGAGAGGGTTACGTAAAAGCACAAGCCGATGTGAATACCACCACGGAGGCTTATCAGACTCATGTAGAGGTGGATCGTTTTCACCTTCAGCATTTCTTTCCTAAAGATTCTATTTATGAGTTAAGTTTTTCAGCTTCTGCTCACGGGCGTGGTTTTAACCTGCTTCACGCACGTTCACAACTCACTTTCCGATCGGCGTTAGAGGAGTTGCATTATGGATCATATTGGTTGTCCGATGTCACCCTGAATGGAGAGATCCGGTCGGGTGTGGCTCAAGCACGTCTAATCAGCGACAACTCTTTGCTGAAGATGAAGAGTGATGCAACATACCACTTAAACAACCGCTACCCCACTGGTAAGCTAACCGTGAACGTTCTGCATCTTAACCTTTATGAGCTAGGTCTTCTATCTGCCCCGTTGAAACATCCCTTTGGATTTAAACTCTCGGCCGAAGTTGATCGGAAGCAGATTCATTCGCATCTGACTTCTGGCGATATGAGTTTGGAACTGCATTCGGGGTTAGGTGTCTATCCGTTGATGAAGCAGTCGACCCGTTTCACTCAGGTGCTTCTGAAGCAGATTGATCAAAAGGTGCTGAACCATGAACAGTTACGAAAAGTTTTACCAACGATCGGTCTCTCGCTTTCGGCGGGGAAACAGAATCCGTTGGCTTATTATTTAGAGACCAAGGAGATGTCTTTTAAAGATCTCTCGGTTTCCATCGGTTCACAATCTGGCTTAGGCATAAACGGGCGGGCGGCTATTCATGATTTCCGAATGGATACGTTGAAAATCGATACAATCTTCTGCCGATTGAGTCAAGATACGACCTCTTTGCGTTTAACGGGTGGGTTGGTCAATGCCTCTAGAAACCCACAACTGGCTTTCCGGGCTACCTTAGCCGGTGAGATCGGAACCAATCAAGGGCAGTTGATGTTGGAATATCTCAATGGCAAAGGGGAGAAGGGAGTTCATTTTGGTGTTAAAGCGCGACCGCTTGTTGGAGGAAGAAGTGGCAAACGCAACGGGTTGGTTTTCAACTTGATTCCCGAAGAGCCTATTGTGGCTTTTAGGAAGTTCCATTTCGAGAATAAACGCAACTGGATTTACTTGCATCAAAATAAACGGGTTTATGCTTTTGTTGACATGGTCGACGATGAGGGGATGGGACTTCATGTGCACTCTGTGCGCGAAGATTCTGTCTCGTTGCAGAATATCAATGTCGAATTATCGCGTATCCGATTGGGCGACTTGAGTCGTGTATTGCCTTATCTGCCCAATGTGTCTGGTCTGTTTTCGGCCGATGCACACTACATCCAGACGGATAAGACGCTTCAGGTTTCGGCCGAAGCGGTGATTGATGAGCTGGCTTATGAAAAGCGCCGTATTGGGGATGTGACTTTGGGAGTAACGTGGCTGCCTGGTGAATTTAGTAAACAGTATTTGTCGTCTTATCTGACTCACGAAGGGGAGGAGATTATGACGGCCGACGGAACGTTGATTCCGGGAGCTTCGGATAAAAACACCCATGTTGATGTGAATGTCGTGCTGCACCATTTTCCTCTTTCCATAGCCAATGCTTTTGTTCCCGATCGTTTGGTCGATATGGGGGGCGATGTGGATGGTGAACTGAATCTAACGGGCCAGGTGAATCATCCGCTCTTGAATGGTGAGTTGATTCTCGATAGTGTTTCGGCATTTTCGCCTCAGACCGGGGCCAGGTTTTTGTTTGATAACCGACCGGTTCAAATGAAAAATAACCGGTTGTCGTTTGACCGATTTGCAATTTATACCACCGGTAAGAATCCGTTTACCATTGATGGATTTGTCGACTTTCATGAACCGACGAAACCGGTAGCCAACTTTAAGCTTTTTGCAGAGAACTACTTGTTGCTAAATGCTAAGCGGACCCGCGAAAGTTTGGCTTACGGACGGGTGTTGGTCGACTTTAATTCGACTGTTCGGGGGCCATTGACTGAATTGAAGATGCGTGGCAATATGAATATATTGGGGAGTACAGACCTCACTTATATTATGAAAGATTCGCCTTTGATCGTACAAGACCGTTTAGGAAGTTTGGTCACATTTACGTCGTTCAAAGACTCTACACTTTATGCCAAAGAGGAGGCACCTGCCATCTCTTTAGGAGGAATGGATGTGGTGATGACCATGCATGTAGATCCTTCGGTGCGTCTTCGAGCCGATTTAAGTGCGGACCGAAACAACCGCATTGAGTTGGAAGGTGGCGGTGATTTGGTTCTGAAATACACACCACAAGGTGATGTCATGCTCTCCGGACGTTATCAGCTTTCCGGTGGGTTGATGAAATATGCTTTACCTGTTATCCCGTTGAAGGAGTTTAAGATCAATGACGGTAGTTATCTGGAGTGGACCGGTAATCCCATGAATCCGACGCTGAATTTTAAAGCTACGGAACGGATGCGGGCTTCTGTTGCCGATGGTGAGGATACGCCCTCTCGGATGGTGAATTTCGATGTGTCGGTGATTGTGAAACAGAAGTTGGACGATCTTTACCTCGCTTTCGATTTGGATGCGCCCGAGGATGCTGTCATACAAAATCAGTTGGCTGTGATGGGACGTGAAGAGCGTGGTAAGCAGGCGATCGCGTTGATGGTTACCGGACTGTACATGGGCAATGGATTGGGTGGAAGTAATCAAGGTGGTTTGAACCTGAACATGGGATCTGCGCTGAACTCTGTCCTTTCCAGTCAGATAAACTCGTTGGTAGGCAATCTTAAAAATGCCAACCTTTCATTTGGGATGGAGGAGCATCAAGTGGGTGAGACTGGGGGAAAAACAACCGATTATAGCTTCCGGTATTCTCAACGGTTGTTCAATGATCGTTTCTTGATCGTATTGGGTGGAAAGGTCTCTACGGGAGCGAATGCGGCCAACTCGGTCGAATCGTTTATTGATAATGTGTCACTGGAGTATCGTTTGGATAATACGGGTACGCGTTCGGTCAGATTGTTCTATGACAAAAATTACGAGAGTCTTCTTGAGGGAGAGATTACAGAAGCTGGTGTCGGGGTGGTGCTTCGTAAGAAGCTCGACAACTTGGGAGAGTTATTTATCTTTCGGAAGAAAAAGAAGAAAAAAGAGAATTAAACGGTTATGGTGGGCCCATTAAAAGAGAATGTAGGAATGAAGAATGGTCTGTTCGTGAGTTGTAAAAGAGGGATAGGTTGTGCCTGGGGGGCTTTGAGAAGTCTGACTGGGTATTTGGCATTCGTGCTTATTGCCGGAGGATGTTCGCTAACTAAGAACCTACCGGAAGGGGAGGTGTTATATACTGGGCAGAAGACGGTTATTACCGATGAGGCGAAAACACGTGTGGGCGAAACGGCACTGACGGAGGTGCTGGCGGCTCTCGATAAAGAACCTAGTACAAAGATGTTTAGCGTGCTTCCTATTCCGTTTAAAGTGTGGATGTATAATGATTTTGTGAAGTACGAAAAGGGGTTCGGCAAGTTCTTGTTTAACCGGCTTGCAGCCGATCCGCCTCTCTTTATCTCTACCGTGAATCCGGAAGTTCGGGCGAAGATAGCGACCAATCTGCTTCGTGATTATGGCTATTTTAATGGAGAAGTAGGTTATCAGGTGGTTCCTGCTAAACGCAATCTCCGCAAGGCTGCGGTGGAGTATACGGTGACTATGCGTCGGCCTTATCTTATTGACACGGTTTATTATCACAATTTTAAACCCCAAACTCTTAGCGCGATTGAACGTGGACGTCGATCGTCTTATTTGGCTAGTGGCTCTCAATTTAGTGTTCCGGATCTCGATGAAGAACGGACGCGTATCAGTGGCTTGTTGCGTAACCGTGGGTTTTATTATTTCCGACCGAGTTACATGACTTATCAAGCCGATACGACTCTCGTGAGCGGGGGGCATGTGAGCTTGCGCCTGATTCCAGTACCCGGTTTGCCGGAAGCGGCACAACGACCCTACTATATGGGGCGTACAACTGCGCTTTTCTTAGGCAAGAACGGAGAAACTCCAAACGATAGCGTGCATTATAAAGAGCTGGTTATCTATTTTCATAATAAGCTGAAAGTTCGGCCCAAAATGCTCTCGCGTTGGTTGGATTATCAGTCTTATCTACGCAAATCGTCCAAGCGGACTACGACCACGAATATAGCACTCTATTCTCAACGGCGGCATGAACGGATACAAGAGAAGCTGAGTCAGTTGGGTATTTTTAAGATGGTCGATATGCAGTATGTGCCTCGTGACAGTGCTTCGCTTTGCGACACATTGGATCTCACCATACAGATGGCACTCGATAAACCGCTCGATGCAGAGTTGGCCTTGAATGTGACCACGAAGAGTAATAACCAGGCCGGTCCGGGTGCAAATTTCGGATTGACACGTCATAATGTCTTTGGCGGTGGTGAAACTTGGAAAATCAATCTGAAGGGATCGTATGAATGGCAAACGGGGGGTGGTGAGAAAAACTCGTTGCTTAACAGTTGGGAGATGGGGGTGACTACATCGCTTGCTTTTCCTCATGTGGTATTCCCACGAATGAGTGATTTTGAATATAACTTCCCGGCTAATACCACCTTTAAGATCTATGTAAATCAGTTGAACCGAGCGAAGTATTATCAGTTGCTTTCATTTGGGGGCAATGTGACTTATGATTTTCAGCCTACGCGCGTGAGTACGCATAGCCTAACTCCTTTGCGATTGAGCTTTAATGTGTTGCAGAGTTATACGGAAGCTTTTCAAGAGGTGGCGGATAAGAATCCGGCTCTTTTTGTGAGTTTGAAAGATCAGTTTGTACCGGCTATGGAGTACACATACACGTATGATAACTCGTCGAGCAGGCGGACTAAACACCCTATTTGGTGGCAGTCGACCATTGTTTCTGCGGGTAACCTCACCTCTTGTGTGTATCGACTTTCCGGCCATTCGTTTAGTGAAAAAGACAAGAAACTTTGGAAGGCTCCCTTTGCACAGTTCTTGAAGTTGAATAGCGAGTTCCGGTATTTGTACAACATGGATAAAAACAATAAAATAGCTGCTCGGATGGCACTGGGAGCTTTGTTTGCTTATGGTAATACGGTTGTACCGCCTTTCAATGAACAGTATTATGCCGGAGGGGCAAATAGCATTCGAGCTTTTACTATTCGGAGTATTGGACCCGGTGGGTATCACAGTGATGATCCCAACAGCTTTTATTGGGATCAAACAGGAACTTTTCGTTTCGAGGTTAATTTAGAACATCGTTTCCGACTTTATAAGAGTCTTTGGGGAGCAGCTTTCCTTGATGCAGGCAATGTCTGGTTGCTTCGTCAAGATGAGAACCGACCGAATGCCCAACTGCATCTGAAAACATTTGCTAAGCAGATTGCTCTCGGCACGGGATTAGGAGTGCGTTATGATATGGATATTTTGGTGTTTCGCTTTGATGTGGGGGTGCCTTTGCACTACCCGTATGATACAGGGAAAAATCACTATTATAATGCCCGTGGTGGTTTCTTTGCCAATTTAGGTTACCATTTTGCTATCGGTTATCCGTTTTAGAACTGAAGTAGCTCTTTTATGGATAAAAAAAAGGAATCGTATCCGTTTTGGACGATAGTGCTAAAGAATGAACGGAAATTACTCCTTGACATGCGTATATTTTTGTACTTTTGCATGAGAAACCTGGAAAGAGGGCTTCTGTAATACAGACGGAATTACTAATCTTTAAATACACTTTTATGAAACCAACTTTATTTGTACTTGCTGCCGGCATGGGTAGCCGATATGGTGGCTTGAAACAATTGGACGGACTAGGTCCGAGCGGCGAAACGATTATGGATTACTCTATTTTTGATGCCATTCGTGGCGGATTTGGTAAAGTCGTTTTTGTTATTCGTCGGGACTTTGAACAAGATTTTCGTGATAAGATTTTAAGTAAGTATGAAAACCATATCCCAGTAGAGCTCGTTTATCAAGATTTAAATAATTTGCCGGAAGGTTTTACTTGTCCTGAAGGACGTGTGAAGCCTTGGGGAACGAATCACGCTGTACTCATGGGTAAAGAGGTGATTAATGAACCTTTTGCAGTGATTAATGCCGACGATTTTTATGGTCGTGACAGCTTTGCGGTTTTGGGTGCCGAACTGGCTCAGATGACTGGAAAAGAGAATGATTATTGCATGGTGGGTTACCGGGTAGGTAATACGCTTTCTGAAAGTGGCTCTGTGGCTCGTGGTGTTTGTGGAACGAATGCTGAAGGGTATCTGACTACTGTTGTTGAGCGTACAGCTATTGAACGCATCGACGGTAAAGTGTCATTTAAAGACGAATCGGGTGTGATGCAAACGATTGGTGATCATACCCCTGTTTCGATGAATATGTGGGGCTTTACTCCCGATTATTTCGCTTATTCGGAAGAATTCTTCAAAGCTTACTTAAAAGAGAACATCTCTAATTTGAAATGTGAGTATTTCATTCCTTTGATGGTGAATAAACTGATTAACGACGGAACTGCTCGTGTTAAAGTGCTCGATACAACAAGCAAGTGGTTTGGGGTAACGTATGCTGATGACCGTCAGGGGGTAGTCGATAAGATACAAGCCTTGGTTGATGCAGGTGAATATCCTACGAAACTATTTTGATAGTAGGCTAATTAGCCGATAGCTGGTTTGAAAGAGAGAAGGGTGTCTTTAATTAGGCACCCTTTTTTGGTTTATAAGACTGGACTAGACGTCTTAAAGTAAAATTTTGTCCAAGCAAAATACTTACGTTTTCTGAAGTAAACTAAATCGATGCAATGGCGGTTTACTTCACAATCAAAAGCTGTGCAGCCTTTGTGTGGCACGAAATCGGTCGTGAAACTCGAATTGGTTTGCAGAGCCCGAATCCCCCATTCAATGGTATAGAAAAGGTGGTAGGCGATAAGAGGCAGCAACATGAACCACCACGAAATAAAAAGAGAAAGTATCAGGGCTATCGGAAACGTGATGATTAAGCACTCTTGATACTGCTTTTCTTTAATAAGCATTCTCATCTCTTGCTCCGGGTTGGGATGTTTCCTTTTAATAAAGTTGATCCCTAATGCCATGAAACTGTCTTTGTTTTCATTTAAAAAGAATTTAGCCAATGCACTGTTGTAAAAAATCATCTTCTATGGGTTGTGTTATAACTATAAATATATCTTAAAACAGATTCTGTCTTATTTTGTTTGTGTATACGCTGCAAAATAACGGGATTTTTTTCGAATGCTTCTTATTTTTAAGTTTTTCTAATGAAAAACTTAAAAATAAGATTTAAATCAAGGCCTTTTTTGTCCGAAAAGACATCTTTTAAGGTTTTGTATAAATTCTTTTCAAGCTTGCTTCTCTATCAAACAGTCTATTAAATCGTTTTGAATGGTTGCTGCTTTGGGGCATTTATAGCCTTTGTTAATGGTTTATTAACTCTTAATATCTATTCAATCGGTTCTATTTCTCAAGTAAAACCGTTACATTTGTACTTTAAATGAATAAACGAATAAATGATATGAAACAACGTTTTCTGATATTATATGCTCTTTTAGCCACAACGGCTCTTCTTTTTGCTCAACCGCGTTTGTCCTCGAATAAAGAAACGCACCAATTCGGTCAGATAGAGTGGAAGCGTCCGGTGACGGTAGAGTACACCATAACCAATAGTGGTAATCAGCCTTTGGTGCTGAGCAATGTGACCACTTCCTGTGCTTGTACCGTGGCCGATTGGACTAAAACCCCGATTTTGCCTGGAGAGAAAGGGGTGGTTAAGGCTCTCTTTGATGCGAAGGCTTTGGGACATTTCGATAAGAGTATCGGTATTTATAGCAATGCGACACCTCATTTGGCGTATCTACACTTTACTGGTGAGGTTGTTCGTGAAGTGAAAGATTTTTCAAGGAGTCATCCTTATCAGATAGGTAAGATCCGATTAGACAAGACGGAGTTTTCATTTCCTGATGTGAACAGAGGAGAGATGCCCCAACTCACATTCAGTGTGGTTAATTTGTCCGATCGACCCTATGAGCCGGTGTTGATGCACCTACCTTCTTACCTAAAGATGGAGAAAGACCCACAAGTCTTATTGAAGGGCAAAAGAGGCACTGTGACTTTAACCTTAGATTCTAAACAGCTACATGATTTTGGCTTGACACGCAGCTCTGTTTACTTGTCGCGTTTCTCGGGCGATAAGGTGAGCGAGGAGAATGAAATTCCTGTAACGGCTGTTTTATTGCCAGACTTTTCTAAGTTAACCGAAGAAGAGCGCCGGAATGCGCCAGTTATTCGGTTGTCCGAAACAGAGATTGATCTGACAGAAGCCCTTCGGAAGAAGAGTCGGGTTTCCCATACCATCGTGGTAACCAATAGCGGTCGTTCGCCTTTGGTTGTGAGTAAACTGCAAGTCTTTAATCCGGCTGTAGGGGTTAGTTTAAAGAAAGCGATGCTCCAGCCTGGTGAATCAACCAAGCTGCATGTTACCATAAGCAAGCGCAATCTTGGAAATAAAAAGTATCACCTTCGTCTTCTGATGATTACGAATGATCCGGTGACACCGAAAGTTGAAATAAATGTCAAACGTTAACTCTACAAGTATGATGGAACATCCTGAGAATAATGAAGAATATAAAGGATTGGCAGTTAACAAAGGTATCGAACAGCCCTCATCGGTTAATCCTTATCTGAAACGTAAGCCAAAGAAACGTCTGTTTACCGTGGCAGACTATGTAGAGGGCATTGTCAAGGGGAATATTACTATTCTAAGTCAGGCAGTGACCTTGGTGGAGAGTGTGAAACCTGAGCATCAATCTATTGCTCAAGAGGTGATTGAGAAGTGTCTACCTTACTCCGGCCGTTCTATCCGTGTCGGTATTAGTGGGGTACCCGGAGCAGGTAAGAGCACCTCTATCGATGTGTTTGGTTTGCATGTGCTCGAAAAAGGAGGGAAGCTGGCTGTTTTGGCCATTGACCCGAGTAGCGAACGTAGTAAAGGAAGTATTTTAGGGGATAAGACCCGTATGGAGCAATTGTCCGTACATCCGGCCTCTTTTATCCGTCCTAGTCCGTCGGCTGGTTCACTGGGTGGTGTAGCGCGTAAGACACGTGAAACCATTATTCTCTGCGAAGCAGCCGGTTTCGATAAAATTTTTGTGGAGACAGTTGGTGTCGGTCAGAGTGAGACAGCTGTGCACTCGATGGTCGATTTTTTCTTATTGATCCAGTTGGCTGGTACGGGCGATGAGCTTCAGGGCATTAAGCGTGGCATCATGGAGATGGCCGATGGCATTGTGATCAATAAGGCCGATGGCAGCAACATCGATAAAGCCAAGTTGGCTGCAGCGCAATTCCGGAACGCTTTGCATCTATTCCCGGCACCCGATTCCGGTTGGACACCCAAAGTGCTTACTTATTCCGGCTTTTACAACCTTGGCGTGAAGGAGATCTGGGACATGGTGTATGAGTATATGGATTTTGTGAAGGCAAATGGTTACTTCGATTATCGTCGGAATGAGCAAAGTAAATACTGGATGTACGAGAGTATCAACGAACAACTTCGTGATAGCTTCTACCAAAATGCTCAGATCGAACAGATGCTCGGCGAAAAAGAACAGCAGGTACTGAATGGCAATTTAACCTCGTTTGTAGCGGCTAAAAAGTTGCTCGATACTTACTTTGAAGAGTTGAGGAAATAAAATAGATTCGGAAAGAATGGGATTGAGCTTTATCTAAGAACTTGTTCTTAGATAAAGCTCAATCTTTTTTATTAGGGCTGTACATAACAACTTTTTCAGTCACAAAAGGAAGAAAATGACAACGTTTTCAGTCGTGAATAATAAAATGAAACAACTTATTTAGTCACTAATCTCTAAAAGTGACCACCATTTCCAAGATAAGTCAAAGCAGTGCTTTATCACTCCTAAAGCAGTGCTTTATCACTCCTAAAGCGGTGCTTTATCATCCCTAAAGCAGTGCTTTTTAAAAGTTCTATTTTTAGAAAAGCTTCACGTTCCATTTTTTTTATGTCACACGAGTCGTTCGGATAAAGAGAGACTTGGTTATTTCGCTGACTGGGTGTAATTATCGGCTTAAAAAATCCTTTTGTAGCAGATTCTTGTTATATTTGCCTATTGCATACTGAACTTAAAGCAGATTATCATGGAAAAACAGGCGCATTATATCCGACGGATCGAGATCCAAGGACTTTGGAAGAAATATGATATTGCATGGGACTTACGTCCCGATGTGAACATCCTTTCGGGCATCAACGGGGTGGGGAAGACCACCATTCTGAACCGTTCGGTGGGTTATCTGGAACAACTTTCGGGCGAGATCAAGAGTGATGAGAAGAACGGGGTGACGCTCTTCTTTGATGATCCGCAGGCTACCTCTATCCCTTATGATGTGATCCGGAGTTATGACCGCCCGTTGGTGATGGGCGATTTTACGGCAAAGATGGCCGATAAAAATGTGAAGTCGGAACTCGACTGGCAGCTCTATCTGTTGCAACGCCGGTATCTAGACTATCAGGTGAACGTGGGCAATCGGATGATCGAACGCTTGGCGGCCGAGGATGAACAGATCAGGCAACAGGCGGCGCTGCTCTCTCTGTCGAAACGGCGCTTTCAGGATCTGATCGATGATCTGTTTAGCTGTACGCGCAAACGGATCGACCGCAAACGGAACGATATCGCATTTTATCAGGATGAGGAGTTGTTGATGCCTTATAAACTGTCGTCGGGTGAGAAGCAGATGCTGATTATTCTGTTGACGGTCTTGGTGCAGGATAACAAACCGTATGTGCTGTTTATGGATGAACCGGAGGCATCGCTCCACATTGAGTGGCAGCAACGGCTTATCGGGATGATCAGGGAACTGAACCCGCATGTGCAGATTATCTTGAGTACACACTCGCCGGCGGTGATTATGGAGGGGTGGCTCGACACGGTAACGGAGGTGAGTGACATTGCAACCACGGCAACTGGTCTTGAGGGTCAAAAGAGAGAAGGAGAGTAGGCGTATGGCAACCCATTTGGTACATAACCTCACTTCATCGTACTTTACAGCAGCGCATAAACTCTATTCTAAAAAGGTGCGGAAGCGTATTTTGGCCTATGTAGAGAGCTATGACGATGTGGCTTTCTGGCGAGCTTTGTTGGAGGAGTTTGAGAATGAAGAACGTTATTTTCAGGTGATGCTGCCTTCGGCCGATTCGCTGACGAAGGGGAAGAAGATGGTGCTGATGAATACGTTGAATACAGATGAACTGGGCAAGAGCATGATAGCGTGTGTGGATAGTGATTATGATTTCTTGTTGCAAGATACCACGTACACGTCGCGCAAGATTAATGAGAATAAGTTTATCTTTCAGACCTATGCGTATGCCATTGAGAACTATCAGTGTTTTGCTGAGGGCTTGCATGAGGTGTGTGTACAGGCTACTCTGAATGATCGGAAGGTGTTCGACTTTGAGGTGTTTCTGAAACAGTATTCGGAGATGGTTTATCCGCTCTTCTTGTGGCATCTGTTTTTCTATCGGCAGCGAGATACGAATACGTTCCCGATGCACGAGTTTAATAACTATACCATCGTACATGATTTCTCCATTCGGCGTCCGGAACAGTGCTTGGAGCAGATCCGCAAACGGGTGAATGGGAAGTTGGCGGAATTGAGACGGATGTATACCGATAGATTAGATGAGGTGGAAACCACAGGAAGGGTGTTGAAGGAGCTTGGCTTGCAACCTGAAACGACGTATCTCTATATGCAGGGGCATCATATCATGAATAATGTGGTGCTGAAGCTCATACAACCGGTTTGTACGGTGCTTCGCCGTGAACGGGAAGAGGAGATCAAACGGTTGGCCGAGCACGATGAACAGTATCGGAACGAGCTGACGTGTTATCAGAACAGCCAGGTGAATGTGGAGATTATGCTTCGGAAGCATCTTGTTTATAAGCGGATGTACCATTACGAGTGGTTGTATCAGGATTTGGAAGAGGCATTGAAAAAATGAATAGAGAAAATAAGTGAGTATAAAAATTAGGTTATAGAAGTAGAATGGTAATAGAAAAAGGTCTTTCGGCTGTGGAGAGTGTAGTGAGTGAAGTACCGGCTTTCGGACAGGTAGTGATGGAGAAGGTCAACGGGGTGTTAATGGATTTAGGTTTGTCGGCTTACTGGGCTGGAAAGTTCGACAACTTTATCGTATTGGCTTTAATTATCGGGGTGGCTTTCTTGGCCAATCTGGTGTCACAGCATGTTATTTTGAGGGCGGTGGCCAAGCTCGTAGGGCAGACTAAAGCAACTTGGGACGATATCGTGTTCGATCATAAAGTGATGGTGCATGTAAGTCGGATGGTAGCTCCTATTGTGATCTATTTGGTTATTCCTATTGCTTTTCCAGATCATGGCGATTCGGAACTTCTCGATTTTTTACGTAGACTCTGCCTGATTTATGTTGTGGCAGTCTTTTTACGTTTTATCGGAGTGTTCTTTACGGCTATTTATCAGGTTTATAGTGAGAAAGAGCAGTTTCGTGATAAGCCATTGAAGGGGTTGTTACAGACGGCTCATGTTATTCTCTTTTGTATTGGACTGATTGTCTTGATCAGTATTTTGATCAATCAGAGTCCGTTGGTCTTGCTTACCGGATTGGGCGCATCGGCGGCTGTGTTGATGTTGGTCTTTAAGGATACGATCATGGGATTTGTGTCGGGCATTCAGCTCTCTGCCAATAACATGTTGAAGGTGGGCGACTGGATTACGATTCCGAAATATGGTGCCGATGGAACCGTGATTGAGGTCTCGCTGAATACCGTGAAGATTCAGAATTTCGATAATACGATTACCACCATACCGCCTTATCTCTTGGTAAGTGAGTCTTTCCAGAACTGGGATGGGATGACGCAGTCTGGTGGGCGACGCATCAAACGGGCTATCTATATCGATATGCAGAGTGTGCGTTTCTGTACGCCTGAGATGCTGGCTAAATTTCGCAAGATTCAGTTGTTGAAAGGCTATATTGATGAGACAGAAGAGGTTCTCAGACAGTACAATGCAGAGAATGAGATTGATAATTCGGTGTTGGTCAATGGGCGTCGGCAAACCAATATCGGGGTGTTCCGAGCTTATCTGACGAATTACCTGAAGAGCCTGCCTACGGTGAAGCAGGAGATGACCTGCATGGTGCGTCAGTTGCAGCCCACCGATAAAGGAATTCCTCTGGAACTCTACTTTTTTGCCGCTACTACAGCATGGGTGCCGTATGAGGGGATTCAAGCCGATGTGTTTGATCATATTTTGGCTATTATTCCAGAGTTTGATTTAGCGTTGTTCCAGAATCCTACCGGAGCGGACTTTAAGGCGCTGGGGAGAGTGGGAGAGAAGTAAAAGAAATACGTTATAAAAAACGCCCCAAAGAGAGTTGACTCTCTTTGGGGCGTTTGACCTATTTTATCTGAGGCTGTGATTTACTTAATCAGTGTTTCCGGATTTAAGAAATCGGCTTCAATATCTTTGAAGTAGCGGTAAGTACCCACTTTCAATTCGTTGGTTGCTGCGTCGTCACATACGATAAGGCCTTTTTCATGCATTTGTAGCGCACTGATGGTCCACATTTGAGTGATTGAGCCCTCTACTGCATGGTATAGTGCACGCGCTTTGTTGTGTCCATTTACGATGATCAGTACCTCTTTGGCCGACAGAACGGTGCCTACGCCAACAGTCAGCGCTGTTTTAGGAACTTTGTTGATGTCATTGTCGAAGAAACGAGAGTTAGCGATAATGGTATCGGTAGTCAACGTTTTTTGGCGCGTACGAGAAGTCAGTGAAGAGCCCGGCTCGTTGAACGCAATGTGTCCGTCCGGTCCGATGCCACCCATGAATAGATCGATGCCACCATAAGATTTAATTTTCTCTTCATAACGGGCGCACTCTGCATCCAAATCATCAGCATTGCCGTTGAGCAGGTTGGTGTTCTCTGGTTTTATGTCGATATGACTGAAGAAATTGTTCCACATGAAAGAGTAATAACTTTCCGGGTGTTCTTTTGGCAAGCCAACATACTCATCCATGTTGAAGGTTACCACGTTCTGGAAAGAGACGATACCTTTGTTGTTCAGGTCGATTAAAGCTTTATACATACCCAGTGGAGAAGAACCGGTTGGGCAACCGAGCACAAATGGTTTCTCGGGGGTTGGGTTGGCAGCTTTTATTTTAGCAGCGACGTAATGTGCCGCCCACAAAGATATGGACTGATAGTCCGGCTGAATGATAAGTCTCATAACTCAAATGTTTTATAATTAGGTTAATAAATCGTGTTTGTATAGGTTAGTGTTTCTTTAACCTCTCTGCCATAGCTTTGGCTAGGTGCAGGCATTGGTGATAAGTTACCTCATTCATAGCCTGCTTCATCTCTACCGGATCGCCCACTAGCTCTAGCTTGCTCTTTTCGGCAAACTCGGCCATGCGTTTCACGGCGGCACCTGCCCAAGTATATGAACCAAAGTAGCCCAAGTAACGTCCTTTGATTTCGCGAATAAGGATCTTCGAAAGGAGAGATTCCACTTCGGGGAAGATCTGGTTGCTGTAGGTGGGGCTGCCGATGATCAAGCCTTTGTATTTAAAGATATCGGCTATGATGTACGACGGATGGCTTTTGCTGACGTTGTGCAGGACAATGTTTCGAACCCCTTGTGCCGAAAGTTCGGAAGCAATGGTTTCGGCCATCTGTTCGGTGTTGCCATACATGCTACCGTAAGCGATCACGACACCGTCTTCGGCTTCATACCGACTCAGACGGTCATAGATACCTACCACTTTGGCAATCTGTTCTGTCCATACCGGACCGTGCGTAGAGCAGATCGCTTGAATAGTGAGAGTGCCCAATTTCTGCAATGCTTTTTGGACCGGGCTACCGTATTTCCCAACAATGTTGGAGTAATAACGGACCATTTCGTCCCAGTACTTATCAGTGTTGATACGTGTATCCATAAATCCACCGTCCAATGTGCCGAAACAGCCGAACGCATCGCCAGAGAACAAGATGCCATCGGTCTCATCGAACGTCATCATGGTTTCCGGCCAGTGTACCATCGGAGTGAGGTAGAAACGCAGTTTGTGGTGCCCTAAGGCTAAGAAATCGCCATCCTTCACCAGATACTGTTCGCCCGTTACACCATAGTAACCCTCGATCATGCCGAAAGTCTGCTTGTTGCCCACAATGACAATGTCCGGGTAGTGCTGTTTGATGAGGCGGATAGAGCCCGAGTGATCGGGTTCCATGTGATTAATGATTAAATAATTGATGGGACGGTCGCCAATGATGCACTTAATCTTTTGAAGATAGACTTCAAAATAGCAGATATCCACCGTATCGACTAGCGCTACCATCTCATCATCGATCAGGTAAGAGTTGTAAGAGACGCCGTACGGTAATGGCCACAAGCCTTCAAAGCGGTGTTTGCTCCGATCATTCACGCCCACATAGTGCACTTGGCCTTTGATTATTGTTTTCTGTTCCATTTTTTATCTGTTTTTAGTTTGTTACATTTATCTTTTTGAGGAGCCTTAACGAGATACAAGCTTGCTGTAAACCAGTTATGCTCATCCGATGCGTGTAGCCAACATTAGTCAGTTGCAAAGGTAGCTTTTTTTTCCGAATCCGGATACTTCCTACCTTGATATGCACCTCTTTCTTTCATCCTTTTTTGTACCTTAGCCACAATCTCATGGTTTTTTAAGCCCCAGTCCGGTGCGATCAAAAGGTTTTTGGGAGATTGCGAGACGAAACGTTCCACCACGATATCTGGGCGGAGATGTTCGAGGTAATCGATCACTAAATCGATATACTCTCCAACCTCTGCATACAAATGAAAATCTTCGGGATTTTGTTCATACTCATGTGCTAACCGTGTGCCGCGAATGAGCTGAAGTTGGTGTAGCTTGAGGGTCGTTAGCGGAAGAGCCGATAGTTGGCCGGCTTGTTGGATTATCTGCTGCCCGCTTTCGCCAGGGAGTCCCAAGATGACATGACCGCCGGTGATGATTCCAGTTTCTGCTGTACGGGTTACTGTTTCAATAGTCTCTTCGTAGGTATGTCCGCGGTTGATTCGTTGCAAAGTTTCGTTGTGTGTACTTTCAATGCCGTACTCCACCATCAGAAAAGTCTGTCGGTTAAGTTCAGTCAGATAACTCAGTAAGTTGTCCGGCATGCAGTCCGGTCGGGTGCCTATAACCAGCCCCACCACACCATCTGTTTGCAGCGCTTCTTCGTACTTTCGTTTCAGAGCTTCCACATCAGAATAAGTATTGGTATAAGCCTGAAAGTACGCCAAGTAGCGCATATCTGGATACTTATGAGCAAAGAAACGTTTGCCCTCTTCCAGTTGTGTCCGAATACTTTTCTCTGTTCGGCAATAGTCGGGGTTGAATGTTTGGTTGTTGCAATAGGTGCACCCGCCCCAACCTTTTGTTCCGTCTCGGTTGGGGCAAGTGAACCCAGCATTCAGGGATATTTTTTGGACCTTATACGGAAAATGACTCCGTAAGAACGTCGTGAAATCGCGGTATAAAGGCTTTTCGTTGGTCGACATCGCACATCTATTTTAGTGAATCGACAAAATTACTAAAAAGTTGCGAGATAGCGGGCATACCCTGCCGACTTATAGTTCTAACCGCTCCTTTAACAGCCGATAACCGGAGAGGCTCACCCGTAGCTTATCACCCGATTTCAACAGCAGTTGGTAGTTCTCTTTGCCAAAGAGTTCCACACGAGAGATTTGAGTCACATTCACGATGGTAGAGCGGTGTATCCGAACGAAAGTCTGTTTAGGCAGATGGGCTTCAAAATACTTCATCGTTTGTTCTTTGATATACTGTCCGGAGGGGGTGACAAGTGTCACATAGTCGCCACACGCTTGAATGTACCGAAGATCGTCCACGGCGATGAGGTGAATCTTTGTTCCATTCTTCACACTAATCCGGTCGAGCCTCTCTTCGGGTACAGTGGGAGTGCTTGACTCCTCATTCTCTTCGCCGTCTGCTTCGGACCTCTCTTCCTCCACTTTTTGTCGGTTCAGACTCTCTTCCACCGTAAGCAACCGGTACCACAGCATCACGGCACACCAAGTTGGCAGGGCAAAGCTGAGTCTAAAAGGGAGCGAAACTAGAAAAGGTGTATAGGATACCCCGGTGATTTGCATCGTGATATCTTGAATGGTGAAACAACCGAAACTCCACAGTAGCAAGGCCAGTGCCCAAGTAATCACATCGGCTTGAAACAGGTGTACAAAACTCACTATATACCAAGCTAAGTAGGCCAATAGACCAAATAATAAGGTCGATAAACTGCCATCTAAAGCGGCTGCTAGAAAGGTGGCAGCACTGTAGTGCCAGAGCAGCAACGTGTGTAAGAACGCAATGGTTGTTAGGCCTGCGATGGTTATCAGTCGACGTCCAAAAGAATCTCCAATAGGATGTTCCATGGTTTTTTATCTGTTTTAAAAAGAGGCCGGTCTCATTCGATACAGCCTCTAAGGTTCGTTAATCTTTTATTTCTATCCCCCCGAAGGAGACCTTTCCGCGAATAACGAGTACGCTTTGGGTATCGGTCGAGGGTGTTTTCCAGCGTTTGTCTTCGCAAGCGCCCATGAAAGCATTGCAGCGGATCACAACGCTCCATTCCGACGGGACATAAAGTTCGATGCCTCCCCAGCTATTATCCACATCGATATAGGTTTCAGCCCCTTCAATGCGGGTACGACGCAGGTCGATGGCTGTACCACCAAAGGTGTTGTTGATCACTCCTCCTTTGAAGACCTCGTCGAGCACTACGTGATGCACACCGCCGAATACATTATCGGAACGGAGCATTCCATCGGCAGAGTGGTAGCTCTGCTTGGTGCCACCGCAGCAGCTGTTGCGGTCGTGGTGAATGGTATGTGATTGGCGGCGCGGTCTGAAGATGATGAATAGACCGATCAGTATCAGAATGGCTGGCCAGATGATGGTATTCACTGGGTTGGCGGGCAACCAAGCGAATCCTAGTTTCGGTAAGCCGAAACCGAGTCCGATAATCAGCATCATTAAACCGGAGAAGAAATGGCGCCGGATGCAAGCATATAATCCGAATAGGATCAGCAACATCTGCCAAGAGAAGAGGATGTTGAAGATAACCGGAGTCACCAAACCAAAGTTACGGGCAAAGAGCAGCCCGCCCGCTACAATAAATAGGAAAGCAACCAGCCATTTGCTCGGAGAAGTTGCACGGTTTGAATCAGTTTGTTTAAGTTTCATTGCTTTTTATGTTTTAATTAAAAATAGTCGGGTTTTGAAATTCACTGTTCAAAGATACGCTATTTAGTCTTTCTTTCTGACTCTTTTTCGATGATTATCAGTCAGAAAACCGATGAATGCCGATTGAAAACCGATGAATAGGTGTTGACGAAAGCGCTCTATCGACGTCTGAAGCATTTGATTGGGGAGGGTTTAGCTGGGTCGGTTGTGGTTAAGGTTGTTGGCTTTAAAAGAGGGAGTTGAAGAGGAAAAAAAGGAAAATAAACATAAAAAAAGCGTGTTTTTTTATGTTTCGTGTGCGGAAACGGCTATTTTTGTGCACGATAACGGGTAAAATAGTTCATTTTTGTTGAATTACCCTGCAATTTACAATAGTGGTATTGGAATAAAGGTCAAAAGGTCGTACTTTTGGCGAAATGAATAACTAATACATCTCAAAAACTAAACTCATTTTTATCATTTAAAAAGAAATAATCAAGAATGGAACAAGTCTTTAAGTACATTATCGGATTAGGTGCAGCAGTGATGATGCCCGTCATATTTACGATACTCGGTGTGAGCATCGGTATTAAATTTAGTAAAGCGTTGAAAAGCGGTTTGTTGGTCGGCGTTGGTTTTGTGGGCCTTTCCGTTATCACGGGCTTGCTAACAAGCAGCTTAGGACCAGCACTCGGCAAGATGGTTGAGATCTATGGTTTGGAACTTGGCATTTTCGACATGGGATGGCCATCGGCTGCAGCAGTAGCTTATAACACCTCGGTGGGAGCATTTATTATTCCCGTTTGTTTGGGAGTTAACTTATTGATGTTATTAACCAAGACCACTCAGACGGTGAACATCGACTTGTGGAACTACTGGCATTTTGCATTTATCGGAGCCATTGTTTATTTTGCTTCAGGTAGCATCCTTTGGGGATTCTTTGCGGCGATTATCTGCTACATCATCACGTTGGTTATGGCCGATTTAACGGCGCACTCGTTCCAGAAGTTTTATGATAAGATGGAGGGAATTTCTATTCCGCAACCGTTCTGTCAGAGTTTTGTTCCATTTGCCGTGGTAATCAATAAAGCGTTGGATAAGATTCCGGGATTCGATAAGTTGACCATCGATTCTGAGGGACTAAAAAAGAAGTTTGGTTTGCTGGGCGAACCCTTGTTTTTAGGTATTGTGATCGGTTGTGGTATCGGTGCGTTGGCTTGCAGCAGTTGGGCTGAAGTGGTCGATGGCATTCCGGCTATTTTAGGTCTAGGCATCAAGATGGGAGCTGTGATGGAGTTGATTCCACGTATAACTAGTCTGTTCATCGAGGGGCTGAAACCTATTTCGGATGCGACGCGTGAATTGATCGCTAAAAAATATAAGAGTAAGACGGAGTTGCATATCGGCATGAGTCCGGCTTTGGTGATCGGGCATCCTACCACATTGGTGGTTTCTTTGCTGTTGATTCCTGTGACGATTTTCTTGGCTGTGGTTTTGCCGGGCAATAAGTTCTTGCCATTGGCTTCTCTAGCTGGGATGTTTTACTTATTCCCAATGATCCTGCCTATTACGAAAGGGAATGTCTTGAAATCGTTTATTATCGGACTTGTTGTCTTGGTTGTTGGGCTCTACTTCGTGACAGGCTTAGCGGGTTATTTTACGTTGGCGGCCAACGATGTGTATGCGGCTACGGGCGACCCGACAGTGAGGATTCCGGAAGGATTTAACGGGGGGGCACTCGACTTTGCTTCGAGCTTGTTCTGCTGGGGTATCTTCCAGCTGACGTATAATATTAAGATTGTGGGACCGGCTATTCTTGTAGTACTTACTATGGGGATGATGTGGTTCAACCGTCGTCGAATTAAAAAACAAACAACATAATCACTTAAAATAGAGTAAATATGAAAAAGTTAATCATCGCTATGATGTTGGGCGTTGCTGCACTGTCGGCTTCTGCTCAGGTGAATTATCGCATGCAAACAGCTTGCAATCCGCAAGATGTAAAGAACTACGATACGAATCGGTTACGAAACAGTTTCCTGATGGAGAAGGTGATGGTAGCTGATGAGATAAATGTGACTTATTCGATGTACGACCGCTTTATCTTCGGTGGTGCGGTACCGGCTACGAAGGAGTTGGTACTCGAAACGATTGATCCGCTGAAAGCACCTTATTTCTTGTTCAACCGTGAACTTGGTGTGATTAATGTTGGCGGTGAGGGTATTGTAACGGTCGACGGTAAGGAGTATCAATTGAACTTCAGAGAGGCGTTGTATGTGGGCCGTGGAAACCAAAAGGTGACGTTTAAGAGCAAGAGTAGCAGCCAACCGGCTAAGTTCTATATCAACTCGGCACCAGCTCATCAGGCGTATAAAACACAATTGGTGACTATCGATGGTAGAAAGGGTTCTTTGAAAGCTAATTCTCTGACTGCTGGTAAGTTGGAAGAGAGTAATGACCGGGTGATTAATCAGCTCATCGTAAAAAATGTCTTGAAAGAGGGGCCTTGCCAACTTCAAATGGGATTGACTGAGTTGAAACCGGGTAGCGTATGGAACACCATGCCGGCTCATACACACAGTCGCCGTATTGAGGCTTATTTCTACTTTAATGTGCCTGCGGGCAACATGGTTTGTCATCTGATGGGTGAGCCTAAAGAACAACGTTTGGTGTGGATGGCCAACGAACAAGCTATCATGTCGCCAGAATGGTCTATCCATGCTGCTGCTGGAACAAGCAATTACATGTTTATCTGGGGTATGGCGGGTGAGAACTTAGACTATACTGATATGGATAAGATTAAATATACCGAAATGCAGTAAAAGCATTTAGAGGGTTTAAGCAGGGTATCCGGTAAGTTCATTCCAATATGGGCTTACCGGATCTTTTTTTGGGAGGAAAGGTCTAAAAAAAAGGGAAGTCTCACGACTTCCACAGTTCTTCTAACCTTAAATCTAAATCTCTATGAAAAAAACGTGCTGCAAATATAGAGGTTTCTTTTGGCTTTTCGATGTTAACGAATAACATAAAGACAGAATAAAAGCTAATATGTTTAACTTTCTTCACTTTTTAAGGCTGTATTCCTCAATAACTTTTAATAAATGTTGATAAATTGTATTTTTTTTCAGTAATGCAGGGACACCGATGATGAACATCTGCGTTCTGGCACGGGTCAGGGCAACGTTTAGTTTCCGGTCGATGGTGATGCCGTTATCTTGGGTTAGATCGGCCAACTGCCGGAGCTGATAAGGATAGTTGATGCAGAAAGAGTAGATAATCACATCGCGTTCACTCCCTTGAAAACGCTCTACGGTATCTACAACCACGTTGTTTAAAGCTGGTATGCAAAGTTTTTCGAGAGTTTGCTTGATTAAGGCTATCTGACTGCGATAAGGGGTAATAATTCCTAAGGTTGCTGTGGCATCGAAGGTTTCGGGTGAGCGTTCATAAATCTCCTGCGCCAGTAGAGCCGCTATTTGTGCTTCCGAGTGGTTAATCTTGGCCGATGAACCCATCGGCTCGGCTTCTGAGGGGTAGAAAGCTAGTCGGCAGACTTTGTGGAACTCTTCTTGTTGATGGGGAAGTCCCACAGGAAGAAGCTTATTCTCATAAAAAGCTTGGTTGGAAAATAAAGCTACAGCAGGGTGCATTCTACCTTGACGGCAGAGCATGTCGTAAATCCGGCTTTCACTTCCCGTCTCATAACGTTGGCGTTCGGTGCGATAGAGGCGTTCGAACAAAGAGTCTTTCAGGTTGCAGAGTCCGATAGCACGCAACAGATCATCGGACACTTCGGAGTGTTCGGGGTGTTGAAGCACCACAGCCGGTAATTGTTTGTGGTCGCCTATCAGAACAAACTTGTCGATGGCCTCTTTCCCGTCGCTGTTATTGGCGCATAAGATTCCCAGAAGCTGTGGTTCTAGAATCTGAGTTGCTTCGTCCACGATGGCTACATCGAAATGCTTCAATCGGAAGAGTTCAGGTTTGGCCGAGATGGCTGCTACGGTACCTACCACGATTCGGCAATGCGTGATGCGTTCGTACACCTCTGTTCGGCGGGTACACTCTGCCAGTTGGTTCTCGATAAGGTGATCCCGATAAGCCGGGTCACAAGGCAATTCACTCCCGATACGGATATAATCGATGGTTGGCGTCAGTCGGCTGAGCATTTTACAGATCTCGTCCACAGCGCGGTTAGTGTACGATAGGAGTAAGAGATGCGCTTGCTCTTCGTGGTAAAAACGCTCTACCATCTGCTTCAGGGCACAAGAGGTTTTTCCGGTACCCGGAGGTCCGATGAGCAGAAAGTAATCTTGAGCGGCCAATGCTTTTAGGACAATGCGATCAAAGTCGGTCACGGCTTGAGACAGCTCCTTATCGAATCGTTGGTCGTACCCCGGTTCTCGCTGCCCCAAGAGCAAAGCCCGTCGGCTTGGTGTGGCGCATAAAAACGTGTATAGGTTCTGATACATGGTACGGTAGCCAGTATCCATGGTGTCGTGCTCTATGGCATACAAGCTATCGGGTGGTAGAACAGCCGGATTACGTTGCGACGCACGTAATCGGACAGTGATGTTCTTCTCTGTCAGCCCTTCGATGTTACCCTTGAAGATCATGCGGTTGCTCACATTATCTCTCTCCGATAGGCGTTCATAAAGCACAATGGCATCGCCTATCCGGAAGTTGGGCAATGTCTGGCGTCCCATTCTCTCCGGTTCGGCCTCGAAATTCGGATCCTTGTAGCGTTCAAAAACGAGGTGTGCTTTATGAAGGTCCGCTGCATGATTCTCTTTCAGATGAAGGTGGTAGATAATCTCTCCCGCTTCCTCTTTTTCGGCCAATGTAGAGAGCCATAAGCCCGAGGCCCCACTTCGCCCCTCATAGTCACTATCACCCGATTTAGAGGTATATAACTCTTTCGTAATGAAATTATACAAAGTATAGAAGTAGCTTTTTTCGAGGAGTGTGAGTGCGCCGAGCTTCTCTCCGAACGAGTCGATTGAAGGTCGGAGATAAGTCTCCCAGAATTTACCGGTGAGCTGCCGTTCATTGAGTGTTTTGGCCGATAGTTCAGCGAGTTTCTCTGCTGTGTAGGCAGTCGAGTTATGGAGCTGTATGGCATATTCATCGGCCACGATGCGGTTACGTAGGTTGATGACCCGTCTCAACATCGCCCATGACGGTCGTGCAGGGTAGAGCAGTGGGTAGCGCGTGTAGAGCAGATATGATTTAATCTTTCGGTGATTCATCCCCATGGCATACTCCAAAACAGCTTGGTAAAGAAGCATCTGTACGCGGTTATTCTCTTTCGGCTCTACTTTCCCACGGATGGCATATTCATCGGCTTTACCCGATTTCATTTCAATGAAAGCCGACAAGTCTCTCTGCATATAGTCCAAACGCCCTTGTAGCCCCAATGCCTCGCAGATATACGATGGTTCAAGTACTGCATCAGCTTTATTGAGCGCATATCCAGGTGCTTGAAAAGTTTGTGTAACCACTTCTCTCAAGTGTTCGAAGTGACGTTTGCAGTCACTAAAGAACTGCTTCTCCTTCTCCTTGTCATAGAGATCGCTACAAGCAGCCAGTTCGATGGGGTATCGGCGGAACGCCTTCTGCATACAATTGATGTAATCCGGTTGTTCGTCGGCATAGATCCATTCGTCGAGAAAAAGATTGGCAATGTTTCCCAGCAGTAGCGGACGTGCATTCTCGATCGGTTGCATACGCGCTAAGAAGTAGTTGCCCGGGTGATGTCCGTAGTCTTTATAACACTCCGCCAAGGCACTGATATCAATTAAGTAATCCGGTTCGAGGACGATAAATGCCGGTGTGATAATCCCGTGCTCATCCGTGGCAACATCGAGCAGATTCAGTTGTGCATGCGGCCAAAGAAGTTGGCAGGTTTCAGCAAACTCCTCATTGATTTCGGGCACATTATAACGTATCCGAAGTGGGGCTTCTGCTATTTCGTCCAGTGGAGTGACATACAGATAGTGTTCATCGGCTCCTTGATAACAGACACGCATGCGCTGTTGCCGGTGTACTGAAGGAGGCGTTAGGAGGTAAGTTGCATCAGCTTGCGGCAACCATTGGTAAAGAGCTTTTGGAATCTCCTCGCCAAACAATTTGCGGTTGAAAAAAGCCAAGCTCTTGGCATCTCTCAGCAGTTTCTCTTTTTCGGGTTTCGTGCGGCGATTAAGCACCGCATTAGATGTTAGGCGAAACGTGTGTAGTCGGTTCTGTTCAGTAACAGAAAGATTCATCTTGGCAGCCACATAACTGATGCGTGCCGATAAATCGGTCATTTGAAGAGTCTCGCCCTCCAGTTGTGAGCGGCATAACCGTTCCAATAGCTCACGCATCAGCCGATAGCCCGTTGCCCACTCCTTCTCCTCTAGTTGGCAAACGGCAGCTAATAGCTCATAGTTTTCCTTTCCTTCATGTTCCATGCTACAAAGGTAAAAAGAATCCAAGAAAAACATTGAAAAGCTCTTTTAAAAAGGCGTTCCATAAGGGCTGGTTTGTCGTTGTACGGTTTTGCTGGCTTAGAGCTTGCAGAGTCATTCCTCCTTTATAACAGGCTCTAAGCCAACAACCGTTAGGCTTCTATCAACTCTTCTTCCTCCTTTTCCTCTACCTTTTTTTTATCCTTAATCATAAGGATGCTCAGCTCATAGAGCAGATAAAGAGGGATGGCCACTACACTGAGAGTGAATGGATCACCCGTTGGGGTGATGATAGCCGCCGCTATAACGATTATCACAAAGGCATGCCGGCGGTAGGTGCGTAGCAAGGATTTGTTGACTAAGCCCAATAACGACAACAACCAAGTGACTAGTGGAAGCTCAAAAGCCAATCCCATACAGAGAATGAGCATCATGAAGTTATCGATGTATGAGTTGAGCGACAAGATATTCTCTATTTCGGCACTCAGTTGGTACGTCGACAGGAAGCGCAGCGTGAGTGGATAGACCATAAAATAGCCTAGGGCAACACCGATGAAGAACATCACTGTACCTACCATCAACGCCTTTCTAACCCCACTCCGTTCATTGGGATAGAGAGCAGGGCTGATAAACCGCCACACTTCAAAGAGCAAGTATGGCATGGCAGTAACCACCGACATCCAAAAAGCCGTAGACAAGTGGATGAAGAATGGGGCCGCCAAATTGATATTTACCAATTTGACTTTAAACTCCTGGGTAAAGAACTCATCGGTCAGATTGAAACGAGTTCCGATGTAACGCAGCAGGTCGTAAAATATAAAATCATTGTGGCAGGGTGCTAGTATCACGCGATCAAAGAGGTGAGGCATGGCTATAAAATAACCGATAGCCAATACCAACCAGATAGCAATGACGCGAAACAAGACACGGCGCAAATCCTCCAAATGATCCCAAAAGGTCATTTCTGCCATCGTTATTCTGCTTTCTTATCCGAGTTGGTTGGTTTATCGACGTCTTCTTTTACTTTATTGATTTCATCTTTAGCCTCGTTGACGCCCTCTTTGAAACTCTTCACTCCTTTGCCTAATCCACGCATCAATTCCGGAATCTTTTTACCTCCGAAAAGCAAAAGAATAACTAATCCAATAATGATCCATTCAGAGCCGCTTGGCAAAAAACCTAATAATATGTTTGTCATGACTTTATAAATAGGGGTTAATATTACCGACAAAGATAGAGATAAAATATAAATAGCTAACTTGGTGTACCTAAAATTTTTCAGCCTTACCTCAAAATGAAGTTTTGGTAAGGCCGAAAGCGTTTGGTCTATTCTTGGTAGTAAACCCGTTTCACCCGTGTCGAGATACTTGTAAGTACTTCGTAGGGAATGGTCTCTAACGTATCAGAGAGCACACTGATAGGTAGGTCACTACCGAAGATGATTGCTTGATCGCCCTCTTGGCATTCGATACCCGTGACATCAATCATGCAAACATCCATACAGATATTACCCACGTACGGTGCCCGTTGCCCGTTGACTAAGCAATACCCTTTCCCCCGTCCGAGGTGGCGGTTTAATCCATCGGCATATCCAATGGGGATAGCAGCAATACGCGAGGGTTGTGTTAGTTTACCCATGCGGCTGTAGCCTACCGTTTCATTCTCTGCAACCTCTCGGATCTGAAGAATGGTTGTTTTCAAAGTGCTGACGTGATGAATCACAGAATTATCGATCGGGCTAATTCCGTATAAACCTATCCCTAAGCGCACCATGTCATAGTGTGCCTCCGGGAACCGTTCAATACCAGCCGTGTTACAAAGGTGACGGAGTATTTTGTGATTAAATGCCGCTTGCAATTCGGTACTTCCTTTTTCGAATTGTTTAATCTGTTCTCGCGTAAAAGAATCAAATTCAGGAGAGTCGCTGCCCACGAAGTGCGAAAAGACCGATCGAGCAATCACCGCATTTTGACTTTTAAGTCGCCGGATTAAGGCTGGAATTTCATCTAAGTTAAATCCCAATCGGTGCATACCTGTATCCAATTTAACGTGGATCGGGTAGTTTGTGATCCCCTCTTTCTCGGCCGCTTTGATAAGCGCATCCAGCAGATGAAAGTTGTATACTTCAGGCTCCAACTTATAATCGAACATGGTTTTAAACGCCGACAATTCCGGATCCATGATGATGATAGACGAGGTGATTCCCGCCTTGCGTAGCTCCGAACCCTCATCGGCCACCGCTACCGCCAGATAATCAGCATGATGTTCTTGCAGTGTTTTCGCAATCTCATAAGACCCTGCTCCATAAGCCGAAGCTTTAACCATACATACGATCTTCGTTTCCGGCTGCTTCAACATAGCCCGATAGTGGTTCAAGTTTTCCACCATCGCTTGGAGGTTCACTTCCAGAATTGTTTCATGCACCTTCAATTCTAGAGCTTCCGATATCTGGTCGAAATGAAATTGGCGTGAGCCTTTCACTAAAATCACTTCATCTTTGAGCCGATTGGCACAGCCAGAAGCTAAGAACTCCTCGGTGGTGACAAAGAAATGATGCTCTTCCACCTGCTCAAATCGGGCACTACACGAGGTGATATCACTACCGATGCCGATAATCTTGTCAATTCCCCGGCTTTCGGCCAATTGCGCTACTCGTCTGTAGAGAGTACCGGCACTCTGTCCCGTTTCTAAGATATCCGATAAGATCAGGGTACGTTTTAGTCCCTTCTTTTCAGAGCGTCGCACTAAAAAATCGAGAGCAATATCTAGTGAGGCGAGGTCGGAATTATAACTATCATTAATGAGAACACAGCCATTTTTCCCCTCTTTGACCTCCAAACGCATAGCCACCGGCTCTAGTCGAGCCATGCGCGCTGTAATCTCTTCGGCCGGTATCATCAGGTACAAGCAAGCAGCCAAACAGTTCAGTGCATTCTCTATCGACGCATCGTCGATAAAAGGGATGGTAAATGAATTTTCCATCTCCAGATAGTGATACGAGATAACCGTGTGATCCTCCTGTTTAGTGATTCGGTTGATGTATAGAGGACGTTCCATATCCGTTCGGCTCCAGGCTATTTCGCGAGCCGTCTGCATGGTTTTTGCCACACAAGTACTAATCAACTCATTGTCGCCGTTATAAATTACCACATCACAGTTTTTAAACAACGAAAGCTTTTCCACGCACTTCTCTTGCAGGGAGAAAAAGTTCTCTTGATGTGCTCCCCCGATATTCGTCAGGATACCGATGGTTGGTTTAATCATATTTTGTAGCGCACGCATTTCACCCATTTCGGAGATACCCGCTTCGAAAATACCCAGTTCTGCCTCCTCATTGAGTTGCCAAACAGAGAGCGGCACTCCAATCTGTGAGTTGTAGCTTCGAGGCGATCGGACAATACGGCGGTCTGGACTAAGCAACTGGTGCAACCACTCCTTCACGATGGTTTTGCCATTACTGCCCGTAATCCCAATGACCGGAATGTGGAATTTATCCCGATGTATCTCAGTTAGTTTCTGTAGAGCCTTTAGTGGATGAGAAACCAGCAGGAAGTTGGCATCCTCATACAGTCTACCATCGAAACTTCCCCAATCCTCTTGGGCCACCACAAAGTTGCGTACCCCGCGGTCGTACAAATCAGTGATGTATCGCGTGCCATTATTCCGTTTGGTGGTTAGTGCAAAAAAGAGTGTCTCCTCAGGGAAACACAACGAACGGCTATCGGTGAGTAACCAATCTATAAAGGCCTCACGTTCACCTATGCGGTGAGCGTGAATCAGTTCAGTGATGGATTCAATCGTATATGACATACTTCTTTTTCTTTTTGAAACTCTAAATAGGGATATTTAGAGATAAGTTGTTCTATTTTTAACACTAATTGTTCTAAAAAACGTTTATAAGTTTCCGATTCCGGATGAAAAGGTCGATGTTCCAGAGCCTGATTAATCTCCTCTATTCGCTTCATGAGATCGGTTGTCTCCCGATTAAAGAAGGTGTCGGAGAATATTTCCCAGATATAACGTACAGCAACCGCAGAGGGGTGTAGCATGTCATCGGCATAAAAGCGGTAGTCACGCAGCTCATCGTGCACGATCTCATAAGATGGGAAATAGACCAAGTTCTGGGGGAACAGTTCGCACAGTTCGTCTATGGCCAGTAGAAGGGTTGCTTTACTCAATTGGTTGGCATGCATGCCGTCTCTTGCATGGCGGATAGGGCTAACGGTGAGTAAGACTTTTAACTGAGGAGAGTGCTCGAACCATGCTGTCAAAAGCGGTTGGTAACTTTGTACAATCTCCTCTACCGTTAAGCGTTTGCGTGTGAACATCCGTTCTGGTAGTTGGTGACAATTACCCACTACCTTGCCAGTCTCTTGTTGCCGGTAGACATAAGCCGTTCCGAAGGTTAGAATCAGCCACTCCGTTTGTTGGATATTTTGGTGCGTTCGCAGTAATCGCTCGTTGATTTTCGATAAAGTCGTTTCGGGGGTTGTTGCAGAAAACGCACTGTGATGCATCGGACTATGCCACAACTCTCTATGTAAAAACAACTCCTCTTGGCGATAAGGGTTTCCCTGTAGAACTCTTTTCAATGCTTCAGCGATGGAAAGTGGATTGTAAAGAATACCAAAAGGATTCAAATCAAGGTTGAACTTATAAGTATTCAGTAGCGCCCCCACATGCTCCGTAAAGCACGATCCCATCATTAAAATCGGTTGGGCATGGGTGATAGCCGGTGCTCCTATTGGTCGTTCTACTGGTGTGCGAAAATCCATATCAATCATTTAAACAGAAATAATCTCTCAGTCTGCAAAATTACGAAATAAAGCTATAAAGAAAAGATAAAGCGACTTAAAAGTGGTGCTATACATTTTCTTTTGCTATTTTTGCCATAAATTTACGTAGTCATGAATAAGGAGTCAACATATAGTTTGCTAAATGCCATCAATGATCCTGAGGATTTAAGACGGCTTGGTGTAGAACAATTGCCGGAAGTTTGCAGTGAACTCCGACAAGACATCATCAAGGAGTTGTCTTGTAACCCGGGTCATTTTGCTGCCAGTTTAGGGACAGTAGAGCTAACGGTGGCATTACACTATGTTTATCAAACCCCATACGACCGGATTGTTTGGGACGTCGGTCATCAAGCTTACGGACATAAGATTCTGACTGGGCGACGAGAATTATTCTCCACTAATAGGCAGTTTGGTGGTATCCGTCCCTTTCCATCGCCTGAAGAGAGCGATTACGACACTTTCACTTGCGGCCATGCGTCCAACTCTATTTCAGTTGGCTTGGGAATGTCTGTAGCAGCCGCTTTCAAAGGTGAGAAAGACCGGCACGTTGTGGCCATTATCGGTGATGGATCAATGAGCGGTGGATTGGCTTTCGAGGGGCTGAATAATGCCTCTTCGACTCCCAATGACATGTTGATTATCCTTAACGACAATGATATGTCGATCGACCGCAGTGTGGGGGGGATGAAACAGTATCTGTTTAATTTGACCACGTCCAACCGCTATAATCAGTTGCGTTTTAAAGCTTCTCGTATGCTATTTAAACTAGGCATACTCAATGAAGACCGGCGCAAAGCGTTGATTCGGTTTGCAAATAGCTTAAAATCGATGGCAGCGCAACAACAAAACATCTTTGAAGGCATGAATATTCGGTACTTCGGGCCGATTGATGGACACGATGTGGAAAATCTGGCTCGTGTTTTGCGCGATATAAAAGACTTGAAAGGACCTAAGATTCTTCATCTGCATACGATAAAAGGCAAAGGGTTTGCACCGGCGGAAGAGCATGCCACCGAATGGCATGCCCCCGGTAAGTTTAATCCGGAAACAGGCGAACGATTAGTACCTGATACCGAAGGATTGCCACCGCTTTTTCAAGATGTGTTCGGCGAGACCTTGGTAGAGCTAGCTCAGGCTAACCCGCTGATTGTGGGTGTGACGCCCGCTATGCCTACAGGGTGCTCTATGAATAAACTGATGGCTACGATGCCTTGTCGGGCTTTCGATGTGGGCATAGCCGAAGGACATGCTGTTACCTTTTCAGGAGGGATGTCCAAAGACGGGTTATTGCCGTTCTGTAACATATACTCGTCGTTTATGCAGCGGGCGTATGACAATCTGATTCACGATGTGGCTATTCAAAATCTGAATATGGTACTTTGTCTGGATCGCGCCGGTTTAGTGGGTGAAGACGGTCCGACTCATCACGGAGTGTTCGATATGGCTTATTTGCGTCCGATTCCGAATCTGACGATTGCTTCACCAATGGATGAGCATGAGTTAAGACGGTTGATGTACACAGCGCAACTACCCGATAAAGGGCCGTTTATCATTCGTTATCCTCGTGGGCGAGGGGTGTTACCTCAGTGGAAATGCCCCCTTGAAGAGATTCCGGTAGGTAAGGGTCGCAAGCTGCGAGAGGGAGATGGATTGGCTTTGATCACAATTGGGCCGATAGGGAATGCTGTTTGCCAAGTGATCGATCGTGTTGAAGCAGAAACGGGGCATACCGTTGCTCATTACGACCTTCGTTACCTGAAACCTCTGGATCAGGCTTTGCTTCATGAAGTGGGAAAGAAATTTCGTTTTATTATAACCATCGAAGATGGTGTCATTGAAGGCGGTATGGGAAGTGCAGTTTTGGAATTTATGACCACTCAGCACTATACCCCTTACATTGAGCGTTTGGGAGTTCCTGATCGGTTTATTGAACATGGTTCGGTGAAGGAGCTGTATAAACTGTGTGGGATAGATGAGGCGGGTATTTATCAGGCAGTAATGGACTTATTACAAACGATGAAAGGGTAGTTTTTCTTTAAATAGGAATTTTTAGAAGGTTGTTACAATGAAAATTATTATTGCAGGTGCCGGTAATGTAGGCACTCACTTGGCTAAGTTATTGTCGCGTGAAAAGCAGGATATCATCCTATTGGATGAGAGTGAGGAGAAGTTGAGTGATATCAGTGCCAACTTTGATTTATTGACAGTCACTGCATCGCCTACCTCTATAACAGCAATGAAAGAAGCTGGTGTTAAAGAAGCCGATCTGTTTATCGCGGTTACGCCGGATGAGAGTCGGAACATGACGGCTTGTATGATTGCAACGAATCTGGGTGCAAAGAAAACAGTGGCCCGTATTGACAATTATGAGTATCTTTTGCCTAAAAACAAAGAGTTCTTTCAGAAGTTGGGGGTCGATTCCTTGATCTATCCGGAGATGCTAGCTGCCAAAGAGATTGTCTCTTCGATGCGTATGAGCTGGGTGCGTCAGTGGTGGGAGTTTTGTGGAGGTTCGTTGATCCTTATTGGAACAAAAATTCGGGAGAATGCAGAAATTGTGAATATCCCTTTGAAACAGTTGGGTGGCCCTAATATCCCGTATCATGTGGTCGCTATTAAGCGAGGAACAGAAACGGTTATTCCCGATGGGAATGACATGATTCAAGACAAAGACATTGTTTACTTTACTACCACTCGAAAATACATTCCTTATATCCGAAAAATAGCGGGCAAGGAAGATTATGTCGATGTTCGAAATGTGATGATCATGGGTGGAGGTCGCATTGCTGTGCGGACGGCTCAATACGCTCCGGATTATATGCAGGTAAAGATTGTCGACAGTGATTTGAACCGTTGCAACCGCCTGACGGAACTGCTGGACGACAAGACGATGATTATCAATGGTGATGGTCGTGATATGGAGTTGTTGCTTGATGAAGGATTGAGAAACACCGATGCTTTTGTTGCGTTGACCGGTAATTCGGAAACGAATATCTTAGCTTGTTTGGCGGCTAAGCGTATGGGCGTTCGAAAGACGGTGGCCGAGGTGGAGAACATTGATTACATAACCATGGCGGAGAGTCTCGACATCGGTACGGTGATCAATAAAAAGATGATTGCTGCTAGTCACATTTACCAGATGATGCTCGATGCCGATGTTTCGAATGTGAAATGTTTGACTTTTGCAAATGCCGATGTGGCTGAGTTTACGGTGAGTGAAGGAGCAAAAATAACGAAACACCTGATTAAGGATGTGGGGCTACCCAAAGGAACGACCATCGGCGGATTGATACGCAACGGTGAAGGGCTTTTGGTGAGTGGAGACACGCTTGTGAAGCCAGGAGACCATGTGGTGGTTTTCTGTCTCAATATGATGATTAAAAAGATTGAGAAACTTTTTAAATAAGTTTCTGTATCGGTTTTATAATAAAGAAGGTATTGATTGGTTCATTAAGAACGATTCGATACCTTTCTTTGTGTGAAGTAGCCAGATACGATTAAGACAAGCCCCAACCCGATGGTGAAGCCTTCTGTAAAAGAGAGTAGGCTTGAAGGATGATCAAGCCCCCATTGTCGGCTAATATACGATAGACAGAGACAGATTATGCCCAATTTCATCTTAGTGCCTAGTTTGAATCGTTTCATGGTAACGCTTTTTTATTAGTTATTCAAGTTTCGCAAGTTAATGAGATATGTTGACATGATGGCATAAAAAAAGGCATAGGAGTTTCTGTATGTTGCAGAAAATGAGTAAATTTAAAGT
>RZZX01000201.1 GCA_009929715.1 Bacteroidia bacterium
CAAAGCCTTAAAAGAGGCGGGGCTGAGTTCCATTTTTTTACAATTTGATGGCATTGATGATGCTATTTATAAGACATTGCGAGGGCGTGCGCTTTTTGATGTGAAATGCCAAGCGATTGAGAATTGTCGAAAGTACGGCATTGGTGTGGTGTTGGTTCCGACCATTGTCCCCAATGTGAACGTAAAGAGCATTGGCGAGATTGTCCGTTTTGGTATGCGTCATTCTCCTACCGTTCGAGGGGTGCATTTTCAGCCTGTGAGTTACTTTGGACGCATTCCAGAAGCACCCAAAGATGAAGATAGAATCACCTTACCTGAAGTGATGGAGCACCTTTGTGAACAGATGGAGGGGATGGTAGAGATGCAAAGTATGCAACCCCCTGGGTGTGAAAATGCACTCTGTTCGTTCAATGGCAATTACCTCATGGAAGAGGGTGTGTTAAAGCCCATCACCAAACGTTCCTGTTGTTCAACCACCACGGAAAAAGCGCAAGAGGGAGCGAACAAAGCCAAAGCCTTTGTGGCACGCAATTGGTCGTACCAAGCACAGGTCAAAGAAGAAAAACTCTCTGATTGGGACAAAATCTTAAACGCCATTGCCAACAACACCTTTAGCCTCTCTGGCATGGCGTTTCAAGATGCGTGGAATGTCAATTTAAAGCGCATTCGGGATTGTTGCATTCATGTCTCCACTGTGGAGGGGAAGCTGATTCCTTTTTGTATGTACAACATCACCAACATGGATGGGGTGTCACTTTACCGAGATACAAAGAGGGCATGATGCACGTCACACCGCTGGAAAACTGGATAATTGAACGCACGCACCTTGCGCCTAAAAGCCAAGAGGCATTAGAGGCGTATCAGCTTGAGAAGATACGCAAAACGCTTCACTATGCCAAAGACAAAAGCCGATTTTACAACGAGAAATTAAAAGAGACTGACCTAAATGCTATCACCTCACTGAGCGATTTTGAAAAGATTTCTTTTACGACACCTTTGGATATTAAACGCCATGCCCATGACTTTTTGTGCGTTTCTACCCATGAGATAGAGCGCATCGTAACCCTCAACACTTCAGGCACCACAGGCGATGAAAAGCGCCTCTTTTTTACGCAGGAAGACCTAGAAGAGACCATCGACTTTTTTCAATACGGCATGAATTGTTTGGTGGAAAAAGGCGACAAAGTGATGGTCTTGCTCCCAGGGTCTGCGTTTGGGAGCATCGGGGATTTGCTCAAAAAAGCCCTTTGGCGATCTAACATCGAGTGCGTGGTGCATGGTGTGTTGCAAGATGTTGAAAAAACGGCGGCGTGCATTGAAGAACATCACATCACGTGCATTGTGGGTATTCCTATGCAAGTGCGCTACCTTAGCCTTATGAAGCCCGAACTCTTTAACACACACATTCAAAAAGTGCTGTTAAGTACGGACTATGTCCCAGATAGCCTTGTTAAAACCCTCAGTCGCAACGGTACATGTAAAGTGTTCAACCACTACGGTATGACCGAGATGGGTTATGGCGGAGGTGTGGAGTGTGAATGTCTGGGTGGCTATCACTTAAGAGAAAACCATCTTTACTTTGAAATTATCGACCCCGTAACTGGCAAACGTGTGAGCGATGGCGAGTACGGTGAGGTGGTTTTTACCACGCTGAATCGCCAAGCGATGCCTCTCATTCGCTATAAAACGGGCGATACGGCACGCTTTGTAACGAAGCCTTGTGGGTGTGGTACGTTTTTGCGCACCATGGGAAAGGTGCGTGGGCGCATGGAAAACAAGATAAATATTAATGGGTGCGAGGTGCATTTAAGAAAGTTAGATGAAATCATCCTAAGCTATGATGAGGTGATGGATTATAAAGCAGAATACATTGGGAAAAATACTTTACATGTAAGGCTAATGGTCGCACAAAATGTACCCTCTAAAAGGCTTAAAGCATTTATAGCACATGCACTAAATGCGCAGTACAAGGGAGCGGTTGCCTTTTGTATAGAGCAGTTTGAAGAGGATGATTCATTGAAAATAAGCAATAGCATGATTAAGCGAAAATTACACACAGGCAAAATGGAGATGAGGGTATGAAAAGGATTATGGATTCTATCGTAGAGAGTTTAAAGATGCAGCACGATGTTGTCACTGCGACCATTGTGCAAAAAAGTGGCTCCGCTCCTAGGGAAGAGGGAACGAAGATGATGATTCGTAGCGATGGAAGTATCGTGGGAACGATAGGTGGGGGCTTGCTTGAAGCGATGTGTATGAAATGCGCACCTGAAATTTTGAGCAGTAAAAAGCATGTTATGCACGATTTTGAATTATCCGATAGTGATGCAACAGCGCAGGGAATGGTGTGCGGTGGTGAGGTGAGGGTGTTGTTAGAATATCTGGATGCTTTGGATATTTCTCAACTCACTATTCAGCATAAAGCGCAAGAACTTAGCTCTTTAGAGACG
>RZZX01000202.1 GCA_009929715.1 Bacteroidia bacterium
AAGAAAGATAAACAGCATAGAACGAGAAAGAATATATTAATTTTTTTCATATTTCTGTTTAATTTATAAGTTGTACAAGCCTTGATTAATAACCTTCATTCTGAATAAGGTTTGTATTGGTACCCATATCATCCGAAGGAATGGGGAATACTTTAAAGTAGCTGGCAACGCCGGTACCGGTAGCAGAACCACCCTTCCAGGGCCATACGTAATCGTTGGAAGTAAACTTACCGAAACGGATCAGGTCCGTACGGCGCTGAGCTTCGTAAAACAATTCGCGTCCTCTTTCATCCAGAATGAAATCAAGTTTAAGATCTGCATCGGCAATAACCGCCTTGCTGTCGTCTGTATAGGCTCTCTTACGCAAGTCGTTGATGTACTTCAAAGCAGTGGCTCTGTCGCCGCCTGTTCCACCTCTCAACACAGCTTCCGCATAGTTCAGGTAAATCTCACCCAGACGGAAGTAGGGGAAGTCTACATACGCTTCGGCACTACCCGGATTAGAACCATCCTTGTTTACGTTATAGAACTTGGCAACAGGTATACCGTTGTCTTTAAACGTAGACTGATCCACAATCTCTACATTGGCAGTAAGTTCGGTACGTAACATGCTTCTGCGTGAGTCGAGAGTGCTGTTGCTTTCTTTTTCGAAAATCTTAAGCAACGACGATTTGGCACGAACACCCTGCCATGCACCCTTGGCATTGGTAGCCGTCTGCATGTCTGACGAACCCATACACAACAGGTAAGTCATACCACCCCATGTCATGGTCTGGTCGCCGTCGTAGCGGAATGGATGAATCATTTCTTTAGACAAGTGATTGTCTGCGCGGAACATATCGCCGTAAACCGGTTCTAGCTGATAACCTGCAGCGATTACCTTATTAGAATAGGTGATACACTCTGTATATTTCTTTACCCCTGCATACACTTCGGCATTCAGATACAATCTTGAAAGCAAAGCCCAGTTTGCAGCCTTGTTGGCATGACCGTAATTGGCACTAAAACCAACGGTAGGATCAAGCATATCGGCTTCACACTCCTTTAATTCGGTTTCGATGTAGGTAAACAATTCCGGACCCATAATCTGGTCGGGCAATACGTTACCAATCTTGCTGTTTTCAGTTACATGCGGAACATTTCTGTACAAGTCCAAAGCCTGTGTATAACACAAGGCACGAAGGTAACGAGCTTCGGCACGTAAAGTCTTAACTTTTGCAATCACATCAGCAGAGCAACCTCTGGCAGCCAGCTTATCGTCGGTTGTTTCACGAAGAAATGCATTCGCTACACTGATCTGATAAAACAAACGATAGTATGAACCTTTGATCCACGGACTTGAAGAACCCCAGGAGAGGATGTTAAAGTCGGGTATACCCGGGTCGTTCCATGCACAATGCGCTTCGTCGGAAGTCAGCTCCTGCATATTCCACAACACACGGAGGAAAGAAGCCTGGCTACCACCATCGATACCAACCACGTCCTGATCACTGTCGCCACCCGAGTTACCGCCAATTACAAAACCGGCATACAATTTGGCGATGCTTTGCTGGTAAGCTGCGATATCACTTCCAAATACGACTTCAGAAACAAGCTCATCTTTATCCAAAGGCACCGTATCCAGGTCTCCCGTACAAGAGGTGACACTTAAGGCAGCACTTACCAAGAAGGCGGAAATTACATATTTATATTTATTTGTTCTCATATTTATATCATATTAAAAATTAAGGCTCAAACCAATCATATATACACGTGGACGAGGATAGATATTGTTGTCAATACCGTTGTTGTTGAATTCAGGATCCAAACCGTCGTACTTTGTAATTACAAACGGATTCTGCACCGTTGCATATACTCTTGCTTTTTGATCTTTAGTAAACACTTTGTTGAAAGTATAACCTATCGAAATGTTATCCATACGCAGGAATGAAGCATTCTGGATATAGTAGTTCGACAAGTAGCGTGCATTGTTGAAGTTTGTATATTCGGCTGTAGTAACACGGTTCTTCAGGAATCCGGTCTGGTCGTACATCTGCGAACCACCCCAAGCTTCACGTTGCGACTGGATGTTGTTGTAAGCATAGTTTCCTAAGCTTGCACGCAATGCGAAGGCGAAATCCCAGTTCTTATAAGACAACTGAGAAGAGAATCCCATAAATACATCCGGAGCCGCTTTCTTGTAAGTGATCAGGTCTTTTTCGTCGGTCTTGCCGTCGCCGTTCTGGTCTACGTAAGCACCTTCTACAGGCACACCTTCCGGAGTATAAACCTGTTCGTATACATAGAATGAGTTAAACGGTTTGCCAACAGCATGAATCAAGGCGTTGAAACCTGTACCACCATCGATACCACCGTGAATAGCACCCACATAGTTAGGATCGTCATTCAAAGTCATCTTGGTGATCGTGTTCTTATTGTATGAAATATTATAACCGATGGTCCAGTCC
>RZZX01000203.1 GCA_009929715.1 Bacteroidia bacterium
ATTTAACCTCCCCATTCTCCATTCCTATAATCTTTGTGGTACTTCCCCCCACATCAATGCCGATAATCATTCCCATACCTTTCTTGACTAATAAAGTTCGTTGTATAACAAAAGAGTGACCGAATTCTTTCAGTCGAGTTACAAAAGTAAGAAAAAACCTCCAAATAAAACATCTTTTAAAAAAAAGAGGTCCGATGGTTCCATATTGTTTTTTTTATTAACTTTGTTCCGTTCAAAGAAACAGTGATTCATTTTTGTTTCGGTTTAATCCAATGAGACTGAATTAGTTTCATTGGATAATTGGAGAAAAAGTCATTGTAAAAGGAAAAAAGTTGCTCATTAAGAAAATTAACATTTCATTAGTGAACAATTTATCAACCGTTGTGTTCTTTAATGTCAAACCTTAAATGCACAGTCGTTTTGTCTCTTTGAAAAAAATAGTGTAAGTGATTTACCGTTGCAAATAGAAAAAAATGAATAAAAGCACCCTCATACGCTCGCTCATTCAGTTGCGTTACTTAAACCAATGGATCGTCTTTTTTGCCGATCTCTTTTTATCTACAGTCTCTACGCTGTTTATTCTACTCTTTGTGAGTTACATGACCCAGAGCCCCGCTCCATTCTCAAAGATTGTACTTTTCCTGAGTGTCTCCTGTTTTGCTAGTGCACTCAGTTTCTTCATACTCCGAACCTATAAAGGCATTATTCGTCACTCCACCCTTTCCGAATCCGTTCGTTTAGCTTCATCGGTGGTACTGAAAAACCTTTTTATGTTCCTGATACTCCCTTTGGTGGTCGACAATTTACCCTGTCATCACTGTTTGGCCTTTTGTGCCCTCGACAGCTTTGTCACCTTCTCCTTCCTCGTCCTTCTGCGTGCTTTAATGATTGTAGGCTACCACCTCATCATCAATAACGTGGTGGCGCACCGTGACAAGCTACTTATCTACATTGGTGGTAAAAACCGCGCCTCCTTAGAAGGCACCCTCTTCAGTAAGCTCGGTTCCTACAATGTAGACGGCTACTTACGTTACGGTCATAACAGCTTCATGCGTCTTGGCGGTTACTCCGCATACGGCGTCCGCAGTTTCAAAGAATTCAGTCGGTTGGTCGAACAGCGACAGATCAAATACATCCTCTTCACCAACCACCGCGACGTAGAGATGGAGCAAGAACGGCTCATCCGTCATTGCGAAAAGCTCAAACTCCGCATGCTCATGCTCCCCTCGGCCGATGAACTCAAAGATGGCAAAGCCACCTACAAGCGTCTTCCCGAGCTACGCATCGAAGACCTTCTGGGGCGTGATGAGATTCAGATCAACATGGACGAAGTCTATTCCGAGTTTACCGGCAAGAACGTCTTGGTGACCGGAGCAGCCGGCAGTATCGGTAGCGAACTCTGTAGACAGCTGGCACAGATGAAAGTCCGTCAGCTCATCCTTTTCGATTCAGCCGAGACCCCCCTTCACAACCTCCGTTTGGAGCTAGAGAAGAGCTACCCCGACTTAACCTTCTTCCCCATCATTGGCGATGTCCGCATCAAAGAGCGGGTACGCATGCTCTTCGAAGAGTACCGTCCCGAAGTAGTCTTCCATGCTGCTGCCTATAAACACGTGCCACTGATGGAAGAAAACCCTTGCGAAGCCGTGCTCGTCAATGTGGTCGGTTCCCGTCAAGTAGCCGATATGGCCTTGGCCTACGGTGCCGAGAAGATGATTATGATCTCCACCGATAAAGCAGTGAACCCCACCAATGTGATGGGCGCATCCAAACGCTTAGCCGAGATCTACGTACAGAGCCTGGGTACAGCCGTTTGTGAAGGCAAGGTAAAAGGCTCCACCCAATTTATCACCACCCGTTTTGGCAACGTGCTTGGCAGTAACGGTTCAGTGATTCCCCGTTTCAAAGAACAGATCAAGAATGGTGGTCCCGTCACGGTGACCCATCCCGATATTATCCGCTTCTTTATGACCATCCCCGAAGCCTGTAGGCTAGTGATGGAAGCTGCCACCATGGGTTGTGGCAATGAGATTTTCGTCTTCGAGATGGGCAAGCCCGTTAAGATTGTCGACCTTGCTACCCGCATGATCGAGCTTGCCGGCTACGCACCTGGTGACGACATCCGCATTGAGTTCTCCGGCTTGCGTCCGGGTGAGAAGCTCTATGAGGAGGTACTGAGTAATGAAGAAAACACCATACCCACCGATCATAAGAAGATCATGATTGCCAAGGTGCGTCATTATGAGTACACCGAGATCTTAAAAGACTTTGAACGCTTCGAGGTGTTATCTCGTGGGGTAGAGGTGATGGATACGGTGAAGCTGATGAAGCAGATGGTACCGGAATTTATTTCGAAGAATTCGGAACGGTTCGAGGTGCTGGATAGGGTGAAAGTAGAGATGGAACAGAACTAATTAT
>RZZX01000204.1 GCA_009929715.1 Bacteroidia bacterium
ATTCGTTTTTACGCAATTCATTTGCCACTTATCAGACTTGCCTGCAGCCGCTCGCAAGGCTAGGATGCTGATATGAACGACTGGCTCGAAACATGCAAACAGCAGACAATCATCTACGATGAACATGGCAACCATTCCACGTGGTATGCCCTCCCAGACAGTCAGTTGATCATCGATTCTTTTCACTTTCCCTCAACCGACGGTCGACTCCAGGTTTTCGATTATCGAAGCTACACAGCTTTCCAAAACAAGGTCATGGCAACAGCAAAGCCGGTCTACCGCTTCCTGCTTGAAGACTCGGCAGATGTTTCGGCGTGGTTGCAAGGAACTATTGATTTCCCCCAAACGTATAAAATCAGTTCAGACCGCTCTCTTTCCGTTGCAGACTCATCCAGTTTAGAGCACTTCTTTGAAGAACGATTTTGCACTGTTTACGGCAGCAATGCCTTATCCTACTTGCATCGTGAGTACCCCGTTCCTGGTCGAAACGGTTCTACGTATTACGTTGACTACCTTGTTGAATATCACGATGGCAGGAAGGTTGCAGTGGAGGAAAACGGGGTTGCCTACCACCATCCCCTTATCATCGGCAAGCAAGCCTATCGAACACAGTTGGATAAACAGAACATATGCTCGTATTTGGGCATTCGCCTGTTTCGCTTCACAACACTCGATTGCTCCCATCCGGCAATTGTTGATGATCAAATCCGACATTTCTTTGGGGATGCCCGCTTCTTTCGGCCATCGGGATTTGCTGTAGAGAGATCCTTTCAGCTTTATGAGCACCAAGAGGAGGCCTTGCAGGCCATCCAACAACTTCGTTCCACCTCAAATCCACCGCACGCAGTACTCCAGGTTTTCCCAACAGCCACCGGCAAATCAAGAATTGTGGAGGAAGATCTTACCATCTACTTGACCCAGTATCCCAATGCCAAGGTCCTGATTGTTGCCCCGACAATTAGGATAGTGGAGGATTGGCGAAGAAGAATTACAGGGTTCACTGCAGAAATCGTCGTTGGAACGTACTACCTCTTATGGTATTACGCATCCAAGGTTTCTCCTACATACTTTTCCTATATCGTGGTGGATGAAGCCCACCATGCTGCAGCTCCCACTATCAGGCGGAGCCTCCAATACTTTCAGAGCGAGTTCCTTATTGGGCTGACTGCAACTCCCGACCGCTTGGATAAGAAGCGATTGGAAGAAATATTTGGCTCGTATCAGACAAGCCTTACCCTTGCTGATGCAATCGAAAAGGGTATTATTGCTCCAATACGAGCATTCAGAGTTGAGACAAATCTCAACCTTGCAGAGGTCCGTTTCAATGGTCGTGATTATATCAATGCTGATCTGGAACGAGCCTTGCGTGTCGATTCCCGAGATAGCCTCATAGTCGATGTATTATTGCGCTATTTTGCCTCCGGTCAAAAGGGGATTATATTCTGTATTTCAGTAGCTCATGCACAACACATGGAAAAGTTGCTTGTAGATTGTGGGATGAAGGCCAAAGCAATCACCGGTAAGACCCGAAATGTCTCTACCATCATAGAGGAGTTCAGGTTCTCAGACCTGCAGTTCCTTTGCAGCTGCAATCTGGTCAATGAAGGGTGGGATGTCCCGGAAGTGGAGGTCTTGGTCATGGCCAGGCCAACCATCTCCAAGGTGCTGTACCAACAACAGCTTGGCAGGGGACTCAGAAAGTGTGAGGGCAAGGAGTGCTTGTTTGTGATCGATGTAGTTGATCAGTACGGCTCGCTTGCACGTCCTTGGTCGGTGCATGCAATTTTTAGCCAACCATGTTACACCCCCTTTGGTTTACTCAACCGCACCTACCAAGTTGGTGAAATGGTGGAAGTATTGGGATTGAGTGAAACCGTACAGGCGTTAATCCCGGTGGATATCACCACATTCGAGCGACAGTACGAGGGGTATCTGGATGAGGAACAAGCAGCCAGGAATCTTTACATCGGTACTGAAACACTACGCACCTGGGTCAAGCAAGGTAGTGTATCTGCTGATTTATCCCTGCCTTTGGGAAAGCGATGGATTTACTACTTCAAGCCCGAATCCTTGGAATATATCAGGCAATCCAAGGGCCTCGGTGTACATACCGATGAAACCCTTAAGGACGACTTTATTGCTTTCCTAAAGGAGAAGAACTACACATTCTCTTTCAAAATGGTTTTCATGCTCAGTATGTTCAAGCACTGCAATATGCATGGAGAAGCTTCCATTGATGTGGTTATGGAGGACTATCGTCGGTTTTATCTCAATCGATTGGCATCTCAACTACCAGTGGACCGCGAGCGATGTATGTATACTGAAGAGTTTCTTTCCGATAAGGTTGCAGTTAAACGCAATATGCTTGCAAATCCTTT
>RZZX01000087.1 GCA_009929715.1 Bacteroidia bacterium
CCGAAAAGACAACCGGAGTAGCCCGATGGGGTGAAGCCTTGATTTTTCTTTGTTACTTTCTTTGTATCAAGACAAAGAAAGTAAAGAGTAAAGAGTAAAAAAAGAGCGGCTTAAAAGTCTCCTCTTAAGCCGCTCTCCATTAAGTTTCATTACCTCACTTCACTTCCCAGACATCATTAGTCATCAACAACTCTTGGAATGTATGGTATTTTTTCTTCGCTTTAACCTCTTCGATCTGCGCCTCCACAGCTTCATCATAAGTTGGAGCATCCACATCACGAATCACGCCCAAAGCGATTGGATAGTCAGGACCCTCCATCAAAGCAAGCTTCAATTGCAAAGTATTATCCAAGCAATGAGCGTCATGTACCAGAATATCTTTTTCTGTGACCCCATTTTCACCTAGCTTAACCACTTTCAAGCCAAAGCCTTCCTGCATCAAGCCGAACTCCTTATTTTCACCAAACAACATTGGCTGTCCATGTTCCAAGTAGATAGCATGTTTAGCACGTCCTTCTTTAGTAGCCACCACCTCATGTGTACCATCATTAAAGATCACACAGTTTTGCAACACCTCAACCACAGAAGCCCCTTTATGATGAGCAGCCGCCTTTAAGACCTCCACCGAAGCAGCGCCGTCTACAGCCACGCAGCGAGCAAAGAAACGCCCACGAGCTCCGAAAGCCAATTCAGCAGGACGGAAAGGATCCTCCACCGTACCATAAGGCGACGTCTTACTAACAAAGCCACGTACAGAAGTTGGCGAATATTGTCCTTTAGTCAATCCATAAATACGGTTATTCAACAAGATCATGTTCAGATCAATGTTACGACGAACCGCATGAATAAAATGATTACCACCAATAGCCAAGCCATCACCATCACCAGAGATCTGCCAGATAGTCAAGTTCGGGTTAGCCACCTTCACGCCCGTTGCTACCGCAGCAGCTCTACCATGAATCGTATGGAAACCATACGTGTTAACATAGTAAGGCAGACGAGACGAACAGCCAATACCTGAAATCACAGCAATGTTATGCGGCGCAACACCCAGTTCGCCCATTGCTTTATGCAGCGAGTTTAGAAAAGCATGGTCGCCACATCCCGGGCACCAACGCGGTTGTCCCGATTTATAATCTTTTGCAGTATATGTAGAATCACTCATATCTTATTCCTCCAACAGTTTAGTAAAAGCATCGATCAACTCACGCGTTACAAACGGCTGACCATTAACCTCGTTATATTGACTCACATTCAGTCCCGGTATTGTCATGCGCAAATAACCAGCAAACTGGCCAAGATTCTGTTCGGCCACCACCACTTTTTTATACCGTTTCAACACCTCCGCTGCATTTCGAGGAAGCGGATTGATAAAGCGGAAATGAGCCAAGGCCACTTTCTGACCATTTTTACGCATATAATCCATTGCCAAACGCAAGTGACCATACGTACCACCCCAGCCTACAATCAGCAAGTCGGCATCCTGATCACCCAGAACTTCAAGTTCCGGAAGCGAATCAGCAATCTTATCCACCTTCGCCTGACGAAGAGCAGTCATTATTTCATGGTTATCCGCATCAGTAGAGATAACCCCTGTTTTATTACATTTCTCTAAGCCACCGATACGGTGCATAAATCCCTCCGTACCAGGCACAGCCCAATAACGCACACCCGTCTCCTCATTGCGTTGGAATGGGCTCCATGTACCAGCCATTTCAGGCTTCACATAAGGCGGACAAATAGGCGGATAGTTACTCAAATCGGGCAATTTCCAAGCCGCAGACCCATTCGCAATAAACGCATCGGTCAAAAGAACAACCGGCGTCATGTGTTCCAAAGCGATCTTCGAAGCCATATAAGCCGCATCAAAGCAGTCGGTGGGCGACATAGCAGCCACCACCGGCATCGGGCTTTCGCCGTTACGTCCATAAAGAGCCTGCAACAAATCTGTTTGTTCCGATTTAGTAGGCAAACCTGTAGAAGGGCCACCACGCTGTACATTCACCACCACCAAAGGCAACTCAGCGATCACAGCAAGGTTCATCGCCTCACTCTTCAAGCAAATACCTGGCCCAGACGTTGTCGTTACCGCCATAGCACCCGCAAAAGAAGCTCCAACAGCCGAGGCACAACCAGCAATTTCATCCTCACATTGCACCGTTTTCACGCCCAATGATTTATGCTTTGCCAATTCATGCAAGATATCCGTAGCTGGAGTAATCGGGTAAGAACCTAAATACAACTGTAAGCCAGCTTTTTCTGCCGCAGCAATAAGCCCATAAGCCGTAGCCTTATTACCATTAATATCAGTATAAAGCCCTTTCTCTTTTTGGGTCTTGCTTTCTATCTTATAAGTCGACACACAAGCATGTGTATTCGCACCGTAGTTATAGCCATCATTAAGCACCTTGATATTAGCCTGAGCTATTTCCGGTTTCTTAGCAAACTTGTCGCGCAGCATTTTTTCTGCAGCCTCCAAGTTACGATTAAACAACCAACACACCAGCCCTAGAGCAAACATGTTCTTGCAACGAAGAATAGACTTATTGTCCAAGCCCGTATCCTTCAAGCTCTCTTTACACATCGAAGAGATAGGAACTTCCAGAATCTCTTGCTTCAACCCCAATTCCTCAAAAGGATTGTCTGTCGTAAATTTAGCCTTTTCAAGATCCTTAGCCTCAAAGGAGTCTGAGTCAGTTATTACCAAGCCTTGTGATTTACAATACTGAACCTGCGTTTTAAGCGCTGCCGGATTCATTGCCACCAAAACGTGGCAAGTATCACCAGGTGTGTAAACTTGTTTGGCACCCACATGAATCTGGAATCCAGATACACCTGTTAAAGTACCTTGCGGAGCACGAATGTCTGCGGGGTAATCGGGAAACGTACAAATATCATTTCCAACAATAGCCGACACGTTTGAGAAGATGTTGCCGGCCAGCTGCATACCATCGCCGGAATCGCCGGAGAAACGTACTACAACTTCCTCCAATTCTTTGACCATCATTTCGTCTGCCATAATTCTAATTAGGATATTAAATTATAAAAACAACTTACTTTTGTTTACTGCACAAAGGTGTGAAGGTTAATCGAATTATCAAAGCAAAAAAGGAATTATTGTGAAGGAATAATTAGAAAATAAAAATAACCTAGAGAATAGTTTTGTTCCATCTTGTAAAATCGACCGAAACCGTTATCTTTGCATTCTCAAAAACAGACGGCCTTGTAGTTCAACGGATAGAATAGAAGTTTCCTAAACTTTAGATAGGGGTTCGATTCCCCTCGAGGCTACTGCTTATAAACACGATGGATTACAATCTACCGACCTCGCTTACTTTTCACAACAAATTAGATTTAAAGCCTTTCCAAAAGTTAACGCTTCACGAAAAAACGTGCCAAAGAGTTCACGCTTTTTTGATAAGCTCTGTGTCTTTTCTTATCAACCTCCCAACGGAAGTTCAACTATAAAACTGAAAGAGAAAGCCTCTCCCGTTTTGGAAGAGGCTTTCTTTATGAAATTTTGTTAGTCTTCTATGACGACCTTTTTATTCTTCAACATATTATAAGCAATAGGCGAAGCAATAAACAGTGAAGACAACGTACCAACGACTACACCTAAGATCATGGCGAAAGCAAAACTACGAATAGAGTCGCCACCCAAGATAAAGATACAGAGCAACACGATAAGCGTACTCAATGACGTGTTAATAGTACGAGCCAACGTGGTATTCAACGAATCATTGAACAACTGGCGTTTGTCACGTTTCGGATACAAGCCGAAGAACTCACGCACACGGTCGAAGATAACCACCTTATCATTAATAGAGTAACCGATAGCCGTCAAGATAGCTCCGATAAACGTCTGATCAATTTCCAAAGAGAATGGAACGATACCCCAGAAGAGAGAATAAGCTCCAATAATCATCAACGTGTCACTAGTCAATGCAACAACCGAACCCACACTATAAGCAATGTTACGGAAACGCAACAAGATATAAAGTCCGATAGCCAACAGTGCTAAAGCCACCGACCAGATAGCACCCGTTTTAATATCATCGGCAATACTTGGTCCTACTTTCTGAGAACTAATGATACTACCACCGGTGTGGTTATCGCGGTCGATAAATGTATCCAACGTAATGTTTTGAGTCAAGATTGGTTTCAAAGACTCATACAAGTATGCTTCGATTTCAGAATCGACATTTTCGCTACTGTCCTCAATACGGTAGTTCGTACTAATACGCACCGTCTTCTTATCAGTACCGATAGCAAGAACATTCACATTAGCATCATTACCAAACTTATTAGCGATCAAGCCACGTACTTGCTCTGGCTCAACCGGTTTTTCAAACTGCACTTTAAAGTTACGACCACCCGTGAAGTCAATACTCTGACTCAAACCACGGATACCGAATGAAGCCACACACGCAGCCAACACAGCCAACACGACGATGAGTGACTTTCTGTTAGCTCCCATAAAGTCGAAACGACTATTTACCAGCATGTTTTTAGACAACTTAGAGGTAAAGGTCAAGTTCAACCATTTATCTTTATTCAAGAAGTGCTCATAAACAATACGTGTCATAAATACAGCCGTAAAGAACGACACCAAGATACCGATAATCAATGTCGTAGCAAAACCACGAATAGGACCAGTACCAAAGTTAAACAAGATAATACCCGTAATGATAGAAGTTAAGTTCGAGTCAAAGATCGCAGAGAAAGCGTTTGAATACCCATCAGCAAGCGCTTCTTTCAAACCTTTACCAGCGCGGAGTTCCTCCTTCGTACGTTCGTAAATAAGTACGTTAGCATCCACAGCCATACCAAGTGACAGCACCATACCCGCAATACCGGACATTGTCAATGCAGCTTGGAAAGAAGAGAGGATACCCAACGTAAAGAAGAAGTTCAAGAACAAAGCACTATTGGCCACCATACCCGGAATGAATCCGTACATCGCGCACATATAGATCATCAGCACCACTAAAGCAACCACAAAAGAGAACATACCCGCGTTGATAGACTCTTGTCCCAAAGACGGACCAACGATATCCTCTTGTACGATACGTGCCGGAGCCGGCATCTTACCTGATTTCAAAACATTAGCTAAGTCCTTCGCTTGTTCCGGAGTGAAGTGTCCGGTAATTTGCGAACGTCCGCCTGTAATTTCCGAATTGACATTCGGTGCAGAGTAGACATAGTTATCAAGAACAATCGCAATAGAGCGACCGATATTTTGTTTTGTTAGCTGTGCCCAACGACGTGCCCCATCTTGGTTCATCGCCATGCTTACAGCAGGCTTGCTAAATTGGTCGAACTCATCCTTCGCATCAGTTACCACATCCCCTTCAAGCGGTGCTTTGCCATTGCGTTCAGTCGATTTAATCGCATAAAGTTCAAAGATTTGTCCTTTCTTATCCATTTCAGAAGGTGAAACACCCCATTTCAAACGCAAATCTTTAGGTAATTCAGCTTGTGCCTCAGCCATCGCCAAGCAACGGTTGATCTCCGCTGTATCCTTATAATTAGCATATCCCACAACCGGACCTTGACCGCTTGAGTTCAGTTGCAACAAAGACAACAACGGGTATTGTTTTTTAAGTTCTTCTCTAGAAGCAGTCGCCTCTTTCTTATCGCCCTTCAAAGCAGAAGCAAGACTATCAGCAGCACTTACTTTAGAAGGAGCAACCTGAGCAACAGCCTCTTTCGTCGTTGTAGAATCTGCATTCAGCGTATCTGCAACCGTTTCATGAGTCAAAGCCATGCGCAACTTATTGTCGGCTGCCTGCATATAAGGCAATACCTCCTTAGCTGTGAATGTTTCCCAGAACTCCAAGTTGGCCGAACCTTGCAACAGTTTTCTCACACGTTCAGGCTCTTTAATACCAGGAAGTTCCACCATGATACGTCCCATCTTGTCCTCCAAACTTTGGATGTTTGGTTGAACCACACCAAAGCGGTCGATACGTGTACGAAGAACGTTATATGAATTTTCAACGGCTGCTTTAACCTCTTCTCTCAACACCTTCTCAACCTCAGCATCCGAAGTCTTTTGATTAACCTTGTCTTTCAACTGTTGTGTCGCAAAAAGCTCAGAAAGTTTAGAGTTTGGAGCTAGATTATGGTATTCCTTTACAAATAAAGTAATCACATCTGCTTGGCTCGTGTTAGCCAATTGAGCAGCAGAAGCCAACGCTTTATTGAAGTTCTCGTCTTGTTTATTATCTGCCAAAGACTTGATAACATCCGGTACAGAAACTTCAAGGATAACATTCATACCACCCTTTAGGTCAAGACCTAAACTAATTTCCATCTCACGACACTGTTTCAGCGTATAATTACTCAGCCAGACCTTCTCATTCGAGAGAGAGTCGAGGTAATCCTGCTCCACCTTCAAATCGCCTTTTGCAAACTCTTTAGCCTTATTGGTATAATGGCGAGTCACAAAAGAAAAGGAGAGGTAGAACACGCATATCAGCGTGAGTAATACCGCAAAAACTTTAATTAATCCTTTGTTTTGCATTTTACTTTAGTTATTTATGATTATTTTTTAATTTAATTTCATACTATATAAGGGTGCAAATATAGTTTTTTTTTCACATTTGATGTAATAACCATCCAAATATTTGAGAGTTAGAAGAGGTTTTGAAGCTCTTTTTGTTGTTTTAGTAACAAGAGACGAATAAAAGAAGCATCCCAGAACCCCCTTTTCCACGCTTCTAAAAGGCAACAACAACTAAATCAAGCCTATTTCAGCCTATCAAACTGACAGTCTTGTCAAAGAAAGAGTTCTAAAACACACCTACATAAAAGAATTGAGGGCATCTTTAGAGACACCCTCAATAGACCTTTATAACAGTTTAATTATCTTAATTCCTCAACTTCCTCAGGCGTCAATGGGATCTTCTTGCCCAATCGACGGGCCCCATCCGCTGTCACTAAATAATCCTCCTCGTTGCGAATACCACCAAATCCTTTATAAGTTTCCACCCGGTCATAATTGATAAAATCGGCAAATTTTTTCTCAGCCTTCCACAGATCAATTAAATCAGGGATAAAGTAAACACCTGGTTCTACGGTAAAGACAAAGCCCGGTTCCAAAGGAATAGCCAATCGTTGCGACTTACGTCCAAACTGCGTGCTCTTAGGCTGGCCGTTATAACCCACCCAAAGTTCACCTAGATTTTCCATATCATGAACATCCAATCCCATCATGTGCCCTAAGCCATGTGGGTAAAACAAGGCGTGTGCGCCGGCACGAACCGCCTCGTCAGCATCGCCCTTCATCAAGCCCAACTCTTTCATGCCTTCAACCAAAACCTTGGCAGACAACTCATAGACATCCATATACGCCACGCCTGGACGCAAAGCCTCTACGGCAGCTAAATGCATGGCATTCTGAATGCGATACACCTCCTTCTGACGAGAGGTGAATGTTTTATCGGCTGGAAAAGTCGACGACATATCACCGGCATATCCCGAAGGCACTTCTGCTCCAGCATCGATTAAAAACAGATCACCTGATTTCACCTTATTGCCGTGATAGTGGTTATGGAGCGTCTGCCCGTTGACCGTAGCAATGGTCGCAAAAGAGAGTTCACAGTTCGCTGCTTGAGCCACCCGGTTCATCTCTGCCACCACCTCGTATTCAAACATACCCGGACGCAAAAAGCGCATCGCCGCCAGGTGCATATCAGCCGTCACGTTGCACGCTTTCTCTATTTCAACGATCTCCTCGTCCGATTTATAATTACGCTGAGCCACTACCGCACGAATAAACGGTACCGAAGCAACCTGTTTCGACGGATGTAAGCCGAGCCAGTCCATCAGTTTCAATTGATGTTCAGGCCGATAAGGAGGCAAGAAATGCACCTCCCGTCCTTGTGCTAAGCATGTTTGAAGAAAATCGGCCAATGTAGCCGCTGGGCGAGTCTCGGTGATTCCAACCTCACCACACTTCTCTTTAAGCGTAGGCTGCTGCCCCATCCAAACAATATAATCGATTGTCAGTTCATCGCCAAAAACAATCTCGCGATCTTCATCCAAATCAATGACAGCCGATAAGCCAGCTGCATTCAAACCAAAATAGTAGAGAAAAGTAGAGTCTTGGCGATAGCGGAAAGTATTATCCGCATAATTCAAGCCACACTCATCATTACCCAAAAAGAGCAACACGCCCTTATTCAAGCGGCTTTTCAGCCCCTTACGTCGATTGATATAAGTCTCTTTACTAAACATAGCGTTTTTCATTTTTTGTTCTTACTGGCAAACTTAACTAAAAATGGTGAGTTATGAACACTTTAAGCCAAAAAGTTTACCTGATATTTTTGTTTCAAACGAAGTGATTCTTCGCCCCATTAATAGTTAAAACTACTTCCCCCCAAAAACTCACGCAACAGCGAAGTAGGCGGCAGTTCTTGATCACGCACCGGCGTGAAATACTGAATAAACTTCAGCAAGCGATACGCCTCGCTGTATTCAGGGCAATTACGCGGCACACTCATTAAGACAGGCTCTACATGCATACGCAAAACAGCCAATTCAAAAAGCAGAGCCGAGTTGAACATCACATCAGCATTCTCCTGATACGGAAAAATCCACTTATCCTCCCCTTCCCGCACACTGGGCCAGCGCGAAATGGTTTCGCGTGCCGAATAGCCACGGTAGTTATAATCGCGGATGATGCGCCGCAGCAAACGGTTGTCCGTTGTCGGAATCCAGTTGTGATCATCGAGCGAGATCGTTGTCAAAGCCGAAACATAGATATTAAACTTGTTGGCCACAGGGATATCGGGTGTCAATTCTGGATTCAACGCATGAATTCCCTCAAGAATCAAGATCGTCTGCTCATTGATTTGTAAATAATCGCCGTTATACTCGCGTTTACCAGTCGTAAAGTTGAAGCGTGGCAAATGCACCCTCTCACCTCGCAACAAAGCCTGTAACTGCTCATTAAACAGCTTCAAATCCAAGGCATAGAGCGATTCATAATCATAGTCGCCGTTAGCATCACGAGGCGTCTGTTCGCGGTCTACAAAATAGTTGTCTAGCGATAGCGGATACGGTCGCAACCCATTCGTCATCAACTGAATAGAGAGCCGTTTACTAAATGTCGTTTTCCCAGACGAAGAGGGACCAGCAATCAACACCAACTTCACCCGATCACCGTTTTGCTGCCTGTGATAAATGGTATCGGCTATTTGAGCTATTTTCTTCTCCTGAAGAGCTTCGGCTACTTTTATAATATCGGTAGCATGGCCTTGCTCGCACGCTTCATTAAAATCGCCCACATTACTCATGCCCATGATATAGCTCCAGTTGACATACTCCTTAAACACATCAAGCATCTTCTCTTGCTTGATAACCTCCTCCACACAAGTGGGATCCTTTTTCGATGGAATACGCAAGAGCAACCCATCGTCATATTTCACCAAATCAAAAACTTGTAGATAGCCCGTAGAAGGAAGCAAATTGCCATAATAACAATCCACCGTATCACCCAATTGGTGGTAATAGGTGTAGAGTGCTCCGGAAGTTTCGAGCAATTTGACCTTATCAGTAAGCCCTTGTTCGCTAAAGATGCGCACCGCCTGAGCAGCCTGACACTCTATGCGTCGAAACGGTATATCCTCGGCGATCAGCTCCTGCATCCGTGCCTTGATACGCTCCACATCCTCCAAAGCAATGTCACGTCCCAGTCTGAGGTTACAAAAATAACCTTTCGAAACCGGATGTTCCACATACAACTTACCTTCCGGAAAAAGTTCACGAACGGCCTTGTAGAGGACAAAACAAAGCGAGCGGACATAGGTGCGCATCCCCGATGAATCACGAACATCGAGAAATTCTACATCCTTATTATTATAGACTCTGAACAATAGTCCCTCGGTTCGGTTATTGACTTTAGCACTTACGATCGGATAAGGCAAATTCAGGCTAAATCCTTTATAAATATCCAAAAGTGTGCTCCCGATAGGGAATTCTTTATAATTATTATTATTTTTGCAGCAAATTAGTATAGTCTCTATCATCATGTTCGTTTAGAATTAGTGGTGAACAAGGGCTAAATATAAGATTTAATCAGTTAGAGAACAAACAACCATTAAACATATTATAAATGGACTATTCTTTTTATGATTTTTTAAAGCTCATCGGTTCCTTAGGGCTTTTCCTTTACGGGATGAAAATAATGAGCGAAGGCTTGCAAAAAATGGCAGGCGATAGGCTACGCGGTATTCTAACGGCAATGACCACCAACCGGGTGACAGGGGTGCTAACCGGCGTGCTGATCACAGCGCTGATCCAATCCTCTTCCGCGACAACGGTTATGGTTGTCAGTTTTGTCAATGCCGGTCTACTAACCCTCACGCAATCCATCAGCGTTATTATGGGAGCCAACATCGGGACAACGGTAACGGCATGGATTATCTCCCTCTTCGGTTTTAAAGTAGACATCTCCCTTTTCGCTCTCCCACTCCTCGGCTTAGGCATTCCACTTATTTTCTCCAATAAAAGCACCCGCAAATCTCTGGGTGAGTTCATTTTCGGTTTCTCTTTCCTTTTTATGGGATTAGCTTTCCTTAAAAGTAATGTACCCGACTTATCTCGCAACCCGGAAATGCTGGCATTTATACAGAATTACACCGACATGGGGTATCTCTCTATTTTGCTGTTTTTACTTTTGGGTACTGTTATCACCATCGTGGTGCAGTCTTCAAGTGCTACCATGGCCATCACGCTAATCATGTGTTCAATGAATTGGATCCCTTTCGAACTAGCTGCGGCTTTGGTCTTAGGAGAAAATATAGGAACCACCATTACAGCCAATATAGCGGCTCTAACAGCGAATGTTTCGGCAAGACGAGCGGCACTGGCGCACTTTATGTTTAATGTGTTTGGCGTTATCTGGGTACTTGTGCTCTTTTATCCGTTTACAAGCTTGATTTCTTGGGCTGTCGACACCTATATGCCAAGTGCTCCGGAAGTGGCTGTTTCTTTCAAACTGTCGGCTTTCCACACTGTCTTCAACATCTGTAATGTGCTCATCCTAATCTGGTTTGTGAAGTTCATCGAAAAGACGGTTTGCACATTAATTCGAAAGAAGAATGTAGAAGAGGAGGAGCCTCGCTTGCGTTTTATATCGGGAGGTATGCTCTCTACAGCCGAGCTCTCTATTCTGCAAGCCAATAAAGAGATTCACCTTTTTGCAGAGCGTACACACCGGATGTATGGCATGGTGCAAGACCTGCTTCATACAGAAAAAGATGAGGAGTTTAATAAACTTTTTGCACGTATCGAGAAGTACGAGAATATCAGTGACAACATGGAGATTGAGATAGCCAACTACCTGAATCAGGTTTCTGAAGGGCGCTTGAGTTCGGAAAGTAAATTGCAAATCCGGGCGATGTTACGCGAAGTCACAGAGATTGAAAGTATCGGTGATAGTTGTTATAATCTGGCTCGTACCATCAACCGCAAACGTCAAGCAAATATCGACTTCACTGAAAAACAGTACGAGCATATTCATCTAATGATGAAGCTAACTAACGATGCTCTTGTTCAGATGATCTCGGTGGTCGAAAAAGAGGAGCATAAAGGTATTGATCTTAATAAATCGTATAATATCGAGTCGGAAATAAACAATTACCGCAACCAGCTGAAGAACCAGAACATCTTGGATGTCAACAACAAGGAGTATGATTACCAAATGGGGGTTTATTACATGGATTTGATAGCCGAATGTGAAAAACTAGGCGACTATGTAATCAATGTGGTCGAGGCTGGCACAGATGCCAAAGAACGAAAACAATCTTAAAACTGTTAAGCTAACATACGACTCAAAAAAGAAGGGTGCACCCAAATAACCAGTGCACCCTTCTTCTTTTTTCATTTTTTGCTGCCACCTGCCGCCTTTTATCCTCTAATGACTAGAGGACAAAAGGGGCAGATTCGTTTCAAAAAACAGGCTGGAGAGAGTGAAGCCAGCCCCAGTTAGTAGCAAACGCTGGGGCCCCCACCATTAATCTTCTACAGGAACAAACTCGTCTTTGCCTACGCCACAAAGCGGACAAAGCCAATCAGCTGGAAGATCTTCAAAAGTAGTTCCTGGAGCAATATCATTATCGGGATCGCCAATCTCAGGATCATAAACATAATCACAAATCACGCAAATGTACTTCTTTTCCATCTTTCTTTCGTTTTTAACCTTAATTCCGCAAGGATTTAATTAGTATTATTTATAATCACCTGAGCAACAATAAGTTGCTCAGGTTTTTGTCATCTCAAGAAATTCACTTATCT
>RZZX01000205.1 GCA_009929715.1 Bacteroidia bacterium
TGTTTTTGGCAATAGCAAAATGCAATTTTTGGCAATTAAAAGTACAATTTCCCAGCATCCATTCTTTTACTTCATTAATGAGTTTGTCATACGATAGCTTTTTCCTGTAAACATCAGCATATGAGAGTGATGCACAAGTCTATCGACTATTGCTGCAGTGAGTTTTTCGTCAAATAAGAAGCCTTTCCATTTGCTAAACTCAATATTGGTTGTAATAATGATACTTTTTGTTTCATAACACTGTGATATGATATCAAACAGTAATCTTGCACCTTCCTGATGAAGGGGAAGGTATCCCCATTCATCAAGAATCAAGAGGTCTGCTTGATTTATCTTCTTGTATACCTTGGCGGCTTTTCTATGGTCATCTGATTCCAATTGGTTAATCAGATCGTGTACTCGATAGAAAATCGCTGTTTTTCCTTCACTGATCGCTTTTACTCCAAGAGCCACCGATAGGTGCGTCTTCCCTGTTCCGACCGATCCATAAAGAATGAGGTTTTCTTTCTTTTCTATGAATGATAGCTCTTCGAGCGTATGCAGCTTCATAGTTTCAGGAAATCTAACTTGTGAGAAGTCATATTCTTCTAGGGATTTGATTACTTGAAATCCTGCTGTATTAAGATTCCTTACTCTTCTTTTTTGTTCTCTATCTTCATAAAGTTCTGAGAGGACCTTGAGAAGAAATTCTTCATGAGTCGTTGCTTCAACTGCCGGATATATTTCCATAAGACTGCCTGAGAGCTTAAGTTTTCTTTGGTAATTTTCGATTTCTTTTTTCATCTACAACCACCATCCATTTCAAAAGAAATGTATTCATTATCTATCAGCAAATCATATTGATCGGTATCCAGCTCAAATGGAGGTAAGTCTACTGGTAGTAAAATATCTTCATTATACATCCATGAATCTTCTTTGAGTCTCTTGTAAGTGATCTTAATAGCTTCGGGAGATAAAGTTTCGTGCTGCATGGATTCCCTGAGTACCATATCGGCATATGTCATATCATCTTGCAGCAGAATTGTCCGTAGGACATCGAATGCCTCTTTGTATTCAGTTTTTTCAATAGTTTGAAGATAACCTTGCCATGAATCAGGAAGCAGTGTGTAAATGCCGGAATACTTTAGAGCATTTGGCCTCAGCTTGATGATATCAATAAAATCCACATGGTGTATGGATTCCTCTTTATCTCCAAATAATCTTGGATGGCTGCTGATTTTATCGGAGAGATCCTTTGAAAAAATATCTATCGTATTTGCCATCACTTTTAGCGTCACTGATTGTCCAACATAGCTTGGACTGGCTGAATACTTACATGTCTCATAGTCTACAAGGCCGTATTTGTTGACCTTTCTTGACTCATATTTTGCTGTGTCAAATGGAGCCGTATTCATAGGCACCATCATTACTTTCTCTTCTTCAAATATCTGTTCCTTCGGAATCTTATGAATGTAATGATTCTCTTTATTTAACGTTTGACACTTTTCCAGGAGGTCATTATTGTACGCTTCAAGATTTGTTATTTCAGGCTCAGGAACAAAGAGATTTCTTCGAATTGTTCCAACTTTCCGCTCCACGTTCCCTTTTTCATGACCACTTTCTGGATTGCAGAATTTAATGGCGAAGCCATAGTGCGTTGCAAAACGCTGAACAAAACCTGCTACTTGAACTATGCCTTTTTCATCCCTTGTTCTAAGCGCTGCAGATGACATTTGGTCAAACCATATGGTAGTTGGGACAGATCCAATAAAGGCAAATATTTTAATGAGTCCTTCTAACAGTGCTTCTCTTGTTTCACTCTTTGTTAATACTGCAAATCCAGCATTCGACTTTGGAAATGATAGTATTAATTCATGGAATCTTTTTTTAATACCATTTTCAAATACCTCTACCATCCCAAAATCTACTTGGGCTTCGCCCCCTGGATGCTCCAATCGTAAATATGCCTCATTCTTTGATCCGAATACTTTTTCCTTCTCTTCTTTGACGATACTTCTAACTGTTCTATCTGTAACATCCAGAATCTCTGGGTACTCCTCTTTCAATCGGTCGTAGACCCTCTTCGCCGTATGTCTTTGCTTATGATGCCTTGTTTTATCTTCTATCAACCATTTCCTTATGATTGGTCTTAGGGCATCTGCTTTACTAGGTCTTTTTGTCTTGTATGTTTTTTCGTTAAAATCATCTATTTCAATGTATTTCTTAACTGTACGGTAGTTTCTTTTTGTCATTTCCATAATTTCAGTGAAAGATTTCCCTTCCACAAAATACAATTCTCGTATATAATTAATAGTGGTAATTGTCAGCACTTCCTTTCGATCTCCCTCCTAAGTTTCGTCACTTAAAAGGGTACATGATT
>RZZX01000206.1 GCA_009929715.1 Bacteroidia bacterium
GCGAAATTAAGCTAATGAATGACACCAGGAATCACACCACTAAATGTCACCAATTAGGTCTAATTAGCACTTTTGCAACCATAAATAAAGTTAAGTAAGTTAAAACTTCAAGAGGATGAAGAAAGCTACAGAAATGTTACCGAATTTGTATCATACTGAATATCAACGTATTGTACACCTTGATTTTTCGGCTCAAATTTCATTCCTACATTATTTAACCCGCTAAAATTCATATATCTGCGGTTTGCTGCATCGGTAAGTAATTGACTATCAGTAACTTAGACCGTTTAGCTGTAACTATTAATAACCTCCTCATTTTGAGGGGGTTTTCTTTTTAACACTTACCAGTTGATATTTGTTGGTATCAATTATTCCATATACTTTTGGCCCAAATTTCATTCCTGTCCCTCAAAAACGAGCAACAGCTGATACAAATTTGTAAGAGATGATACAACGTGAGACGCTGTGAGAATCACAACTCTACGCCACTCGTCTATTATGGGTACAATCGTGAGACGCTATGAGACGCTATGAGACAAAAGTGTAGACTTAAATAGAGACCTCATATGAACATCATCAAGCATTGTAAGTGTTGTGGAGTTCAGTTCGTTGCGTATAGAATGGCAACGCTGTACTGTTCCAAAGCATGCAACGCAAAGGCAACAAGAGTTCGTAAAAAAAAGAACCTTGAGAAAGAGTATCAAGAGCTCCAGAATGACATAGAACTGTCACAGGAGACAACTGCTGCTCCTGCCGAATTTCTAAGCCCTGCTCAAGCAGCAATACTGCTTGGGGTTAGTCGTGCTACCATATATAGGTATGCACTTGCCGGGACTATCAAAGCTGTTCAATTTAGAGGTTTGACTATTATTAGAAAGTCCGATATCGAGAAGGCTTTTGACAATGCTCCTGATTATAAGAAACGTCCATCGTTTAGCAAGAAGAAAGAAGATTCAGAATACTACACTACCAGTGAAATCTCAGAGAAATATCATATTAGGCGCAAGGCTATTTTAGCTCGTTGTGAACGTTTCAACATTCCTAAGGTCTATGAAGGACGTAATACCTTCTTTAAGAAGGCTTACGTTGATGCTCATTTTGCTGAGTTGATTGAAGAAATCGACTTGGCCAACTATTACACCACCCAGCAGATCATGGAGAAATTCAATATGTCGAAGCCCAATGTCCTTACCTTCGTCTATAGGAATAACATCCCTCGCATTAATCGTGGAAAATTGGTTTATTACTCTAAAGTCCATATCGACAATTATAAGCGAAAAGGTGAAGATGTAGATGCCAACTGGTACAGTTACGATGAAATAAAAGAAAAGTACGGTCTTAGCATGGACCAAATAAGTTATCATATACGTCATGAGAATATAAAGACGGAGAAGCGTGGAAAGTTCACCATGATATTCAGATCTGAGTTTGATGAGATTGTAATTAAAGGAAAGTTCGCAAACGTAGAACGAGACCCTGAGACAGGAAGGTTCAATTTTGAGAACAAGCCAAAACTTATCCCCCGAACCAAAACTGATAAAGCCAAAGTTCCAGATACACCTGATGGGTATTTTTCAACAGAAGACATAAGTAAGAAATACTCCATAAACGTCAGACATGTGCAGAAAATAACCAGAGAAGCAAGAATCCCCAAAATATCATTGGGAGGATTCAACTTCTTTGAGATACCAAGTGCCCTTGCTCTTTTTGGGGCTACACAGCTTCAAGATGGAGTAAAAGAATGGATTACTCCAGAGGAAATGGAAAAACAATATGACATGACCCCAGTAGCCCGGCGTTCATTCACCCATCGACACAACATACCTTCAAAAGTAGAGTTCGGTAAGATATTCTATTCAAAGACGCACATAGACAAGGTGAAGCATTTGGACTTCAAAGGTAAGGAGAACTACTATTCAGTTCAAGAAGTAATGGATAAATACGGTTTGAGCAAAGATATGGTATTCTACTACTCTAACAAGAAGAAAGTTACAAAAGCAAGATGTGGTCAGCAAGTATATCTGCTAAAATCAGAAATCGACCAATTTATGGTTGAAAGAGCCACTAAAGACGAAATGCCACCACTTAATGAGACTTAATTGTAAAATGATTTCCTTGCGTGATAGTCAGTATAGTATCATTTCGGACTTTTGCACCCTAAAATAATAATTCATAAACAAAATATTATGCAGTATTGTAAGACAGTAACACTTAGACAACGACCAAGGCGCAACGGCACGCTATCTCTGTTTCTTGAGTTTTATCCGGGATACAGAGACCCAAAGACGATGGAATTGATTCGTCGTCGTTCGTTAGGCATTTATATTTATGCCGAACCTAAAGACCAGCTC
>RZZX01000088.1 GCA_009929715.1 Bacteroidia bacterium
GATTTAAACTGTAAATTAAATCAGGCAAAGAAAAACAAAACAGTCTACCTTTTAAGTTTGAAAGAATAAAAACTGTCTACTCAATTCAGTAAAAGTCAATTATGTCACTACCACTGCTCGAATAACTGAAAAAGAACCGATACTTCTACACTTCACCTGCATGAAATATACACTTCACCTGCATGAAGTATACACTTCACCTGCATGAAGTGTACACTTCACCTGCGTGAAGTGTAGAAATAGAACGGATAAATGCACTAAATAGTCTTGAGTTTGAAATAATATCTGTTGCATTTCACCTTAAACACCCAATAAAACGGTTGTATAAAAAGGCATTATACTCACTCCATTCCCCATGATCATCACAATCTTTATAAACCGTTAGAAAACGACTCTATTTGATTCATGAATGTCCATACGATGAAAACAACACCCATCCGAGACGACGGAGAGGTCTACATCTGTCACCTGTGTGATGTAGACCAACTCATGGAGCAACTGGAAGTTAAAATCAAGTTCAAACCGGTCGGCACTGACGCAAAACCATTCCTTAGCAACCTAACAGCAAGAAGCGGTTGTGAGTGTATAGAGTTATAAACCCATAAATCAAGGAAAGAATTGTTTTATAATCCATCAACCTGTTTATAAGACAATTAGACTAAACAACAAAGTCCAAAATGTACGATATTAGACTTTTTCTGTATTATTTTACCACATAGAAACAGGCATTCTTATTGGTATTACCACCCTGCATGCTCACCGTTATGTGCATTGGTATCGGCCTCTCGTTTCTTGTCAGCCGAATAATTCCACTCCACCTCATCGGTATACGTTTTGCCTTGATACACCACTGAAGCTTTAAGTAAATTTGAGCCACTTTCCAACGCAACCTGACCAAACAGATAATGCACAGCCGTATATCCCTTTCGAATACCAGTAAGCCGTTTGCCATTCAAAGTCACCGTAGGCATCCCTATATTTGAATAAATGGTAACCGATGTCAGCTGCTTCTCACGATCCACATTCCGTCGTTGAGTGAGATAAAGCACCGGACTCTTACTCCAATTGGCTTTATACCAATAATAAGCATCCTTTTTTGTCTTCCGATCGAACGTAATTAATCCCTTCATGTTGCGTGCCGGCACCCCACCGCGCGACCACATCGGTACCGCAAAATCGAACATGTTCCATAAATAAGAGGCTATGATATAAGGATGCTTAGCGATCACACTCCAGTGATACTCATGCGTCTTAGTTTGAAACGTCTCGGGATAAAACGGTTTACTCCAGTTCAAAGCATCACCCAAATATTCTGTTTGATGCTCTATATTAGCATCGGCTCCATACTCAGACAATATCAGCTTTTGCCACGGATAGTTCTTTTCGAGCCCCTCAATCCATGGTTCGATATCATTCAACTTTTTCTCATACCATCCGAAATAACGATTCATCCCTTGAATATCAGCATTCTGATTCACAGGATGGTCCGTGTGTCCGTAGCCATTGACCGCCACCGTATACCGATCAGGGTCCTCTGTTTTAGCCAAATCATGAAGCGCTTGTGTCAAAGCCGACGTATAAGTATGTGGCTGATACACCTCGTTGTGCAATCCCCACACATAAATAGAGGGGTGATTGAAACTCTGACGAATCAACTCACGCAACTGTGTCTGCGCATTTTCGGCTTCATAACCCGTCACCCGGTTAACAAACGGAATCTCTGCCCACACGATCAGTCCCAAACTGTCACAGCGTGAATAGAAATAATCCGACTGTTGGTAATGAGCCAATCGGATGGTGGTTGCCCCGATATCCATTATTTGTGCTAAATCCTCATCATGCTCCTTATACGTCAGTGCACTACCAAGTCCCCACCAATCCTGGTGACGAGTCACTCCGTACATCGGATATTTCTCACCATTCAAAAAGAACCCTTTGCCAGCAACAATCTCGTAACGACGAATGCCAAGTGGTTGGATCACCTCATCGACCACCACCGTTTTATCCTGATTATAAAGGCGCGATACCACCCGATAGAGATAAGGATCTTCTCGCCCCTGCCACAAATGTGGCCGATTTAGCTTAAAAGTGGTTCGAAACGTCTGTGTACCTTGCGGAGTGAGCAATAAAGGCTCTTGGTGTGAAGTCACCCGATCTCCTTCAGGCGTATAAATGGTATTCTCCAAAACCAAACGGGTAGGAGAGAGTCCCCCATGATCGAGCTTCACCTTCACCGTCACCTCTGCCGAACGTTTGGACACCTTTTTCTGTGTAATGTAAATGCCTGCTGAAGCACAATCGGTCACTGTAATGTTCGTCTGATCGGTCACCACAAGCCATACCGGTCGGTAAATCCCCCCATAAACACCAAAAAGGCTGTGATTCACCGGAATCACATCCGGACGAGCGGTATTATCGACCTTAACCAATAACTCATTCAAACCATCGAGTTTCAGAGCCTTACCTATCTCAATGGCAAAAGCACTGTACCCTCCACGATGCGTCCCAGCCAACTGTCCATTGAGGTAGACTTCCGCATTTGCCCCCACACCTTCAAAACGCAAGAAGAGCCGTTTACCCTCCCATTGTCGATCGAAAGTAAACGTTTTACGGTAATATCCTACCCCCTCATAAAAGTTGTTGACCTCCCGCTGCATATCTTCCGCATTCCACGTATGAGGAAGTGTTACTTGCTGCCACGCCCCACTCCACTGAGCCACCAGCCGCATCGGATTCTCCGAAAAAGGACCTCGCTTAAACTGCCAATCGCCATTGAAAGCGATCACTTTACGAGCCAACAGATTATTGCTCCCCAAAAAGCAAAAACCAAGAACTAAAGCTATTACATATTTACGCATCATTTTCTCTTTTTATTATTACGCTTAAATAAAGGATTTGTTTCCAAATCGATTTCTTGCAAATAGACAGTGGGAAGTTGCCCCATTAGGAATGGGTGGATAAAAAAGGCTATAGCTAGCCGCTTCAATTGGTTCTTCATCATTCGTTTCTCTTTTGTTTAACATTTGGTAGGAACAAAATTAAGGAAACTCCAGATTCTGAAGGTATCTCTATTTTCTTTATTAACTACCACTTTTGTCCGCAGAAAGAAAAAAAGATAAAAAACTGAAACGATAAAAACAAATGCGCTCCTCTCAAATCAAATAGTTTGATTTGAGAGGAGCGCTTGGCTCTATTAAAAAGAACGATTAATTGACCTCTTCGCCTTTGAGGGTTGCCGAGCTGGCTTCTGTGATACGCACTTGAACAAAATCGCCCACCTTATGAGAACCTTTATCGAATACCACTACACGGTTCTGTTCCGTACGACCAAACAGTTGTTCGCGTGAACGCTTTGAAACACCTTCTACTAAGACTTCATAGCTCTTACCGATGCAACGCTGATTCGACTCTGCCGATAAGCGGTTCTGTAAGGCGATGATTTCATTCAACCGACGAACTTTTAGCTCTTCCGAAATATCGTCAGGCAGGTGCTTGGAAGCATAGGTGCCCGGACGTTCAGAATATTTAAACATAAAAGCCGCATCGTAGCCACATGCTTCCATCAGCGACAAGGACTCTTGATGATCCTCTTCGGTCTCAGAATGAAACCCAGAAAAAATATCAGTCGTCAAACCACAATCGGGTATCATGCGCTTAATAGCTGCCACCCGATCTAAATACCACTCACGCGTATATCTGCGGTTCATCAGCTTTAAGATACGCGAACTTCCACTTTGCACTGGCAAATGGATGTGTTTACAGACGTTGGGTACCTGAGCGATCACCTCTAAAGTCTCATCGCTCATGTCTTTCGGATGGGAAGTGGTAAAACGAATACGAACACCTGGAGCCGATTCGGCTACAATTCGAAGCAGCATCGGAAAAGAAACCACTTCTCCAGATGGCTTTTCAAACCGATAAGAGTTCACATTTTGCCCTAACAACGTGATTTCTTTATAGCCTTTCGCTACCAAATCGGCCACCTCGTTAAGAATACTTTCCACATCCCGACTGCGTTCGCGCCCCCGAGTATAAGGTACAATACAATAGGTACAAAAATTATTGCATCCGCGCATGATCGATACAAATCCGGAGATATGGTTCCCACAAATACGCGATGGAATCACTTCCCGATAAGTTTCTGTGGTCGATAACTCAACATTGATGGCCTTTTCACCCGACTCTACAGCCGCTATTAGCTCTGGTAAAGTGAGGTAAGCATCTGGCCCAGCCACCAAATCAACATGGTGATTGGCTATCAAATCCTCTTTGACACGCTCAGCCATACAACCCAACACGCCGATGATCAAGCTTTTTTTCTTCCGCTTCATGGCGTGAAAGAATTCCAGACGATTGAAAATCTTCTGTTCGGCATTATCCCGAATTGAACAGGTATTCATGAATACCGCATCTGCCTCTTCAAGCGTCTCGGCTACTTCATACCCAGCCATCTTCATAACCGAGGCTATCACTTCACTATCGGCTACATTCATCTGGCAACCATACGTCTCAATAAACAATTTTTTGTACCCTTCGGCAGTTGCGGATTTAAAGTCCGCTCCCGTTAATTCATTCTTCATACTTAAATTACTATGTCATTATTACCAAATCGATAAAGCTAAACTATTAGCAAAACAGAGTATCTACCGACTTATTTTTAGGCAAAGATACGTCATTGCTTGAAATTCATTCTAAATCAAGCCTACAAATAACAGAAAAAAACAAAGGCAGTCCCAAAACACATAATTAATGTTAATCGGACCGATAAAATAAAGAATGAAATTTGATAGTATTGATTTTATTATAGACTTTTGTGGAATGAAAGAAACATTAGATTTTTTCATAGTTAAGGTTTAGGTTAAAAAATAAGGGGAGCTGTGAAGCTGCCCTTTTTTCATAGGCTCTTTTTCTGCTACTCATTTTCATACACTATTTTTTAGTTTAATCAGATTAAATTTATACCTTTGGCGGAAACTTTTTAAAAAGAAAGAGTTATGGAAGATATTTGGAAATTTTTCCTGATAGCAACTGTTGTTATTATTGGAATTATCAGAGAGGCCAACAAAAATAAGTCGCCCAAAAAAGCGGAGACTAATGGGATTCCTGATCTCCTAGAACCTGAAGAACCCCAAACGGCAACGGGGAGTATTTGGGACGATCTTTTTGATTCAAAACCCGCTCAGCCTGTTTTACAAACTGAGCCTAAAAAGCCGTGGGTCAACCCCCTTCTTAAAGAGAAAAAAGAGGTTCTACAAAACCCTTCAAAAAAAGAGACACCTGTTAAGACTAAACAACCCGATCAATCTGAACATTTATCTACAGATGTGACGTCTGAAAAAGAAAAATATGCTATTCAATCTGTGGAAGAAGCTCGTCGGGCCATCATTTTAGGAGAAATACTACAACGAAAATATTAACTTGTTTTTATAACACGAAATCATTTTTATGTCATTTAATCTTATTTCAGCAGCAGAAGCTGCTAGCTTCATTAAGCACGGTTACAACATCGGCTTGAGTGGATTTACACCAGCCGGAACAGCTAAAGCCGTAACCGCAGAATTAGCAAAAATAGCAGAAGCAGAACATGCAAAAGGTAATCCTTTTCAAGTCAGCATTTTTACCGGTGCTTCTACCGGCGACTCTTGCGACGGCGTTTTGGCACGTGCCAAGGCTATTCGCTACCGAGCACCGTACACCACAAATTCTGATTTCCGCAAAGCAGTGAACAATGGTGAAATAGCCTATAACGATATTCACTTGTCGCAAATGGCGCAAGAACTTCGTTACGGCTTTATGGGTAAGGTCAATGTGGCTGTCATCGAGGCATGCGAATTGACTCCAGATGGTAAAATCTACCTGACGGCAGCAGGGGGTATCTCACCTACAATCTGTAACCTTGCCGATCACATCATCGTAGAGCTAAACAGTGCGCACAGCAAAAGAATGATGGGCATGCACGATGTTTATGAATTGGCTAACCCACCGTATCGCCGTGAAATTCCTATTTACAAAGCAAGTGATCGCATCGGATTACCTTATATTCAAGTGGACCCGAAGAAAATCATTGGGGTTGTTGAAACAAACTGGCCGGATGAAGCACGTGGCTTTGCCGATTCTGATCCATTGACCGACAAAATCGGACAAAATGTAGCCGATTTCTTAGCTAATGATATGAAGAGAGGAATCATTCCTTCAACTTTCTTACCTCTTCAATCGGGAGTAGGCAACATCGCTAATGCAGTATTGGGTGCTTTGGGACGTGATAAAACGATTCCGGCATTCGAAATGTATACAGAAGTTATACAGAATTCTGTTATCGGATTGATCCGTGAAGGTCGTATTAAATTCGGTAGTGCTTGTTCACTAACCGTGACAAATGACTGCTTGGATGGCATCTACGAAGATATGGACTTCTTTAAAGATAAACTGGTTCTTCGCCCATCGGAAATATCAAATAACCCGGAAGTGGCTCGTCGGTTGGGTATCATCTCAATCAATACGGCTATCGAAGTGGATCTTTATGGTAATGTTAACTCCACACACATCAGCGGTACGAAGATGATGAATGGTATCGGCGGATCGGGCGACTTTACTCGTAATGCTTATATCTCAATCTTTACATGTCCGTCGGTGGCTAAAGAGGGTAAGATTAGTGCTATCGTGCCAATGGTATCTCACCAAGATCACAGCGAACACTCTGTAAACATCGTGATCACTGAGCAAGGGGTAGCCGATTTACGTGGCAAGAGCCCGAAGGAACGGGCAGAAGCAATCATCGAAAATTGTGCACATCCAGACTACAGACCTATCTTGAGAGAGTATCTTAACTTGGCTGGTCACAAGAATCAAACGCCTCACGCTCTACAAGCTGCCTTGGGTATGCATGTCGAATTGGCTAAGAGTGGCGATATGAAAAATGTCAACTGGGCTGAATACAGCAAATAAGATCTATTAAATAGATAAAGGCTACTCCTCATAAGCGAGTAGCCTTTTTTATGCCTACTCACAAAGCCATTCGCACACCTTATCCTGAAAGCGTCGAGCTTGCTTAGCGGATAGAATGTTCTGATTCATAATAGCAAACGCCACTAAATGCCCATTTTTTAATCGGGCATAACCTGCTAGATTATTAATTGCGGTAAAAGAACCGGTTTTAGCATGGACTTTTTTAAATGCAGCTCCTCCTTTCATCCTGTTTTTTAACGTTCCATCTATACCAGCTATCGGTAGAGTGGGGTATAAGCGTTCAAAAATATCGGAACGGGAATGGGCGAACTTCAAGAAATCAACAACCAATTCGGGCGATAAATAGTTGTAATTGGAGAGTCCACAACCATCTGCTATGGCATAATTTTCAGGACGGTGACCTATCGTATGAATCATTTTCTCAATCTCTGCCAGCCCATGTTTGTCGGCTATATGCTTCTTACCGGTGGCTTGTGAACCGATACGCCACAACAATGCTTCGCCATTGAGGTTGTCACTCTCTTTCATCAGCTGATTAAGTACCTGCTGCATGGCTGTTTGCCAAGTAGCCAAACAGCTTGCTTGGGGTTCGGCAACAAAAGGCCGATAACGATAAGTATCTGGAGCACTGATCCCTTTAGCAGCCAGCCTATCGAGGAAAGTACGCATAAAGAAATCGGCCGATGAGTGGATATTGACCCAACCAATGGTGCAGCGTTCTACATTGCCCGCTATCAAAAGATCGTTCTGATTCTCCATCCAACGACGAGTTACCTTAAATGGTCCATCGCCCACACAACGTGTTCGAGTCCGATTCACTACCTGGTAATATGAAGAACGAGGGGTACAGGTGATACGAGCTGCTTTTCCTCGGGTCGGCGCAGGAGTGGCTACCACTTTAACCGCCCCCTTGCTGAACATGAGGGGGGAGAGGTAAGGCTGATAGGCCGCGGGGGTATCATCCCAAGCCCATCCGTTTCCCCAATAAAGGGAGTCCTTAACAGATACATCGGCATAAATAGAACCTGCAATGACTTGACATTTTAAACGGAGTAGCTGATTCACTAGACTCCTCATCGCTGTGTCGTCAAACTCTGGATCGAAACCGCCAACCACATATAAATCGCCTTGCAACGTGTCATTGACTATCGTACCGTTGCTCCACAATGTGGTTTCGAAAGGAAGGGTCGATTCTTCACGTGCCAATGCGGTGATGCCAGTAAGCAACTTCATTAAGGAGGCTGGGCGAGATAACTTCTTTGCATGGTAACCATAAAGCGGTTTATCGGCTGTCAGATCGTATACCGAAATCCCAACTTCCGAACTCTCTGGAAGCCATCTAGCAATCAAAGAGTCAATCGCAGAAAAGTCGGCTTGCCCCCACACCAAGGAGGAGCAAGTCGACTGATAACCAAAATAAAAAAATAAAATGAAAACTATTCTCTTCATGTTTCACCGGTTAATGGTATCGATCAACAGAAAGAAAATCTCTTTATCAACTTTCAGATAGTCGTTGTCGACACCTATTTATAACACTTCTTTAAATATTTCACAAACCGTAGGGTGCGGAAAAACCAATGTTTTCCATTGCTCTTTGGTAAGCTTCATCTCAATAGCTAATCCCGCCAAAGCGATAATCTCCGAAGCAGGATTTCCTAACACATGAGCTCCAACGATAACGCCATGCTCATCGGCTAACACCTTACAAACACCATTCACACCTTCATTTTCTGCCACAAAACGTCCGGAGTATGCCATAGGCAACTTGGTTACTTCAACCGTGAGACCTTTAGCGGCTGCCGACTCTTCCGTTTCACCTACACCTGCAATCTCAGGATTGGTATACACCACGCCAGGAATGGCCCGATAGCTCATTTGATCGGATTTTCCCAAAATGTGATGCACCGCTACCTCGGCTTCGCGAACAGCTGTGTGAGCAAGCAGTGAGAATCCGGTTAAATCACCACACACATAAACTCCCGGAACGGAGGTTTGGAGGTGTTCGTCCACTTTAATAGCTCCGCGCTCTGTGCACTCAAGCGCCAAATGTTCTAATCCGAATCCTTTTGTTACCGGCCGACGGCCAACACTCAGCAGGAGTTTTTCGGCCGTCACCGTTCCACTCCCTTCACTGTTTTCATAAAAAACGGTCGACGTTGTTTCGTTATGAGCCAACTGAACCACTTTGGTACTCAACAAAAACTTGATGCCACGTTTCGCATAGTCGGCCCGAAGCAGAGCGGACAACTCACGATCCATACCGCCAAGAATCTCATCTAACATTTCAATAACGGTTACCTCAACGCCCAAGCTGTTGAAGAATGAAGCAAACTCCATCCCGATCACGCCACCACCAACAATCACGAGCGACTGCGGAACGTCTTTGTTATTAAGTGCCTCACGATGAGTCCAATAATCGACCTGATCGACTCCCGGAATAGGAGGTACAAAGGTTTCAGATCCTGTACAAAGAATTAAATGCTCACAGCCGTAAGTCTCATCACCACAACGCACCCGATTTTTATCAACAATGTGTGCTTCACCGGTAATGATCTCTACTTGATGGGCAGTCAACTTGGCTTTAACACCCAACACTAATTTACGAACGACCTTGCTTTTACGTGCAATTATTTTCGGTAAATCGACCGAAATGCCCTCTACCTGAACAGCATATTTCGATGCATGTTTGGCATTATCGAAGGTTTTTGCAGAATAGAGCAATGTCTTGGTAGGAATGCAGCCTTCATTGAGGCAGACCCCACCTAAATTTTGTTTTTCGATGAGCAAGACACGCAATCCGGCTTTTCCTGCTGCTTCGGCTGCCGTATAACCGGCCGGTCCGCCACCGATAATAATCACTTCATAAGTTTTCATAGTCATATAATAAGGTGTTTTTAAGAATTAAGGTACTATTTTTTTTTATGTTTCTCTATGCAATCTATAAATTCCTGCTCTTTATCTGGGCATAACGAAATGAATTTTCCATCCCCATACTCCACTAGCAGATAATGTGTCACGGAAAAAGAGCCGAATTTCATCGAGTGTGAACGATTCACTGCGCTGATTTCTTGAATAGAAATCTTTTTTTCGCGCACAAAACGCCCGTGATAAACCACTAAATAACCGTCTGTTGTGATGGTATACAGCGTATGAATAATCCGTTCGATAACTAGAATCAGCAAAACGGCAAGCAAAACGGCCCAAACGCCTTGTTTATACCAAAAAGCACTCAAAAAGCCCGCCCCTAGTAAACTAAGCAAAGCGTATTGATACCACCTGATGCGGGCATGAAATAATCTGTTCATCGACTCCTATTTTGCCGGCAAGTTAGTAATTTTATTAATTAATGCCAACGAAAAGTACAATGAACTCAGTTATTTTGTAGCTTTGCGCTAAGAAACATCTAGTAATATGGTTAAGAAGTTTGATTTTCTTGTCGTAGGATCCGGTATAGCCGGTATGAGTTTTGCGTTAAAGGTGGCGCACAAAGGCAAAGTCGCTCTGATTTGCAAAAGTGGATTGGAAGAAGCCAACACCTATTTCGCCCAAGGAGGAGTAGCCTCAGTAACCAATTTGTTGGTCGATAATTTCGACAAACACATTGAAGATACCATGATAGCCGGTGATTGGATCAGTAACCGTGCTGCTGTGGAAAAGGTGGTTCGTGAAGCACCCGAACAGATTGAGGCCTTAATTAATTGGGGAGTTGATTTCGACAAAAATGAACAAGGGGAGTTCGATCTACATCGGGAGGGAGGACACTCGGAGTTTCGTATTCTCCACCACAAAGATAATACAGGGGCCGAGATTCAGGACAGCTTAATCAAAGCGATTCAAAAACACCCCAATATCACCATTGTTGAAAACCATTTTGCTATTGAGATTTTAACCCAACACCACTTAGGCTTACATGTAACGCGACAAACTCCCGATATTCAATGTTACGGAGCGTACATTCTTGATCCCGCTACGGGAATAGTCGATACCTATTTGGCTAAAGTAACCTTAATGGCTACTGGTGGAGTAGGGGCTATCTATCAAACAACCACCAATCCGCTAGTAGCGACAGGCGATGGAATTGCCATGGTTTATCGAGCCAAGGGAACGGTGAAGGATATGGAGTTTGTGCAATTTCACCCCACTGCGCTCTATCACCCTGGCGATCGTCCTTCGTTTCTTATTACCGAGGCGATGCGTGGATATGGAGGGGTCTTACGCACACTCGACGGGCAAGAGTTTATGCACAAGTACGATCAACGTTTGTCGCTTGCTCCACGAGACATCGTGGCTCGAGCGATCGATAATGAAATGAAGAACCGAGGCGATGAACATGTCTATTTGGATGTCACGCATAAAGAGCCCGAAACAACTAAAAAGCATTTTCCGAATATTTATGAGAAATGTCTCAGCTTAGGCATTGATATAACGAAAGAGTATATTCCTGTTGCACCGGCAGCACACTATTTGTGTGGAGGCATTGAAGTCGACTTAAACGGTCATTCATCTATCGATCGCCTCTATGCCATAGGTGAATGTGCACGCACTGGCTTACATGGTGGAAACCGATTAGCCTCAAACTCGTTGATCGAAGCGGTGGTTTATGCCGATGCGGCTGCTAAACACTGTTTACAACTTGTTGATAAGTATACCTACAACACCGAAATTCCGGAATGGAATGCCGAGGGAACAAGCTCGGCCGAAGAGATGGTTCTGATTACTCAAAGTATGAAGGAGGTGAATCAGATCATGAGTAGCTATGTAGGTATTGTACGCAGTGACCTTCGACTGAAACGGGCATGGACACGTCTGGATATCTTGTATGAAGAGACAGAAGATCTGTTTAAACGGAGTGTAGCAACCAAAGAAATTTGTGAATTACGTAATATGATTAATGTAGGGTATCTCATTATGCGTCAAGCAATGGAACGAAAAGAGAGTCGCGGACTTCATTATACCATTGATTATCCACACAAAGAGAACTAAAGAATAAGAAAAAGAATGAGCAAAGAGACTAATGATTAATCTCTTTGCTCATTCTTTTTTAATATCCACTAAGCCATATAGATGGTTAATAACAACTACCGAAGAAGCCAATAAAAACAGAAAAAAACAGGTTCATCCGACATTTCGAGTGATACGACAATCATGAAGAGCATATAGCCTTAGTTCAAAATATCGTTCGTTTCTAAAACCATATGCCGCTCTCTTCA
>RZZX01000089.1 GCA_009929715.1 Bacteroidia bacterium
ATCAAGTAGTGTTGATTATCAGCATGTTACTTGCTTTATTAGTGTTTTGTTAGTGCTTTGTTTTCCCCTCAAAAACCCACTTCACTTTCCGATGCAGAAGTGTTCAAAAATATTCTGTAGAACCATATCGTTAGTAACCTCACCGGCGATATCACTTAAGTGGAAGATGCACTCCCGAATATCCTGGCTAAGGAAATCTCCAGAGATCTGTAAATCCAGCCCTTGTTGTACACGGTGGATAGCATCCAGAGCCCTATTTAATGCTTCGTAATGGCGGATGTTAGTAACGATCACATCATTAGGAGATACGGTGGGTAGGTGGGCAGCGGCAATGATTCTCTTTTCCAACTCTGCGGTATGCTCACGAGTTTTGGCAGAGATAAAAACCAAGTCAAGTGATCCAGTAGCAAACTGCTTCACAAGGATGGCTTGCAAGTTGGTCATCAAGATAGACTTCTGATCCTCACTGATCAAATCCATTTTGTTGCACACTAAAATCAAGTGCTTGCCTTCGCAACGGGGTAGGATTTGTTCCGACAGTTGGCCAACTTGTACCAAAGCATCAGTGGCGTCGATCATCCAAAGAACAATCTCGGCCTGATCAAGCTTCTGAAAGGTGCGCTCAATACCTAAACTCTCGATGGTATCGGTGGTTTCACGAATTCCTGCTGTATCAATAAAACGGAACGTGACCCCACCTAAGTTAATGGTGTCTTCTATGACATCGCGCGTGGTACCATGGATGTCGCTCACAATCGCTTTCTCTTCATTGAGAAGGAGGTTAAGCAACGTTGATTTGCCGGCGTTTGTTTCACCGATAATGGCTACTGGAACACCACTCTTGATGGCATTACCTACACTGAATGAGTGAACTAAACGTGAGATGACACTCTCAATCTCGTTGGCTAGCGCTTCAAGGGCGGTGCGATCTGCAAACTCTACATCTTCTTCGCTGAAATCGAGTTCCAACTCTATCATAGAGGTGAAGTGAAGCAACTTGTTACGTAGGTCCGTCAGCTGCCGACTAAATCCTCCTCGCATCTGACTCATAGCCAAGCGGTGAGTAGCAGCCGAGGTTGAAGCGATCAGATCTGCTACCGCTTCGGCCTGGCTAAGATCCATTTTACCATTTAAGAATGCCCGTTGCGTGAACTCACCGGGCTGTGCCAGCCTACAACCGTTGGCTATAAGCAGCTGCATCACTTGCTGGAGGATGTAACTCGAACCGTGACAAGTGATCTCTGTGGCATCTTCGCCGGTGTAGGAGTGAGGATTGCGGAACAGGCTTACCAACACCTCGTCGATCACCTCTTCGTCTTTGTAGATACGTCCGAAGGTAAGCGAGTAAGCCGATTGGGTCTCGAGCACCTTTCCACTTTTCAGTGGTCGGAATATGTTGGAAGTAATCGCTATGGCATTATCACCCGAAACACGGATAGTTCCGATGGCGCCCCCTTCTGCGGTGGCTATGGCACAGATAGTATCTTGATTCATCATGAGCTTCTTGATTTTAAATCACAAAGATAGTTCTTTTCAGGAAAAGAGAGAAGGAACTGTTTGAGGAATTGTTCCGATAGCATAAAGGCGAGTCAGTTTATGTACCGACTCGCCTTTTTAACCCCATAGCTTTTAGACTGTAAGCTTAGATTCTGTCGAGCACTGTTTGGATCAGCGTATCGATGGTATTTTTGTAGCCGGTATTTGCCTCTTTAATCAGACGGTTGGCTATCACCATACAGACTGTCATTGCTTTATGCCCCATCAAGCGGCTCAGACCTGCTAGTGCAGAACTCTCCATTTCGAAGTTTGTGATTTTATATCCTTGGTATTCAAACGCTTCGATCTTCTCATTCTGTTTTGGATCTGCCAATGGAATGCGCAGTTCGCGTCCTTGAGGACCGAAGAAGCCACCTGCAGCGATGGTTACCCCACGTACCATGTCATCTTGAGCAATGCGATCAATCAATTCAGCATTGGCATCAATGACGTAAGGAGCAGGTGCACACATGTTGCCCGACCATCCCATGTGGTTCAGTAAAGCCCTTTCAAAAGCCAAGTCGCATACACTGTTACGTCCGGCATAAAAATTGAGTAATCCGTCGAACCCAACCGATTTCTCCGAGCAAACGAAGGTGCCCACCGGCGTATAAGGTTGCAAACCACCACAAGTGCCTATACGTACCATTTCCAATTGGCGGAATTGCTCATTCTCTTCGCGGGTATTGAAGTTGATGTTGGCTAGTGCGTCAAGCTCATTGACTACAATGTCTACATTATCACAACCGATACCAGTTGAAACCACCGTGATACGTTTACCTTTATAAGTACCCGTCATCGTTTTAAATTCACGGCTTTCTACTTCACACTCTATCTTTTCAAAATGAGAGGCAACAAGAGCTACGCGACCAGGGTCGCCTACAAGAATGATTTTATCGGCTAGTTGTTCCGGTTTCACATGAAGGTGGAACACAGAACCGTCTTCATTGATAATCAGTTCTGAGGATGGAAAATACTTTTTCATAAATTAAAAAATTAGGAATCTGTTTAAAGCTGTGTGGTTCAACTGATGAGTTGTTTAAGCAAGCTTTAAACAAATTCGAGGTTTGACATTTTTATTAGATTCTAACGATTTGAACACCTGTTACACTGTTTCAAAAAGACACCGGAGCCGAATTTATAGTCGAAAGCTTATAAAACCACCTGTCTAGAAAGGCAGATAGCGTAAAAACTTTCGGAGATAAATCCGGCCAATCGGGGAAACGTTAGGATGCTAACTCTTATTTACTTAGTGGCTTGTCGGTGATGTTGCCACTTGGTTTAGCGATGTTTTCACGCATGGATGTATCCGCTTCAATATTCTTCATACGGTAATAATCCATGATACCTAGATTGCCGTTGCGGAACGCTTCGGCCATAGCTTTAGGCACTTCCGATTCTGCTTCGATCACTTTAGCCCGAGCCTCTTGTGCTTTAGCAATCATCTCCTGTTCGGTTGCTACCGCCATTGCCCGACGCTCTTCCGCTTTGGCTTGTGCGATATTTTTATCCGCATTCGCTTGATCTATTTGGAGTGCAGCCCCAATATTTTTACCAATATCGATATCCGCAATATCAATAGACAGAATTTCGAAGGCAGTACCAGCGTCTAAGCCTTTACGCAATACGAGTTTAGAAATAGAATCGGGATTTTCAAGGACCGATTTATGACTTTCCGAAGAACCGATAGACGATACGATACCTTCACCGACACGTGCCAAGATGGTATCTTCACCAGCACCACCCACTAACTGACGAATGTTGGCACGCACAGTAACACGTGCTTTAGCGATGAGCTGAATACCATCCTTTGCTACAGCAGTAACCGGAGGTGTATCAATCACTTTGGGGTTAACAGACATTTGTACAGCTTCGAACACATCACGTCCGGCCAAGTCAATAGCAGTTGCCATCTGGAACGGCAGTTCAATGTTGGCTTTAGATGCCGAAACGAGTGCGTGCACCACTTTTTCCACGTGACCGCCAGCTAGATAATGCGCCTCTAATCCATCACGTGAGATACCACTAAGTCCGGCTTTATGGGCTTCGATCATACCAGGCACGATGACATAAGGCGGAACGTTACGGATGCGCATGAGGAACAGCTGCACCAGTGAGATGTTGACACCCGATACCTTGGCCGATAACCAAAGGAAGAAGGGCACATAATGAAAAAAGATGACCAATAAAACGATTCCCCCTGCAATGAGAGCGAACGTTAAGTAAATAGATGGTTCCATGTTTTTTTAATTAGATTAATATGATTTGTTTTCTTTTTCGACTAAGATAATGCCATCTGTAATGCGAATCACCACAATTGGACTCTTTTCTTCGATAAATTCTCCAGCAGATTTAACTTCGATGACATGTCCTTTGATCTCTGCATAGCCTATTTGTGCCAATCGGGTGGTACAGATCCCTTTATCGCCCACTTTGATGGTTTTTGATGCACTATTATCAATGGTGGAGTCGATCTCCTTCTTGAGAGCTAGCTTATCGAGTACTTTTGATCGCATAAACCAGACTAACGATCCGATACAGGCCAATGCAGAGATCACTAAGGTGATGCTTAAACCCGTAACACCTAGGTGAGTGAAGGCATAATAATTGGCATATATCATGCACACGCCAGCCGATATGCCAGCTAAACTGATGCCTGGAACGACAAAAAGCTCTACAAGAAACAATAGCACACCGGCTATAATAAGAACAGAGATAATAAGAATGTCCATAGTTCGTATTATTTAGATTGACTTTTTTCGAGGTTTCGTACCTTCACTTCAAGCTTATCGAGTTCTTCCGACATGGTCAACACCCGGTTCTCCAGATCTAGAATACCCGGAGCAAGTTTACCTTTGTCGGCCGATGAAGCCTGACTATACTCTAAACGCAAACGAGCTAATTTTGTTTCCTTCGTTTTTAGCTCATTTTGCAACAGTTTGTAGCTTTTGAACAACTGTTTTGCTTGTGGCGATTTAAAATCACTCTCTTGAACATATGTTCGTGCGTCATCAATGATAAATTCAAAGTCTACATGCCGTTGTTCTTCTGGCTTGTGATCAATGGCCTTGTTCAGACGTGTTTTCGCATCGGTCACCTCTTTTTTATCTTTCCAGGTCTCTTTGATAGAGGCTAGTTGTGCTAATTGAACCATTTTATGCGGGTCATTGGCTTCGTAATTATAAACCTGCTTCGTTGCATTGGGTATAAATACGTAGATACAAACCTTCCCTTCAGGTTGATACCGATCGGAAGCAAACCATCCGAGGTTATTAAATTCATCGACCACATACAAGTAATCGTTGTATGGTGAGTTGAAAGGCATTCCCACATTTTCGGGTGTCAAGTAACTATCCGTATTGGTGTTGTAGCGAGTTACGAAAATGTCGTATCCTCCCAATCCTTCGCCATCCGTGGCATAATAGATGGTACTACCATCTGTCATGACAAATGGATAATTGGCATTTCCCGCTTCATTGATACTGCCAGGCAGCTCTTTACCCTTGCTCCATTCATCGATCAATTTTGTTTGCGTATAGATATTTAGATTTTTCTTCCCTTGGTCGCTATAATAAACCCTGTTGCCTATTTCTGTCTCATAAACTGTGCCTGGATGATCTGTTTCTGTTTTAAAATACTCTTTATAAGTAAAGAGTCGTCCAGACTCCTCGCTCAACTTATAGCTCTCTATTAAACGACTTTTGTCTACCACGAAGCTATCGATGACAGTCACTTGCTCTACTCCTTTAAGCATGCGGGAGTAACCTTTACTTTTTTCGAGCAGGCGTTCGACCTCTTCTTTGGGTTTTTTCTGCTTGGTCAAAAGCTTGATATACTCCTCATAACAACCGATGGCATCATCGAACCGATAAGCCGCATCATACGCCTCTCCTAAATAAATATACCCCTCGGTAGCTCGTCTTTTTATGGCAGTTTGTAAATGTTCAATCGCTTGTTCAATAGCGTTCGTTTTTAGGCAGCATATGCCGTATCCAAGGTTATAGCTGGCGTTAGTTGGTTGGGCTTTAACATATTTATGAAAGACCGGTTTAGCTTCGCTATACTTTCCTTTTTTTAGCCATGTTTGCGCCTCTCCTATGGTTTGTGCAAACCCCATAACAGTTAGTATACAGCAGATTGATACAAGATATATTCTCTTCATACGTTATCACAGTTATTTCTAGTTGTTCAAAAGTACAAAAATATTAGAAACAATTCTTTTTTCATTCATTCTATTATGTTAATTCTTCTTTAAATCGTTCTTTTAGGTTACTTTTGCGCTCTATTTATAGAATATGGCACAATTTACAGAAGAAGAAAAAACCATTCGTCGGATAGATAAGCGATTTAGCAAGGGCGTGGTGGAGTACGGATTGATAGAAGAAGGAGACAAAATTCTGATTGGTTTGTCTGGTGGGAAAGACTCTTTGGCTTTGGTCGAACTTCTTGGTCGGCGTTCACAGATTTATAAACCTCGCTTTTCGGTGGTGGCGGTTCATGTGGTGATGACCAACATTCCTTACCAGTGCGATGCCGATTATCTACGTTGTCATTGTGAAGCTCATGGTGTGAACTTTTTGATTCACGAGACAGCGTTCGATCCCTCTACAGACACCCGTAAATCGCCCTGTTTCCTCTGCTCATGGAACAGGCGGAAAGCACTCTTTACAGTTGCTAAAGAGCAAGGGTGTACCAAGATTGCGTTAGGCCATCACATGGATGATATTTTAGAGACCCTTTTGATGAACCAAACCTTTCAAGGTTCTTTTAGTACCATGCCACCTAAGCTCAAGATGGATAAATTCGATATGACCATTGTTCGTCCGATGTGTTTGGTACACGAGTCCGATTTAGAAGAGTTGGCTCAGATCCGTGCCTATCGGAAGTTAGAGAAGAACTGTCCCTATGAATTAGATTCGCATCGAAGCAGCATGAAAGGCATTCTGCGTCAGTTGGAGGCGATGAATCCCGAAGCACGTTATAGTTTGTGGGGGAGCATGTCTAATGTACAACCCGACTTGTTGCCGATAAGTCTAAAACAACACCCCAAATAATAAGCGATGAAAGGATTTTATACCATTTTGTTATTGATTGTCTCGAATGTGTTTATGACAATTGCTTGGTACGGTCATTTAAAACTGCAAGAGATGAAGCTCATTACCCATTGGCCCCTGTTTGGTGTCATTCTTTTCTCTTGGGTCATAGCACTAGCCGAGTATAGCTGTCAGGTGCCAGCCAATCGCATTGGTTTTTTGGGCAATGGCGGCCCTTTTACCTTGTTGCAGCTCAAGGTCATTCAAGAAGTCATCACTTTGATTATATTTTCCATTTTTACCACCGTACTATTCAAAGGAGAGAGTTTGCAGTGGAACCATTTAGCGGCCTTTGTTTGTTTAATCTTAGCCGTTTATTTTGTCTTTATGAAATAGCCTCTTTCCCCTAAAGGAAACGCCCCAAGAATCAAGAAGATTCTTGGGGCGTTTCCTTTAGGGGGTATCGTTTACTGCGCTGTAAGATACTTTTTCATACCTTCCGAGGCGTATGTTCGTAATTTACCTTGTTCATCGCTATAGATAAAAAAGACCTCAATAGCCGGATGGGTTTGAAGGAAAGCTTGTGCTTCTTTCAATCCCATAACCATGAAAGAGGTTGCCAAGGCATCTGCTGTCATGCAGTTTTCGGCGATGACGGTCGACGATAAAATGTTGTGTTGGACCGGATATCCTGTTCTTGGATCAATGGTATGTGCATATTTTTTGCCATCCTTATAATAGAAGTTGCGGTAATTGCCAGACGTAGCAATGCCTACATCCGAGAGAGCAAGTACATTTTGCAAGTCCTGATTGACCGACAAAGAGTCGTCGACTGGTTTGTTTATGCCTATTCGCCAGAGCTCTTTTTTGGGTTTTTTTCCTTTAACCACCACTTCGCCGCCGATATCGACCATGTAGTTCTTGATCCCTTTTCTTTCAAGAAGTTGGGCGATGACATCCACTGCATACCCTTTGGCCACCGCACTACAATCGAGCATTATGCGCTCATCAAGTTTGCTTACTTGATTGTTTTCCAGTTTTACCTTCTGGTAACCTATAATCTGTTTTAAGCTATCTATTTTGGTTGAATCCGGGAAATCACCCTTTTTAAAACCGAATCCCCACGCATTGACCAGTGGGGCTACCGTGATATCGAAGGCCCCGTGAGTCTCTTGCGAGATCTTCATCGATAAGTTGAAGCAGTTTCGAAACAAGGTGTCTACCGTAACCCTTTCATTGCGGTTTATTTTGCTAATGACCGATTTCTCGTTGAAAGGAGAGAGTGAGTGGTCGAACCGTTTGAGCTCTGCCTCGATAGCCATTTTCAGATTATCTTCAGAGGCATAAGTGATGTTATAAACGGTACCGAAAACAAGGCCGTTGATACTGGTGTAAGGGGTTGTCTCGTTTCGTTTGACTAGTATCCAGACGGTAGCTAGGATAAAAAAAGCCAACCAGATAAGATTTTTTTTTGATTTCATACGTTGTCTATTATGACCGAAATAAGTCGGTTTATTGCTCTCTTTTTTATTGTAAAAACAAATGCTCTATTAATATTTTGGTTCCGATAGCCAATAGAATAACACCTCCCCAAAGCTCTGCTCTGATTTTTTGAGCATATCCACACCCACACTTTATGCCAAAGAGTAAGCCGATAACAGACATCAGGAAAGAGACAAGTCCGATGATCAGGATCGATTCAGAAATATCGGACAACTGTTTTAAGCCGATGAAAGCGAAGGATACCCCTACGGCCATTGCATCGATGCTTGTTGCGATAGCCATGGTTAAGATCGTTTTGGGATGGGTTGGATCGAAGGTTTTTCGGCATTCCTCTTTCTTTAACGATTCATGGATCATGCGACCGCCTAAAAAGGCTAATATGCTGAATGCAACCCAATGATCGATGTGCTGAATGAGGTGACTAAATGTGCTTGCTCCCATCCATCCCAATAAAGGCATGGCTGCTTGGAAGAAACCGAAGGCCAATGCCATGACAAGGATGGGGCGCCATTGAATTTTTTTTAAGAAAATACCACTTGTGATAGAGACGGCAAAGCAATCCATAGCCAACCCTATAGCTAGTAGCCCTATTTCAAGTAAGGTCATAAGTTGCGCTCTTTATTTAAAAAGGAAGTTTATAAATGATGGAATAAGTGAGTCCCATGTTGCTCGATTTATATTTACCATATCCCGGCACATACCACGGATCGGCGTAGGTGTTTGAAGAGCCCGATGTCTTATACTTCAGTCGGATATCCCATCCCATATTCAATCTTTTATAGACTTGGATTTTGACGCCAACTAAGAACTCAAACCACTGCATAGACCCTTTTATCCCTAGTTGATTGAAGGGGATGCTGTTTTTCCAAATATCATCTTGGAAAGCCGGATTATTAATTTGGTCATTCCAGATAGGGTCTGTAGCTGGTAGAGAACTGACATCGTATTTGAATGAGCTCACGGCGTATCGACAGCCAACGTAAAGGTAGCTATTCTTATTTTTCTTTTTCGCCATGGTGTTATAATCGAGTCCGAGACGGATAAATGGAGCTGCTTTGCTCTTGTAATGAATACCGGTTTCATTCCAAGAATCAGTGGCCCCCATTCCCAACTCTAAGGCAGGGATAAACTTATTCTTCAAGTTGACCTTGACGCTGATTTCAGAACCAATACAGTCGCTGAACAACCTACTGCCAAGTCCATACAAGTCTGCCCCGATATACACCCCATTATAGAAAGGAATGGTATCCGGCACATGTACTTTTTCCGTTTTATTTTTCATGTCCTTATTCCGAGGAACCTTCCGATAGACCTTTTGGGCATATCCGGGCAGGCTTAGACTCAGAAAAAAGAGGCTATTAACGGCGGTAATGATAAAATAATTCCAAATTTTGTATTTCATTTGTATTGGCATCTTTATTTCGGATGTAAGTCGTATCTAGTTGGGCGATGGGAGATTTTCCTTTGGCAACAGAGCTTTTAATAAGGCTTTGCTTCATGGTATAACCACATTCCATTGATTGAAAAAACGGCGTATTGGTGTGCACCACTAGAAGCGTATCATTCTCTTTAGGTCTGCGCTTATAGTCGTAATGGAGTACAAAGACCGTTGTATCCTTAGTGAAACGTAGCGGCAGCATGATCTTATGCACCTTCTTTTGGTTGTTGATAATAATCGAATCGGTACCCAAAGCAGTTACAGTTAGAGAATCAAGCGTATCATTCAGCGCTTTATTCTTATCGTCCGGATTGATGGTATAAAGCGAACAGTAAATCATCGGGCGTCCGGATAAGGCACAGTTCTCATCGTCCGAGCACGCTGTAATGCCACCGATGATGAATCCTCCAGCCATGAATGCCGCAAGTAGTCGAATTAAAATTTTCATAAGCTCTGTTTCTAAATCATTTATGATGCTTAAATCTTTTTCTCAATTTGGTATTTATTTCTTTCCGGTGCATTTCGGCTGATAAGTTCACCTAAGAACCCAGCTAAGAAGAGCTGTGTACCGATAATCATGGCCGTAAGCGATAGATAAAAATAAGGCGATTCCGTGACTAAGCGATAAGGAAAGCCGTTATACATGGCATATAGTTTCCCGAATCCAACGATCAGTACCGATATAAAACCGAAAATAAACATCAGCGATCCTAGTAGCCCAAAGAAGTGCATCGGTTTAACTCCAAAAGCCGATAAAAACCAAAGCGACAACAAGTCGAGGTATCCGTTCACAAACCGGTTCAATCCGAATTTCGTTGTGCCATATTTGCGCGACTGGTGTTGCACCACCTTTTCACCGATTCTATTAAACCCGGCATTCTTGGCCAAGTAAGGGATGTATCGGTGCATTTCACCGTAAACCTCAATATTTTTAATCACCTCTTTGCGGTAAGCCTTCAAACCACAGTTAAAATCATGTAGATTCTTTACGCCCGATATTTTTCGTGCTGTGGCATTAAACAGTTTAGTTGGCAAGGTTTTCGATAGCGGATCATACCGTTTTTGTTTCCATCCCGATACTAAATCATAGCCTTCTTCGGTGATCATTCGGTAAAGTTCCGGAATTTCGTCTGGGCTATCCTGTAAATCGGCATCCATGGTGATAACCACATTGCCTTCTGCCTCTTCAAAGCCACAAAACAAAGCTGGTGATTTCCCGTAATTTCGTCGGAATTTGATTCCTTTTATGTTTTCCGATTGAGACCGAAGAGATTCGATCACTTCCCAAGAACGGTCTGTACTTCCATCGTTCACAAAGATAATTTCGTAGCTGAAATTGTTGGCTTTCATCACCCGGTCAATCCATGCGTAGAGTTCGGGAAGCGACTCCTCTTCATTGAACAAAGGTATAACAACAGATATATCCATATCGTTTTAAGTCATTTATGCGATTAATATTGAACTATTTACTTTATAAGATAACGGTTTAGGCTCTCTTTTTCATCACCGCTAGAGCCGTTGGTATAGCCAGTATGCCACCCCAAAATACATCCCATGAGAGCAGTTGTATAGTCAAGTCGATGGGAGTTGTGGCGCGAGCCGTTTCTATCATTTCATTGATAATTTGTCTATTAGCCTCCATCTCCGGCGATTTTGCTAAGAGTTCGTGCCAAACTTTGGTATAAGTTTCGACGATAAACCCTTGGTCGATATATTGGAAATAGATATAGTGAGCCACCGAAACCAGTAGCGAAGCAAACATATACATAAAAAAGGAGAAAGCAAATGCTTGTGGGAAACTAATCACTCCGTGATTAATTTTGTCGCGATACAATTTAGTGTAGTAGTATCCGATAAACGGTACAGCCAAGGTGAGCGCAATAAATAAGAGTGATAGAAAAGGAACGGTAAAACCTAGTGGAAATAGAATGAACTTTAAGGTCCAGTAGACTCCGATATACGTTCCTGCCAGCATGGCGTATTTTTGAAGACTGTTTTTATTTTCTGTCATATCCTAGTTTGATTATATTCTTTGCAAAGGTATAAATAATATCACATGCAAAAGAGGTTAGAGTCGTTAAATTCTGCTTTTTCTAAGTATTTCGTTGATGTTACTTTCTAAAATAGGAGAGGTTTATTCAGAATCGAGTTCCGTTTTAGTCAAAGTGATAAAAAAAATGGGGTCGTAAATGTTTGATAAGTAGTTGTTTGTCTTTTGGGCTTTAAAAAAAGTGCTTTCAGTGTTTGGTAGTTTGGTGAAAATAACTACCTTTGCAATCGCAAAACGGGTAAGTCCTATACGGCCAGCTCCCTTCGAATCCTCCAGGGCTTGATCGCAGCAAAGGTAGTTGGTTGTAGCGGCGCGATATAGATAGCTTACCCACCCGCCTCTTTAGCTCAGTTGGCCAGAGCACGTGATTTGTAATCTCGGGGTCGTTGGTTCGAATCCGACAAGAGGCTCAAAAAGCGATAACATTTAGTTGTTATCGCTTTTTTTTTGGGCTCATCGGTTAAATGCGTAGACGTTCTAACACTAAGGAATTAGGGGATCAGTCTGAAAACCCTGGGGATATGTTAAATTGTACGGTCGTTTGCGCTTTCGTAATATGATAATATCTTTTCGTAAAACACTATATTTCAATTAAGATCTGTCGC